>CAZJMW010000024.1:0-17209 GCA_964547375.1 uncultured Dehalococcoidales bacterium | reverse complement strand
TACCGTTGGTGAGCAGGTTGGAACCGAGCTTGATGACTATTCTTTTATAAGGTAACGATGAGTTTTTCATAATAACTCCCGCTATATTTCAACCATTATAGCAATGCGCGCCAAGTTGGACAAGCAGGAAAGGTATGATACAATTTATGCGACGGGCTAGTTCGCTATGACTAGCCCTATAGGCGTTTATACATAGGGAAAAATGATTTGAATAGTTTGCTCAATCTTATATCTGAAATGCCCGCGTACGGGGAACTGCTGCAAGAGATAAAAAAACAAGGCGAAACAGGGGATGTGTCGCTTTTAAATGCCGCCAAGCCTTACCTGATTGCCTCTCTTTATCAGGATTTAAAAATACCGCTGATTGTAATAACGGCTAAAGCCGACAATGCCAGCAGGCTAAAAGACCAGTTGGTTGCCTGGTGCGGCGCGGATAGCAATATTGACCTCTTCCCCGAGCCGGACACACTGCCATACCAGCGGGTAACATCCGACAATTTTACCGAGGCAGAAAGAATCCGTCTGCTGTCGGGTTTATTGAAATACGAAAAAAGTAACTCCCCGCTGCTGATTATAATGTCTGCGCAGTCTTTAATGCAGAAAGTTATCCCGGTCGCAGATTTCAGGTCATCTCTTCATACAATCAGGCTGGGAATGCAGGTTGAGCCCTATGTACTCTTGAAAAAATGGCAATTGCTGGGATACAAGAGCGAAAGCATCGTGGAACTGCCTGGCAGCATGAGCCATCGCGGCGGAATAGTTGATATCTACCCGCTGACATTCGAAAAACCCCTCAGGATGGAATTTATGGGTAACACCATAGACAGCCTGCGTTTCTTCGACCCGCAAACACAGCGTTCACTTGAGTCTGTTTCAAGCATAGAAATCGGATTGGCAACGGAAATGGTTACGCCGTTTCTGATAGAGCCTGCAGAATTAAAGAAAAAAATCGAAAATATCGATATCGCCGGCTGCAAAGCCGATATCAAAATGCAGTTTAAACAGGATTTGAACATGTTTTCAGAGGGGCGCATGCCGGCAGGTAAACAGTTTTATGCGCCATTATTCAATTCCGGCAATGTTTTGGATTACCTGCCGTCTCAGTCTGTTGTTATCATGGATGAATGGCAGAATGTGTACCAGACCATCGAATTTATGGCAGAGGAAGCAGAGCAATTAAGACGGGATAAACTTGCCAGTCATGAACTCCCCCACAACTACCCTGCGCCGTATTTTACTGAGGAGGATATCGAAACCCGCCTCAGCGATAAGTATAAACTGAACCTGGTTTCCTGGGGGGATACATCCCGCCTCGCTTTTTCGGCAGCACCAGACTTTAGTGGTAAACTGCCGCAGTTTGTAAATGAAGTCAGAACTCTACTGACATCCGGGAAAAGGGTAGTTGCGGTTACTCATCAAGCCAAACGACTGTCCGAGATGCTGGCGGATGAAGATATCTTCAGCGTCAACATCGATAAAGAGGCAGGTCAAGCCCCGGCATTCGGTAAAATATCGATTTCCGGCGGTGCCGTAACCGACGGTTGGGTAATGAACGGCGATACCTTTATATTTACCGACAGCGAAATCTTCGGGTTTATAAAGCAAAGAAGGTTCGTTAAAAAACGTCCGGTAGCTAAAATCAAACTCTATGAAGATATCAATCCCGGTGACTATGTGGTGCATATAGAGCACGGCATCGCTAAATTTAACGGGATTACCCGGATGGGGGCTTCATTAATCGAATACATGGTGCTGGAATATGCTGAGGGTGATAAATTATATGTTCCTGTCGACCAGATAGACCGTATCGGGCGTTATATCGGGGGCAGCGATAAAACTCCGGTCCTGAATCGCCTGGGAACTCAGGATTGGGCAAAAGCCAAGCAGAAAGCGCAGAAATCAGTCGAGGATGTGGCTGAAGAGTTATTGAACCTCTATGCAGCCAGGGAAGCCGCTTCGGGATTTGCTTTCTCTCCCGATACCGTTTGGCAGCAGGAAATGGAAGCCTCGTTTCCTTATGTTGAAACACCAGACCAGATGACGGTACAGGAAGAAGTAAAAGCCGATATGGCGAAAGCCAAGCCGATGGACAGGCTGATTATGGGGGATGTCGGTTATGGGAAAACGGAAGTAGCCCTGCGCGCCGCTTTCAAGTCGGTAATGGATAACAAGCAGGTGGCGGTTTTAGTGCCGACTACGGTACTTGCCGAGCAGCATTATGCTACGTTTACACAGCGCTTGAAGGCTTTTCCGGTCAGGGTGGAAGTCCTCAGCCGTTTCCGCACACATAAGCAGCAGCAGGAAATCATCGAAAAACTGGCCGAGGGTAAGGTCGATATATGTATCGGTACTCACCGCCTTATACAGAAGGATGTCGTTTTTAAAGACCTCGGGCTTTTAATCATCGACGAGGAGCAGCGTTTCGGTGTAAACCACAAAGAATATTTGAAAAACATCCGTAAGGAAGTGGATGTGCTGGCTATGAGTGCAACTCCCATTCCCCGCACGCTGCACATGTCGCTGGTGGGCGTGCGTGATATGAGCCTTATCGAAACGCCTCCTGAGGAACGATTGCCGGTAAGAACTTATGTAGCCGAATACGACGGGCAGCTGGTGAAGGAAGCAATTATGAAAGAACTGGAGCGCAACGGCCAGGTCTTTTTTGTGCATAACCGCGTTCAGAGTATCGGGATGATTGCCGAAAAGGTCCGCGAACTGGTGCCATCCGCCAGGATTTCTGTAGCTCACGGGCGTATGTCGGAAGGCGAACTGGAAAACGTGATGACCGATTTCTCGCGCGGGGATATAGATATCCTCGTTTGTACCACCATCATTGAATCAGGACTGGATGTCCCCAACGCCAATACTCTCATCATCAATCAAGCCGATAAGTTCGGGCTTACTCAGCTTTACCAGCTACGGGGCAGGGTGGGGCGGGGCGCCAACCTGGCCTATGCCTATTTCCTCTACGATAAAGGCAAGCGCATCACCGAAGAGGCCCGTCAGCGACTGAATGTTATTTATGAAGCTACCGAACTGGGCGCCGGTGCCAATATCGCCATGAAAGACCTGGAAATCAGGGGCGCCGGCAACCTGCTGGGAATGAAGCAGAGCGGGCATATCAATGCTGTCGGTTTCAGTTTATATACCCGCCTGCTTTCTGAGGCTGTTGCCGATATCAGGTACAGGCAGAAAGGGGAGCAAACACCGCGGGTGAAGCGTCGATTGCAAACCACGGTCGATTTGCCGCTGGCGGCCTCTATTCCCGAAAACTACGTTTCCGATGTTGCCGTCCGGTTGAACCTGTATCACAGGATAGCGGACATAAAAAATGAAGAAGAGTTACAAAATCTGGCGAAGGAGCTTTCTGACCGTTTTGGGGCTTTGCCGCCGGAGGTTAAAAATCTGTTGTTTGTGGTACATATCAGGCTGAAAGCTAGCAGGGCTGGGGTTAAGTCGATTGTTACCGAGGAAGGGAAAGTTGTAATACGTCTGTTTGAGGGATTGCAGCTTGAAAGGCAGAAGACGGCAGTACTGCCCAAAACAGGAATTACTATGGGAAGAACGCAGTTGAATATCGAGTATAAAAGGTTTGGAAATGATTGGACCAGGGCGCTGGAAAAGGTGCTCGATATTATCAAATAGATTTAACAGGTCAAAAATTATTTAAAACTACCTGCCGCGGTTTTTACCGAACAGTTTGTCGATTAAAGAGTGTTTTTTTGCCGGTGCCGCACTGACAATCCCTGAACTATCAGCCTGTCCGCACGAAGGATTATTTTGTTTGTCAGGTGAGCCCAGGTTTCTGATATAGTCGATGGCATCCTGTACCGTCTTAATGCTTTCGGCAACTTCATCCGGTATACTGACTGCACGTTCCGGAGTGCTGAACTCCTCTTCCATTGCCATAGTCAGTTCCACCATATCGAGCGAATCGGCATTTAAATCTTCAGTAAACCGCGAATCGGGTCTTATATCATTTTCAACTAAACCAAGCTGGTTAGCGATAATTTTTTTTACTCTTTCGGAAACCGTTGCCATTTTCCACCTCCATTTTACTGTCTGGTTGCCAGGTTGCTAACGGAACTCAGTACACCGTTAATAAATCTTGGCGAACTGTCGCTGCCGAAGTTTTTAGCCAGCTCGACAGCTTCATTTATAGCTACTTTGATTGGTGTCTTATTATCAAATAAAAGCTCAAATATTGCAAGCCTCAGGATATTGCGGTCGATGACCGATATCTGGGCAATCGGCCAGGTAGGGGCAAACTTCTTGATATTAACGTCGATATCCTTTTTGTTATCGAGCACCCCCGATACCAGTTCTTTAACAAACAAAATATTTTCTTCGGTCAGCGCTTCTTCTAAAAGCGCATGCTGTATAACGTCTTCGGGTTTATGTCCTACCGAATCCACTTCATATAATACCTGAAGTGCAACTGCCCTGGATTTTCTTCTGGCTCCGGTCATTATTTTCTCCGCTTACTTCGAATCATCGGCTTATATTATAACACTGCTTTGTTAATCGGTGTTAGTGTGTGGAATGTCCTGTATGTGCAGTTGAAGCTGAAAAGATTGTATTAATAGCTTATTTATGCGCAATACTTTTCGAAACATTCCACTAAGGCTTATCGGGAATGCCGGCAGTAACGTCTGCAATTATCGATTTTGTGATTATAGTTTGAATATGATATTAAAGCTATAATTAAGGCCGCTTTCCATTCCGATGCCGGCTTGCCGGCTATAGAATATGAGCGACCTTAGATGTTTAAATCAATTTACCAATCACATTTATCGAACAAAACACTGCTGACAGGCTAGCTAAGCAATTTACTTGGATTTCTTTTTAGGGCTTTCCATTTCTATTGCTTCTCTGCCGTCATAGTTACCACAAGTATTGCAAACATGATGCTGAAGCTTGGCATTGCCGCACTGCGGGCAATTCATAAGGGCTTTCGGCGTTAAAGCGAGATGACTGCGTCTTTCTCCCTGTCTTGCTTTAGCCGTTTTACGTTTAGGTAATGGTGTCATATTTTACTCCGTTTCTAATCCTTTAATGTAACTATCTATATTACCATAATGGTTTAAATTTTTAAAATCAGCCGCCGTTACAATTCTTCTTGCAGAGGGGTTTCATCGGGACGGCAAGCAATGTATATTGCCTGATGGCTTCTGTCAGGTCGAGTATCTGGTGTTCATCGATTGTAAAGCTGTCGGATTCTTCTGGTGGTGACATGGGGTAATCAGCCCCCATATCCAGAAGCGGAAAATATTCCTCTTCGATAACTACCTCAAGCGGGCAGTCAAAATCCTCCAGGCAGCGGGCACAGGTAGCTTTTACTGATGCATTGAATTTGCCTTTTACCAGTATGCTGCGGTTGGTGCGGGTTAATTTGACATAACCATTGACCGGAAAGGTTATATTATCAATCTTATCATCGATTGTTTCATCTATGTCATAATCCCGTGTCGAACCTATCGGTTCCTTTAATAACTGCGAAACATTTATCTGCACTTCTATTCCTTACAAGTTATATATTGATATAATAATTATACTCACGGCAACGATATTACTGCAAACTTGCGATAGTTTATGACTGTTTGTGTTGTGTTATTTGACAGGCAATACCCTGCAACCTATAATCCAGCTATAATCCGCTTAAGCGAGTCAAGGAGGAATCCGATGAAAGCACGAGCTTATGTACTGGTGGAAACAGCAGTCGGTAAAACCAAGACGGTTGTTACCGCTCTTAAGAAGATGGATGGTGTAAACTCGGTAGATACGGTTACCGGTCCCTACGATGTTATTGCTATCGTCGAAGCAGATACCTTAAACGAAGTGGGCGATATTATCACCGCCAGGATTCATACCGTCGATGGTATATCCCGTACAGTTACCTGCCTCGTAGTTTAGCCGAAAGCTACATTTTTTCCGGCGCCGACATACCCATCAGGTACAGGGTTCTGTCAAGCACTATTTTAGCTGAAGCAACCAGTTTCAGTCTGGCCTTTGTCATATCTGCTTCATCCGTTACAACGCGGCATTGTTTGTAGAAGCTGTGGAATACTGTAGCCAGGTCCTGGGCGTAATAGGTCAGATGATGCGGCTCCAGGGTGTTGGCAATCAACTCTATTATCTCGGGTAAAAGCAGCATTTTGCGTATCAAAGTCAGCTCGGCTTCATCTTTAAGCAGTGAGACATCTCCGTCATCGTATTTAATACCCTTTTCTTCCGCCAGGCGGAGTATGCTGGAGATGCGGGCGTAAGCATATTGAACGTAATAAACCGGATTATCCTGGGATTCTTTCTTTGCCAGTTCAAGGTCGAAGTCCATCTGGCTGTCGGCGGAACGGCACAGGAAAAAGAATCGGCAGGCATCTACGCCTACTTCATCTATCACTTCTGATAGTGATATCATATCACCGCTGCGCTTGGATAATTTAACCAGTTCCCCGCCGCGTTTTAAGGTAATCATCTGAGAAATTATAACCTTCAAGCGTTTCGGATCGATTCCCAGCGCACCTACGACGGCTTCCATCCTGGAAACATGCCCCTGGTGGTCGGCGCCCCAGATATCGATAACCTTATCGAATTTGCGCTCGATGAACTTGTTATAGTGGTAGGCGATGTCGGTGGCGAAATAGGTAGCGGTACCATCGCTGCGGATGACCACATTGTCTTTATCCTCGCCCAGGGCTGTAGAAACAAACCAGGTGGCGGATTCCTTGTCGGCAATATAGCCGCTTTGTTTTAACATGGACATCACCTTGTCATACTGTCCGTTGTCATAAAGGCTGCTTTCGCTGAACCAGCTGTCGTAGCAAACCCTGAGCGATTCGAGGGATTCTTTAATCAGCTTAAGCATTTTATCCAATCCCAGTTTCCCCAGTTGGCTTTCGGCTTCTTCCGGCGCCATTTTGAGGAATTTATCGCCGTGCTCATCAATTAACTCTTTGGCAAGTTCTGTTATATAGGTACCGAAATATCCTTCTGCTGGCATTTCGGTGTCGATGCCAAGAGATTGCTGATAACGTGCATATAAAGAGCGGTAGAATGAGAAAATCTGGTTTCCGCCATCGTTGATATAGTATTCTTTTTGCACTTCAAATCCGGCGGCATCCAGCACATTGGCAAGTGTGCTGCCTAAAACAGCTCCTCTTCCATGACCGATATGCAACGGGCCGGTAGGATTGGCACTGACAAATTCTATTTGAACCTTTTTGCCATTACCGTGGTCGATATTACCGTAGGATTTATTCTGATTGAGAATGCTGTCTACCTGTTTAGTCAGCCAAACGGATGACAGTCTAAAGTTAATAAAACCGGGCGGGGCAACGCTGACATCGGCGATTTCATCGCTTTCAGATAAAAAGGAAGCAATAGTTTTAGCGATATTCAGCGGATTTAAACCGGTGGCGCGGGCAAGTTTTAAGGGGAGACTGGTAGCGTAGTCGCCATGCCCGGCTTTTTGCGGACGCTCGATGGAGACATCCGGCAGCGGAATCGCCGGTAGTTTATCGGATTGTTGCGCTTCTGTTGCCGCCCGTTTTATCGATTCGATAATCCTCTGTTTAACAACTAAAATTTCGCTCAAGATAACCCCCGTTTAAAGCTATATAATGGTGCATTATAACACAACGCACCATTATATAAATAGTTTTTTTAAGTTATGGGAAACCAATTTACCGCATGTGCGGTTTCTCTATTTTTCGAATAATTCCTCTATCTCTTCCTTGCCGTGTTTCATCTCTTCTTCGAGTTCTTTATCCTGCATTAACAAAAGAGTCTGGAATTCGCCGACATGCGTTTTCTCTTCCCTGGCGATATCCAAAAGAACTGTTTTTAGATTTTTATCTTCTGCCAGGCCGGCCATCTGTTCATAGAGGTTTATGGCATCAAGTTCAGCGATAACGGCTGCCCTCAGTATTTCCTTGTCGATATCCTTCTTGTCTACTTTAGCCAGCTGAATGGGAATCTGTGATAACATTTTATACCTCCGTTATTTTGTATTATATATATATCTTAAATGCTTTTCGGATTAAAAACAAATTATGATTTATATTCCGAACCTAACTTGTTGGGGAAGTCGCATCACTGTATATCGGGATGCCGAATGCGAGTCGCATATTATTATTATTATTATTATTATCCCTCATCCGTCTCGTCCCGATATAATCGGGACGAGACAGCTTCCCCCAAGGGAAGCCTATATCAGCTTTGTTCGCCGATGTCTTTTTTAATCCAGACGCGCGCAATCTCATCCGAGAGTAATTTATGCTCCTCGTTCTCCAATCCCGGGTCTTTTTCGAAGAGCAGGGTTGCCTCGCGGCGTGCCATTTCAAGCAGCGCGGTATCTGAAATCCGAGCCATCCTGAGGTCGGGGATGCCGCTCTGGCGTGTGCCGAAGAATTCGCCGGGTCCTCTCAATTTCAGGTCTTCTTCTGCCAGTATAAAACCATCCTGTACGCTCTCGATTACTTCAAGGCGGTTTTGGGCTATTTCTGAGGGATTTTCCGCCAGTAGCATACAGTAGCTTTGTTCTTTGCCGCGTCCGACTCTTCCCCTGAACTGGTGCAATTGCGAAAGCCCGAAACGGTCGGCGCTTTCAATCAGCATAACCGTGGCATTGGGAATATCGACGCCCACTTCGACAACCGGTGTCGAAACAAGTATGTCCAGTTCCCCCGAGCGGAAACGCGACATAACATCGTCTTTGTCCGCCGAAGACATCCGGCCGTGCAGCAGTCCCAACCTTAAGGATGGAAACACTTCCGCTGAAAGATACTCGAATTCGCCGACAGCGGCACGTGCCTGCACCGCCTCCGATTCCTCAATCAGCGGGCAAATAATGAAGGCCTGCCTGCCTTCGGCAACCTGTTTGCGGATAAAATTATAAGCCTTTTCCCTCTCCTGGGGTGTCAGCCATTTGGTTTTAATGGTTTGCCTGCCGGGAGGCAACTGGTCGATAACCGACAGGTCGAGGTCGCCGTACATGGTTAGCGCCAGGGTGCGCGGGATGGGGGTGGCGGTCATTACCAGCATATGCGGGCTGAAACCCTTTTGTCGTAATGCCGACCTTTGTGTGACGCCGAAGCGGTGCTGTTCGTCTACAATAACCAAACCCAGCGCCTTGAAATCGACATCCTTTTGAATCAGGGCGTGCGTCCCGATGATAATATCCACCTCTCCTGAAGCAATGGCTTCCTGCAGTTCCTTTTTCTTTTTCCCTTTAATATCACCGATGAGCAGGGCAATCGTTATCGGTTTATTCAAAATACCGCTGTAAGTATGCAGGTAGTCTTCCTGTGAAATCGCCTGTCCTGCGGTTTTCAAAAGTTGGCATATACCGGCGAAGTGCTGCTGGGCCAGGATTTCGGTGGGAGCCATGAAAGCCCCCTGGAAATCGTTATTCACCGCTGCAATCAGTGCTGCCATTGCCACAACGGTTTTGCCGCTGCCGACTTCTCCCTGCAACAGCCTCGACATCGGAACGGCTTTTTTCAGGTCTTCCATTATCTCGGCGGTAACTTTCTTCTGGGCTGCGGTAAATTCAAAGGGCAGGGTTTTCATCCATTTATCCAATAGCGTCGTATCTATCTTAAAAGGATTAGCCGGCTGGCTTACCTGCCAGTAGCGTTTCCTTCTCAGAACACCCAGTTGCAGCAAAAACAGCTCGTCGAATGCCAGCCGTATCCTGGCACGGTCTTTCAAATCGACACTATCCGGGAAATGCGCCTGGGAGATTGCCTGCGGCAAATCCAGAAGTTTACAGCGTGTTCTTAATAGTTGGGGCAGGAATTCCGCTATTTCGGGCGCCCAGCGGTCGATAACACCTTTCATCATCTTCCTGACAGTGCGCGGATAAAGCCCTTTAGTCAAAGGATAAAGCGGAACCAGCCTTCCTGTATGTATCAATTCCTTATCTTCCAGAACTTCCCATTCGGGGGATTCGAATACCGGCTGGTCTTTGTATATACTTAAGCGTCCGCTGAGTACAATCTGCTGATTGGTAGAGAGTTGTTTTACAATATAGGGATTATTAAACCATACCACCCTGACGTTTCCGGTTTCATCACCTACGATGGCCTCGGTACTGCGTCGGTTTCCAAGCCTGACCTCGCGTACCTGCCAGACATTGGCAATTATCGTCTCCTCGATTCCAGTGCTAAGCTCCGAAATCGTTTTCCGCTGGCTGTAATCGATATGGCGGTGAGGGAAGTAATACAGCAAATCCCTGATTGTGGCTGCACCCAGCTTGTTGAATTTGGCGGCAACAGTTGTACTGACGCCTTTTATAGTTGTTATCGAGACATCGAGGTTGGTGCCTTCCGTTGTTTTTAGAGGGGGCTTTCTTTTGGGTTTAACCACAGGTATTACAGAGGGTTCAATAGCTTTAGCGCGCTTTTTTGCAGGAGTAGCTTCGATTTCATTAACAAATGCCAGTATCTCTTCAATTTTAGCTATGCGCTGCTCTTTATCAAGCAGGGAATAACCGGTTTTATCCAGCTGCAATTGCCTGAACTTTTTTAAAACAGCCGGTTTATTTATAGCACTTTCGGTTTTGGCTGCCCAGCGAAACAGGAATTTATCCAGGCCGCCGAAAACGGCGGTATCGGTAAAGTCTTTTTGACGCTCAAGCTCCAGAACCTTACGTAACGGTGATGAATCCATCAGCAGGCTCCTGTAATTGTGATTGAAGTATAATTAAGAGCTATTGGCTGGCGAATCTTAATTTGGGTAAATGTATTGAAGGAAGAGAAGGCAGCGATATAATCCTCTTCTTTTCTTCCTCGCCTTTCTCCGTTAAGTTGCTGATTTTTTCTCTTAAAGCCACAATCAGAGTCCCAGGTCCGCCGTGAACACCCAGAGCCGGACCAAGTCTTGAAATAATAATATTGTTTTTATCGAGTATTGTACCTATGCGGTCTTTGAGAGATTGTGCATCATCCGGGGTGGTACTGTGGACAACAGCGACATCCTGAATATTTAAGGAGTTTTTCACATGTTCGAAGAGCTTATCCATTGCTTTACTGCGGCTGCGAGCCAGTCCTGTCGGCTGCAATTCTCCGTTAGACATAGTTAGCATCGGCTTTACATGCAGCACTCCTCCCAGCAGGGCTTTGGCTTTACCGATGCGCCCACCTAAAAACAGGTATTTCAGGGTATCGAATATACCCCAAAGATGAGTCCGCGACAGGGATGATTTTATTTCTTCCATGATTTCTATCATGCTATCTCCGGCTTGAGCCATGCGGGCTGCCGAGAGTGTTGTAAGCCCCAACCCCATGGAAGCCGCCATTGAATCCACTACCTCTATGCGTTTTCCGGCGCCTATCATTTCCTTTGCCTGCACCGCAGAGTTATAGATGCCGCTTAATTTACTGGTAACCAACAGCGAAATAATCTCATCCGTTTCCGCAAGCAGTTTTTTGTAAGCCGTTATAAAATCCGCCGGAGGTGGCTGAGATGTTTTCACTATGATGTTTTCGTTTACCATTTTATGGTAGACTTCATCCTGGCTGATATCGACTCCGTCGCGGTATGTTTTGCCGCCAAACTGGACGTAGGCAGGCACGACGGTAATGTCGTATTCCTCGATTAAATTCTGGGGGAGATCGGAAGTGCTATCCGTGACAATTTTAACTGTCATAGTTCTCTCCTTACTTATCAGGGTTTTTGCATTATGGAGACCGCAAGCGCTCCCGGCCCCGAATATGTTCCCACCACCGGGCATACAACGGATTTATAAATATTTTCACGAGGAACCATTTGGCTTATACGTTCGATCAGTATTTCGGCATCTTCGGGAGTGGTGCAATACTCCACTCCGACGCTTTCAATATTTTCAGTGTTTGCCACTGCATTACATAAGTAATCGATACCGGCTGCCCTGGATCTTACCCGGGTAAGCGGTGACATTTCCCCGTCTTTTATTGTGAGTATCGGTTTAACCGAAAGCAATGAACCGACAAAACCCTGCGCTTTACCGACGCGTCCGCCTTTGGCAAGGTATTTAAGCGTATCGAAGTAGGCTAACAGTTGTGAAGCATCCAGCCTGGTTTTTACCCCGGTTACTATTTCCTCGAGTGTTGCGCCGGCATTAGCCATCTTAGCTGCCGCTATTACCGCCAGCCCGAAGCTCATGATTATTTTCTGTGAATCGATAACCTCTATGCGGCAATTTCCATTCAGCATGTTTTTAGCGTTTAAGGCCGATTGATAGGTACCGCTGAGTTTACTCGACAGCGTAATTACCAGTATTTCATCCGTTTCTTCCGCCAGCTTCTTATAGGCGTTGGCAAAAACTATCGGAGACGGTTGTGTGGTGGTGGGGAGATTACCGTCCTGTATCAATCGCTTATAAAACTGTTCGGATGTTATCTCTATCCGGTCAAGGAATGACTCATGCCCGAATGATACCGTTAATGGAATAAGGGTGATTCCCAGCTCATTTGCGACATCATCGGGTATATCGGATAGAGTATCCGTGACAATCCTGATTGTCATGATGGTTATACTCCTTGTCCGGTTATTCTATTGAAACAATGTAATTATAGTGCGGTTGTCCGCCTTTGACGACTTCCACCTGCAGATGCGGGTATTTCTCACGGATTTCATTTCCGCAGTCTTCAGCTTCTGTTTCTTCCGTATCTTGCCCATAATACAACGTAACGATTTCGGCATCTTCCAGCCCGGCCTTGTTGAGAACCTCGTTTAAAACATCCTTAGCGCTGTCCTGTACGGCTACTATAGCACCGTTTAAAAGGCCGATAGCCTGTTTTTTCTTGATGTCGAGCCCGCCGATTTTGCAGGAACGGACAGAATGTGTTATCTCGATAGATTTTACGGATTTTATGGCTTCAGCCATAATTTCACAATTTGTTTCCATATCTGCCTCGTAATCGAAGGCAAGCAAAGCCGCTACTCCCTGGGGGACGTTCACCGTAGGGATGACGCAGATATTTTTTTCTGTCAATGCCTGAACCTGCTGTGCGGCAAGTACAATGTTCTTATTATTGGGAAGAATGATAACCTTGTCGGAGGGGGCGCGTTCCACTCCCATCAGGATATCCTTTGTACTGGGGTTCATAGTCTGCCCGCCGGCAACGACTGCCGATACTCCCAGGCTGGCGAAGACCTCTCCCAATCCGTCTCCGGCCACTATGGCAACGATGGATGTACCAACCGGTACAGCCCGGTTTTTCTGCTTTGCCAGGTAATCCTGGTGCTGCTCATCCATATTCCTGGCGCTGACACTGTGAATGGTTCCCATAGAAGTGGCATAGCTGAAGATTTCACCCGGGTCCAGGGTATGGATATGAACTCTGACCGTGGTGTCGTCGCCGACCACTATCAGGGATTGTCCTTTCTTCAACAGGTGCTTCTTCATCTTTTCGGGGTCGAGGTCTTTCCCTTTCAAAAGGAACTCTGTGCAGTACCCGAACGGAATTTCATCTTCGTCTTCTGTTTTGGCATGAGATACGATGGTTACCGGTGTCGTGGCAACGTTACTGGCGATAATCTGCGGTTTTCTGAATTGCATCAGTTCCGATTCACCGCGCAGAAAACGCAACGCACCGTCCAGTATAGTAAAAAGTCCCTGCCCCCCCGAATCGACGACTCCGGCTTCCCTGAGTACAGGCAGAAGTGTCGGGGTGTTAGCCACCGATTCACTGGCAGCCGTGACAGCCGCTTCCATAACAGAAAGAAAATCTCCGTCTCCATCGGCAGCCCTTAAACTGGCGGATTTCGAGGCATCCTTGAGAACGGTAAGTATAGTGCCTTCAACCGGGTTCGAGACACCTTTGTATGCCACAATCGACGCCTGTTCGAGCGCTGCGGCAAAATCCTTGCCGTTGATTATTTCCTTATTTTCTAAACCGTGCGCAAGTCCACTCCAGAATTGTGAAAGGATGACCCCGCTGTTACCGCGGGCACCCATCAATGCACCGTTGGCCATTGATATCGCAACAGAAGATGCATTATCGTTTGCGTTCTGAAATCCGTGTTCGATTGTGGATTTCATTGTGAGTAACATGTTAGTCCCGGTGTCGCCATCGGGAACAGGGAATACATTCAGAGCATCTATATCTGCGGCGCTTTTTTCCAGCCAATCGGTAGCGGCGGCGAACATTTCGAGGAATTGCTGTCCGCCGATATTATCCGTTTGCTTCATGTCTTTGTCCCACCATCCTTGTAAAGGTGCAGTTTGAATTATTCTTGTCAGTTTGTGCAAATTATGTTAATATAGCAGAACGAATTGTACAACAATTCCTTATAGACAGTCAAAGGAGTAAAGCGGTTATATGAAGTGTGATTTATGTGATAAAAAGCTAATGTTCGGCCATAACGTCAGTCATTCTAAAAGACATACCAGGAAGCTATCGTTGCCGAATATACATACAATCAGGGCAGAGGTTGACGGCAAGGCAATGAGAGTGCATATTTGCACCAGGTGCCTGCGCACTCAAAATAAGTTAGCCCAATCTGCAAAATAGGTCTGATTTTTCAACCATCCTGTGGCCTGTAATTTTTAGGAATTACAGGCTATTTCTTTTGCTCTTTTTAAGGCTTTCTCCACCTGCTCGGGTGATGTGCCTCCGATAACATTGCGTGCCGCAACCGAAGATACCGCAGTAATCTTTTTTATATCCGGTGCGAAGAGCGGTGAAAACTGTTTGTATTCGTCTAGGCTCATTGTTTCAAGTGTCTTGTTATTTTTTATAGCATAGTTAACCAGTTTGGCGATTATGCCGTGGGCATTGCGGAAAGCCTCGCCTTTACTCACCAGGTAATCGGCCAGGTCGGTAGCCAGTATAAAACCGCGGTCGAGTGCATCCTTCATGTTTTCCGCTTTGAACTTCACTGTATCCAGCATTCCGGAAAAAACCTTAAGGCTGGGCACCAGTGTATCTACCGTATCGAATACCCGCTCTTTATCTTCCTGTAAATCGCGGTTATATGTCAACGGCAGCCCTTTCATAGTTGTAAGCATTGCCATCAGGTTACCGTAAACCCGGCCTGTCTTGCCCCTGCCGAGTTCAGCCACATCCGGATTCTTCTTCTGCGGCATCAGGCTTGAGCCGGTGGAGTAGGCATCGTCCAGCTCGATAAACTTGAACTCCGCTGAAGACCACAGGATGATTTCCTCTGCCATTCTGGAAAGATGCATCATACACAGGCTGGCAGCGGAGAGATATTCGATGGCAAAGTCCCGGTCGGAAACGGCGTCCATACTGTTGTAGCTGACTTCAGAAAACCCCAATTCTTCAGCCAGGAACAGGCGGTCTGTGTTAAAGGTTACCCCTGCCAGTGAGCCGCTCCCCAGAGGTAAAACGTCCGCCCGCTTGTAGCAATCCTTGAAACGCCCAAAATCGCGCTCCAGCATTTCGAAATACGCCAGCAGGTGGTGCGCCAACAGTACCGGCTGTGCCAGCTGCAAATGGGTATAGCCCGGCATTATTACAGTCTTATTGGCTTCTGCTATTTTTATCAGGGTTTGCTGCATCATCCTGATACTGCCGAGTGTTTCGGAAACAGCTTCCTTGATGTATAACCTGAAATCCAGCGCCACCTGGTCGTTACGGGAACGACCGGTATGCAGTTTGCCGGCTGTGTCGCCGATAAGCTCGAACAAGCGCGCTTCGACAGCCATGTGGATATCTTCCTGCTCCGGTTTAAACCGGAATTCGCCTTTTTCTATCTCTTCGGCAACCAGAGCCAAGCCTTTTTCAATCTGCCCGGCATCCTCTTTTGTTATGATACCCTGTTTGGCAAGCATGCGCGCATGGGCAATGCTGCCACGGATATCGTAGCTGTAGAGCCGCCAATCATAATGGAGCGATGAGGTATACTTTACCACCAGTTCATCGGGTGGTTTATCGAAACGGCTTCTTATATGGCTCATTTTTTTATACCTCGCATACTATTTCAGTTTTTTTTACTCTCATTCGTAAACTGTCTACGGAGAGTGAAAACAGCGTTTATTTCTCCTTCTGTATCTGCCCCTGTATTTTGGCCGGCAATCCCCATAATTTAATGAAGCCGACAGCCGAAGACTGGTCGAATTCATCTCCTACGTCGTAGGTGGCAAGTCCATGGCTATAGAGAGAATAGGGTGACCTGCGTCCGACAACGGTGCAATTACCCTTGTGAAGTTTAACCCTGACATCCCCGGTGACAAATCTCTGTGTACTATCTATGTAGGCACAAAGGTCTTCACGGTGGCCGGTAAACCACAGGCCTTCGTATACCAGGTTCGAGAACTCTGATGATACCCTATCCTTAAAGCGGAACTGCGCTTTAGACAGGGTCAGCGATTCGAGCGCTTTGTGAGCTGCAATCAATACGTATGCCGCCGGAGCTTCGTAGGTTTCCCTCGATTTAATACCGACCAGACGGTTTTCAATCATATCGACTCTGCCGATACCATGATTGCCGGAGATTTCATTCAGTTGTTTTATAAGAGATATTCCATCCATTTTCTCACCGTTAACGGATTCGGGAATCCCTTTCTCAAAATGTATCTCCATATACTCCGCTTCTTCGGGAGCAGCTTTCAGTGGTTTGGTCCATGAACAGGCATCGTCAGGCGGCTCGTTCCACGGGTCTTCCAAAACACCGCACTCTGTGCTCTTGCCCCAAAGGTTTTCATCTATCGAATAGGGGCTCTTGGAGGTTATCGGCAGCGGAATTCCGTATTTGGCAGCATACTGAATAAGCTCTTCGCGGGTCATTCCCCATTCGCGGGCGGGGGCTACAATCTTCAAATCGGGAGCCAGCGAATTTACACCGACATCGAACCTGACCTGGTCATTGCCTTTTCCGGTACATCCGTGTGCAATTGCTTTTGCACCTTCGGTGCGTGCCACATCAACCAGTATTTTGGCAATTAACGGGCGTGCCAGTGCGGTGGCCAGCGGGTAAAACTCTTCATAAAGAGCATTTGCTTTCAAAGCCGGGAAGATGTAGTCGTTAACGAATTCCTTTCGAGCATCGATAACCAGTGATTTAACGGCGCCTACTTTAATTGCTTTTTCTTTAATTACCGTAAAATCCTTCTCGTTACCGACATCTATGGTAACGGCGATGACATCATATCCGTATTTTTCATGCAGCCACCTGACGGCAACCGATGTATCCAATCCGCCGCTGTAAGCCAGTACCAGTTTTTCTGCCATAATTAACCTTCCTCCAATATTCTGTTGTA
>CAZJMW010000023.1:0-17569 GCA_964547375.1 uncultured Dehalococcoidales bacterium | reverse complement strand
CCTTTTAGATTATTTCTTGAGGTTTAACCTCAGCTACTTCTTTCCTGGTTATTATCTCCGCCACCCTCCATCTTTTTTCCTTGGAGAGCGGACGGGTCTCAATTATTTTTACCTTGTCTCCCAATTTACATTCATTGTTCTCATCGTGAGCCTTATATTTAACGACTTTCCTTATTGTCTTGCCGTATAACGGATGGTGTTTCAATGTTTCGATAGCGACTACCGCTGTTTTATCCATTTTAACGCCGATTACATGGCCAACCCTGACTTTATTATTAGTTTCCATAGCTCTTTCCTACCTTATCCCCAGTTCCCTTTCACGTATAATTGTTTTTAACAGAGCAATCTCTTTCTTAGCCCTGGGGGGCTCGCGATGGTTTTTCAGCTGCTTGGTGGCAGCCTGAAAACGCAGGGTAAAGAACTCCTTGTAAGCTTCATCCAGCTTCTTTTTTAATTCCTCATCCCCGAGAGCTCGTAATTCTTTAACTTTCAACTTGTGTTACCTCCTTATCTTCGGATTCGGTAACAGTTTCGGCGCCGCTTTCTTTTACCAGAAATTTGGTGCGAATCGGCAATTTGTATGCTGCCAGGCGCATCGCTTCCTTGGCAATATCCTCGGGCACACCACCCAGTTCGAACATTATTCTACCCGGCCTTACAACAGCTACCCAGTGATCGGGAGAGCCTTTACCGCCTCCCTGCCTGGTTTCGGCCGGTTTTGAAGTAACCGGATGGTCCGGAAAAATACGAATCCATACCTTGCCGCCACGTCGAATAAATCTAACCATGGCACGTCTGGCTGCTTCAATCTGCCTGCTGGTTATCCACGCCGGCTCTACTGCCTGTAATCCAAAATCACCAAATAATATTGTCGCCCCGGCATGAGCACTGCCGCGACGGTGTCCTTTATGACTTTTACGGTATTTCACACGTTTTGGTTGTAACATTGGTCTCCCCTCTATCCATCAAATTCAGAGGCTAAGCCTCTTCACTTGCATCCTTTTTCTTGGCTCTGGCTTTAACCGGTTTTTCGGCTGTTTCTTCCGGCTTGTCGGCTGTCTTTTCTTTCTTGACCGGTTTTTCAACTACTTCTTCAACGGTTTCTTCAGCCTTGCTTTTACGTTTTGCTTTCGGCTTTTCGGCCTCTGCCGTTTCTGCTGATGGCACTTCTTCCGCTTTCTCTTCGGGCTTTTCTTCCTTTTCAACCGCTTTGGCTTTTGTTGTACGTTTTGCCTTCGGTTTCTCAGGTGCCTCTTCTGCCGCTACCGGCGACTCGACTGTTTGAGCAATGATATTCTCATCGCTACCGTCAGTTTCATCTATCATACCGAAAGGAGACTCGTCGATTACATCACTGACGATTTCAGGAAGAACATCTCCACGGTATATCCAAACTTTGATACCGATGCGTCCCATTGTGGTGTGAGCTTCGGTAACACCATAGTCAACATCCGCTCTTAAGGTATGCAGCGGGACTCTTCCCTGGTGCATCATCTGGCTGCGTGCAATTTCGGCGCCTGCCAGCCTGCCTGAGCACTTTATTTTTATGCCGAGGGCACCGGCCTGTAAAGTACGAAAAATAGACTGTTTCATAGCCCGGCGATAAGCGATACGCCGCTCGATTTGTTCGGCTATAGACCTGGCTACCAGATAAGCATCCAACTCGGGCTGCCTGATTTCCTGGATATTCAGTTGTATTTTTTTGTCGATCAGTAATTCCAAAAACTTCCTGACTTCATCTACCCTCTGCCCACCGCGGCCGATAACGATTCCGGGACGTGCCGTATATATAGTGACGGCAACTTTACTTGCCTGTCGTTCTATTTCTACCAGCGAAACACCGGCTTCCGAATATCTGTCGCGAACGGCCTGACGGATTTTAACATCTTCCTGTAAGAAATCCGCATAGTGTTTATCGGCATACCATTTGGCCTGCCAATCACGAGTGGTACCAATTCTAAACCCGAATGGATGAACCTTACGTCCCATTAAGCCTCCTGCTCCGCTACAATAACGGTAATATGGCTAGATCTTTTCCTAAAACGAGCTGCCCTTCCTCTAGCCGCTGCGCGAAACCTGCGCATACCCTGCGCTTCATCCGCGTATATTGTGACGACCTTTAATTCCGCAGGGTCCAGGTGGTAATTGTTCTCGGCATTAGCCGCCGCCGATTGAACAACCTTTGCCACTATTTTTGCCTGCGGTGTCGGTGTGAACTTCAGAATGTTAAGGGCATCCTCAACCTTCTTCCCTCGCACCATATCGATAAGCAGCCTCACTTTACGAGGCGATAACCCTGTATTTCTGGATACTGCTTTAATTCTCATAATTAAACCCTGTTTATAACCTTAAATCATTTATTTTTTAGCAGCTTTATCTGCTTTGGATACATGCCCTCTGAAGGTTCTAGTAGGAGCAAATTCACCCAGTTTATGCCCGACCATATTCTCTGTTACAAAGATAGGCACATGCCTTCGCCCGTCGTGTACACCTATGTTCAAACCCACCATCTCGGGCAGTATAGTAGAGCTGCGAGCCCATGTTTTTATCAGTACTTTTTGTTTCGAGGCATTTGCCGTTTCTACCTTCTTCATCAGTTTGGCGTTAACTGCAGGCCCCTTTTTTATTGATCTAGACATATTTCTATTTACCTCGACGTTTAACAATCATCTTATCAGAAGATTTGGCCTTCCTGGTCTTATAACCCAGTGCGGGTTTACCCCAGGGGGTCTTGGGACCGGGCATACCGATAGGCGACCTGCCCTCACCGCCACCATGTGGATGGTCACGCGGAGTCATGGCCGAACCCCTGACAGTCGGGCGCCAGCCCATAAGCCGTTTTCTGCCCGCTTTACCCAGTTTAATATTCTGATGGTCTATATTACCTACCTGCCCGATGGTCGCCATACATTCACTGCTGACACGGCGCATCTCACCGGAAGGTAAACGCAATAACGTATAATCGCCTTCTTTGGCCATAAGCTGTGCGGCTGCTCCGGCGCTGCGTACCATTTTGGCGCCGCCGCCGGCAACCAGTTCGATATTATGAATCATGGTACCGCCCGGCATTAATCTCAATGCCATGGCATTTCCGGGTTTGAACTCGGCGCCTTCACCGGTGTTGATAACATCGTTGACTCCAAGACCGATGGGTGATAGTATATACCTTTTTTCGCCATCGGCATAGAATATGAGCGCCAGATAAGCGGAGCGACCCGGGTCATACTCAATGGCAGCAACTCTGCCGGGTACCCCGATTTTATCCCTTTTGAAATCGACAATACGGATGCGGTGTTTCATACCGCCGCCGCGATGCCTGACAGTCAACTTTCCCTGATTGTTTCTTCCTCCACTCTTCTTTACGGACACTAACAACGATTTTTCGGGCTTGCTTTTGGTAATTTCCTCAAAGCTGGCTCCGGTCATGTTGCGTCTGCCCGGGGAAGTTGGATTATATGATTTAAGTGCCACTTTTATATAATCTCCTTAAACACCTTCGAATAGTTCTATCTTATCACCGGGTTGAAGAGTAACGATAGCTTTCTTCCAGGCAGATTCGGTAACCACTCGATTACCCATTCTTCTCTGCCTGCCGGATACCCTTATTATGTTTACAGATAATACTTTAACCTTGAAGGCGGCTTCGACAGCCTGCTTAATCTGCGGTTTGGTGGCTTTATCGGCAACTTTGAAAACATATTTGCCCTCAGCCTGTAATATTGTGCCTTTTTCAGTTATCGAGGGTTCGCGTAATACTTCGTATAAATGCATGCCTATTCGCCCTCCTTGCCCCATAACTGCTCAACCTGGCGAACAGCCGCCTCAGTCAGTAACAGTATTTTATGGGATGTCATATCGACAACATTCAACAAATTGGCGGGCACCATTTTCACATCAGGAATATTACGCGCCGATTTGATTACATTCAAATTCATTTCACTGGTGGCAACCAGCGCTGATTTTTCGATTTTTAAAGCTGATAATACCTTTGCCATTTCTTTTGTCTTGGGCTCGGTAAAATCAAATCCTTCCAAAACAATCAGTTCGTTATCTTTCAGTTTTGCCGAGAGGACACTTCTGATAGCCAGACGGCGCATCTTCTTGGGCATTGCCTGAGCATAACTCCTCGGTTTCGGGCCAAAGATTGTACCGCCGCCGCGACGCAGAGGAGATTTAGCGTTTCCGGAGCGTGCATTTCCGGTATGCTTCTGCCGAAAGAGCTTACGGTTGCTTCCGGTAACTTCACCGCGCGTTTTGGTACAGGCCGTTCCCTGGCGTGCGTTGGCCAGCTGCCTCACGACAGCCTGATGTACTACTGCCTCATTAAAAGGCACAGTGAAGACATCATCGCTGACATCGATTTGTTTAATTACTTCTCCTGCCATATTGTAAACTGGAATCTGCATATCTTATTTACCTGATTTCCCTATAAGTATTATTCCGTTATTCGCACCGGGAACAGCTCCTCTGACTACCAGGATATTGCGTTCGGCATCAGCTTTGACAACCACCAGGTTACGTGCTGTAATCCTATCGTTGCCCATACGTCCTGCCATTTTCATGCCCTTCTTCACTCTTCCCGGAGTGGTACCAGAACCGATTGAACCGGGTGCTCTCCACCTGTCGGATTGGCCGTGAGTCTTCGGACCGCCTGAAAAACCATGTCTTTTTACTACACCGGCAAAGCCCTTGCCCTTCGATATCCCGATAACATCCACGGTATCACCCGGCTGGAACATGCTTACATCGACTTTATCGCCGACGTTGATACCCTCGACTTCATCCATTCTGAATTCACGAAGGCAGCTAAATTCACCGGTCCCTTTTAGATGCCCCTTAAGCGGGGAACTCAGTTTCTTGGCCTTTCCGTATCCGAGCTGAACGGCATTATAGCCTTCTTTCGCTGCGGTTTTAACCTGCACCACAGCACACGGGCTGGCATCGATGACAGTAACCGCCTCGGCTACGCCGTCTTCCCTGAACAGTTGGGTCATTCCTAATTTTCGTCCGATAATTCCATCTATCATAATTATTACTCTTCTATAACTTTATATCTATAGAAACGCCCGACGGTAAATTTAAATTTGTCAGGGCATCTATGGTTTTCGATGTGGTTTCAACGATATCGATAAGTCTCTTGTGTGTTCTCATTTCGAAGGCTTCCTGTGAATCCTTGTCGATAAAAGAAGAACGGATAACGGAAAATCTTCTGATTCTTGTGGGCAAAGGAACCGGCCCGACGGTAACCGCTCCGGTTCTTTCCAGTGCGCCGACTATCTGCTGCGCTGCCTGATCCAGGATCTTATGATCGAAACCCTTAAGCTTAATTCTTATTTTTTGTTTTGCCATTTATATTCTGCTCCAGATCTAGCTAACTTTCCCCGGCGAGTTTAGATTTTAACTCGCTGGCTAATTGAGCCGGCATCTCTTGATACCGGAAGAATTCCATAGAATGGGTTGCTCTGCCCTGAGTCATTGACCTGAGGCTGGTAGTATAACCGAATACCTCTGACAGAGGAACATGGCAACGAACGGTCATTGTATCTCCGAAAGTTTCTATACTTTCCACGTTACCCCTGCGCGAACTGATATCCCCGATGATATCACCCAGGAACTGTCCCGGAGTAACCACTTCCAATTTCATTAAAGGTTCCAGTATTACCGGACTACCCTTCCTAACACCGTCTTTAAAAGCCATGGAACCGGCCATCTTGAAAGCCATTTCGGAAGAATCCACCTCATGGTAACTGCCGTCATACAGGGTTACCTTAACATCGATAACCGGATAACCGGCCACTCCGCCCGTCTCAACGGCTTCACGAATACCCTGTTCGGCAGCAACTATGAATGCCTTCGATAATACGCCGCCTTTAATGGTATCCGCAAACTGGAATCCGGAACCGCGTTCCAGAGGCTCCATCTCGATTCGAACATGCCCGTACTGACCGTGTCCGCCGGACTGCCTGACAAACTTTCCTTCTGCCTTAACGGGAGCCGCAATGGTTTCTTTATAGGCCACTCTCGGCTGCCCGACCTGGGCTTCTACCTTGTATTCACTAAGTAAACGGCTGACGATAACCTCGAGATGAAGTTCTCCCATGCCCGAAATCACCGTCTGCCCGGTTTCGTCATCAAACTTAACTTTAAATGTAGGGTCTTCCTCGGTCATTTTCTGCAGCGCTTCACCCAATTTATCCCTGTCAGCCCTGGTTTTCGGCTCAATGGCAATAGAGATTACCGGTATCGGGAACTTGATGGATTCCAGTAAAACCTGGTTTGTCATATCACACAGAGTATCACCGGTAAAGGTATCCTTGAGCCCCATGGCTGCTACAATCGAACCGGTATCGGTCTCTTCTATTTCTTCATGGCGATTGGCGTGCATAATAAGCAGACGCCCGATACGCTCTTTCTTACCGCGAGTCGAGTTATAAACCTGAGCCCCTGCCTTTATCTTGCCTGAATAAACCCGCAGGTAAACCAGTCGACCGACAAAAGGATCCGCTACAACTTTAAAAGCCAGCGCCGCAAAGGGAGCGGCATCCTCTACCGGACAGATTATCTCTTCTCCCGTCGAGGGTTTCTTGCCACCTACCGAGGGCATATCCATAGGAGAAGGCAGATAATTCATCACTGCATCCAAAAGCGCATGAACCCCTTTATTCTTAAGAGCACTGCCGCACAAAACAGGAATAGCCTTATTTGCCAGCGTCACTCTTCTGACAGCCGACATGATATCGGTTGTAGAGATTTCAGCCCCCTCCAGGTATAAATTCATTATATCATCGTCGAATTCAGACAGGTTCTCAACAAGCTCATGCCTGTATTTTCCAAGCTGTTCTTTCTCATTCTCCGGGATATCAACCTGCTGCGGCTGGTCATCCGCCTTACCGCTCATAAACCAAGCCTTCATCTCAATGACATCGATAATGCCCTTGAAAGTATCTTCTTTGCCCATCGGCATTTGTATTACCAGAGGCTTCGCCTTGAGTCTGTCTTTTATCATCGAAACACAGCGCTCAAAGTTAGCCCCGACCCTGTCCATTTTATTTACGAAACAGATTCTGGGAACCTGATACCTGTCTGCCTGACGCCAAACCGTTTCGGATTGGGCTTCAACACCGGCAACACCGTCAAAGACGACTACGCCTCCATCGAGTACCCTCAGGCTGCGCTCTACTTCGGCAGTAAAATCCACATGGCCGGGAGTATCGATAATGTTGATACGGATATCCTTCCAATGACAGGTCGTTGCCGCAGATGTTATGGTAATACCCCTGGCACGTTCCTGCTCCATCCAATCCATTACAGCGGTACCTTCGTGGGTTTCGCCTATTTTGTAGGTCCTTCCCGTAAAGAACAGTATCCTTTCGGTAACGGTAGTCTTACCCGCATCAATGTGGGCAATAATTCCTATATTACGTATTTTATCCAAAGGATAACTTCTGGAAGACATACTTGCAGTTCCTTTTCTTAATTCCGGTATCGTCTGTTCTTTATTAATTTCTTCTTTATTATTTACAGTGCTTGCAATCCCCAAATCATCACCATCTATAGTGAGCAAAAGCCCTGTTGGCTTCCGCCATCTTATGTGTATCTTCCCTCTTCTTTACTGCGGCGCCCTGCCCCTTCGAGGCATCGATAAGCTCCGCTGCCAGTTTTTCCGCCATCGATTTACCGGACCTTGCCTTGGCTGATTTTAGTATCCACCTGATAGCAAGAGCGGTATTGCGGCCCGGCCTGACTTCCACCGGAACCTGGTAGGTAGCACCGCCGACGCGGCGGGCCTTAACCTCAAGCAGCGGAGTGGCGTTACGCAAACCCAGTTCCATGACTGAGACGGGTTCCTTACCCTCACGCTCGCTTACAATATCAAGCGCATCATAAACTACACGCTCAGCGGTA
This sequence comes from uncultured Dehalococcoidales bacterium, assembly GCA_964547375.1. GTDB lineage: Bacteria > Chloroflexota > Dehalococcoidia > Dehalococcoidales > UBA5627 > UBA5627. The sequence goes on along the minus strand of CAZJMW010000023.1, from coordinate 9,664 downwards.
GTTTTTTTGCCGCCGATCATTACCTTATTTACCAGCCTGCTGATCATTACATTATTAAACTTGGAATCAGGCTGAACTTCTTTTCTCTTAACAATTGCCCGCCTTGGCATGTTTCCTCCTAACTAGGCTCCCTTAGCTTTCTTTTCCCGTTTGCTGCCGTATTTACTGCGACCTTGCTTGCGGTTAGCTACGCCACTGGTATCCAGTGTCCCTCTAACAATATGATAGCGGACACCGGGTAAATCCGGAACACGTCCGCCACGAATAAGTACTACAGAGTGCTCTTGCAGCTCATGACCCTCACCGGGAATATAAGCTGTAACTTCCATATGATTGGAAAGCCTCACCCTGGCAATTTTGCGTAAAGCAGAATTCGGTTTTTTCGGAGTGGTGGTTTTTACCTGTACGCAAACGCCGCGTTTTTGAGGAGAACCATCCCCCTTAACCATCCTGTTTTTTAACGAATTATAGGTAAATCTAAGAGCCGGAGTCCTGGTCTTCTTAGTACCCTTTACGCGTCCTTTTCTTACTAATTGATTTACTGTGGGCAACTTATCCCCCTTAGCCAAACAATTTCAAAGGATGAGCTTTTGGCTCATCCTTTACTCGCCAATCGAATCGGCCAGAAATCTATCCAGCCAATTACTAACGCTGAGGTGGCTAGCAACAGCATTTTAGTCTAACACAGGGACGAACCCTGTGTCAATAACCTTGAGCTCGTAAATATTTATATAATGACAGGATATAATAGCAGAAAACACGCTTCTTGACAAATGTTTTTTACAATGTTATATTCCCCCTATACAGATTAAAGCAGCAGATGGATATTATGTTATATAGAAATACCTCCGTTTACTATACATATTATTATATGTTTACCTGGCGCCGAAACGGCACCCGGGGGGTTTTTGATTGATCTGCTAAGGCATAAGTAATAAGTAAATCTTTTTAAATCCTCCTAAACGGGAGGATTTTTTTATAGTATGGATTTTATCCGCTATTAGATATAGAATAAACAGGAGGGGCAACAATTATGATCATAATGGAAAAAGGCGCCACCAAAGAACAGGTTAAAGATGTCATCGATGAAGTTAAAAGGCATGGATTAAGGGTCGATGTTTCGCAGGGTGAATTTCTGACAATTATCGGTCTTATCGGGGATGAGAGCAAGATATCGTTTTCCAACCTGGCGCTGATGCCCGGGGTAAAAGAAGCCAGGGCGGTGGAAACCCCGTATAAGCTCATCAGCCGCGAGTACAGCGAACCGTTTATTTCAAAAGAAGAAAGCCGCATCGTTAAAGTAGGCGATGTTCACATCGGCGGAGTCGAACCGGTAATTATGGCCGGTCCCTGCGCCGTGGAGAGTAAAGAGCAGGTTTTCCGTATTGCCAGAGAGGTTAAAGCGGCCGGAGCAAAAATACTCAGAGGCGGCATATATAAACCGAGGAGTTCGGTTCATTCATTCCAGGGACTGGGTTCCAGCGGTGAAGCCGAAGCCAGGGAAGCCCTCCAGTGGCTGCGCGCTGCCGGCCACGAATACGGAATGCCGGTGATGACAGAGGTCAGGGGTGAGTCTCAAACCGAGTTGATAGCTGAATATGTGGATATACTGCAAATCGGGGCCCGGAATATGTACGACCAGGACCTCTTGAGCCGGGTCGGTAAAACCGGCAAACCGGTTCTTTTAAAAAGGCATTTCGGCGCCAGCGTCGAGGAGTTCCTCTCTTTTTCCGAATATATTGTTGCCGAGGGGAATAAGGACGTCATCCTCTGCGAGCGCGGCATTGTGCCGGTAGGCAAAGGAAACAGTTACACAAGGTATACTTTAGACCTGGGGGCGGTACCGGTAATCAAAAGGGAAACCTATCTTCCGGTTATAGTCGACCCCAGCCATGCTGCCGGGCGCCGCGACCTGATATTCGATTTGAGTTGCGCCGCCATTGCCGGAGGTGCTCACGGATTGGTTATCGAGACGCACTACAACCCGAAAGAGGCCATTGTAGACGCCAAGCAGATGATAACACCCGGTGAACTGAAAGACGTTATCGATGCCTCGCTGCGCATAAGTAAAATAATTAATGATTACAAGAAGAAAAGCAGTTAAATGAAATCTTTAAAGGTAGAACTGGGAGAGAGGAGCTACGAAATTTTTATCGGCAGCGGTTTGCTCGACCGGGCAGCTGACCTGTTATGCGAAACTCTTTCTGCAAAGAAATGCATCATTATCACCAACCCGACCGTGGAAAAATTATACGGGGGCAAACTGAAAGAACTCCTTTCAAACAGTGGTTTGATGTCAACACTGCTTACAGTGCCCGAGGGAGAACAATACAAGACACTGGACAGTGCCGGCAAATTATATCAGGAGCTGACCGAATGTTTTGCCGAACGCAGCACGCCCATCCTGGCACTCGGGGGAGGAGTTATCGGCGATTTGGCCGGTTTTGTGGCTTCGAGCTATATGCGCGGGGTGCCGCTGGTACATGTCCCCACTACCCTGCTGGCACAGGTGGACAGCAGCATCGGCGGCAAGGTGGCAATAGACCACGGGAAGCTGAAAAACAAGATCGGGACTTTCTACCAACCGAATATAGTTATTGCAGACACGGCCACACTGAAGACGCTGCCGCAGAAGGAATTTGCCAACGGTATGGCCGAAGTGATTAAGATGGCCGTTATCGGCGATGCCGCTTTCTTTGCATTTATTAAACAAAACCTGGATAAAATTAACAGCCGGGATGAAGAAACGGTAGAGGAAATGGTTTTCCGGGCTGCCGCTATAAAATCATCCATCGTAATGCAGGATGAGAGGGATAACGGTTTAAGAAACATCTTAAATTTCGGGCATACCATAGGGCACGCTGTTGAGAGCATTTCAAAATTCAAAATAGCTCACGGCCAGGCAGTGGCTATCGGGATGATAGTCGAGGCTAAAATTGCGGCAAGCATGGGGATATTCGAAAAATATGAACTGGACGCCCTTGAAACGCTGTTGGCGGATACCGGACTGCCGGCTGAGATTCCAGACATAAATACAGATAAAATATTGCAGGCCGTAAAACACGATAAAAAGAACATCGCCGGAAAAATAAGGTTTGCTCTTCCTCATAATATCGGGGATTTCTATATAACCGACCAGGTGGATACCTCTACCATCAGGAATGCAATAGAAGGATAGATGAAAGACAGACGTATTTGCGCCGTAATTACGCAAAGTAATGCAGACATTTCGCAAATTGCAGAGATGGCGGATTTGTACGAGGTACGCATCGACCTTATCGGCAGGGGATGGGAAGATTTAGTTATAAAGCTTCCTAAACCGTGGATTGCCTGCAACCGCCGCAGAGAAGAAGACGGCAACTGGCAGGGAAGCGAAGACCGACGGGTAGATGAATTATTAAAAGCATTGCCACTGGGAGCGGATATAATCGATATTGAACTGGCTACACCCGGGCTTGAAAAACTTGTAGCCGTTATTAAAACAAAAGCCGCATGCCTGATATCATCACACAATTTTGAAAAGACTCCGCAGCTGGATGAGTTGAAAGACATTGTATTCAAACAGATTGCTGCCGGGGCTGACATCTGCAAGGTGGTTACCTTTGCCGATAAAGCTGAAGATAATTTGACCGTGCTGAGGTTGATTCACGAGTTCCCCTCAAAGAGGATTATTGCTTTTGCCATGGGGGAAAAGGGGCTTGCCAGCCGTATACTCTGCCCGCTGATGGGCGGTGATTTCAGCTATGCTTCAATTGCAAAAGGAACGGAATCGGCTAAAGGGCAGCTAACCGTAAAAGAACTTTATGAGATTTATCGAATGGTAAAACCGTGATGCAAAAAGTTACTGCCAATACCCGAATCTGCGGAATTATCGGGGACCCGGTTGAACACAGCCTGTCTCCGGCGATGCACAACGCCGCTTTCAATAAACTGGGATTAGACTGCATTTACCTGCCGTTTCACGTTACAGCAAAAAATCTGGCTGGGGCTATAACCGGATTAAAAAGCCTGAATTTTCGCGGCATGAATGTTACCATCCCGCATAAAATTAATGTCATTCCCCTGCTTGACGAACTGGAACCGATGGCGGAAGAAATCAGCGCTGTCAATACCATTGTCAACGATAACGGACACCTCAAGGGCTATAATACCGATGCCGCCGGTTTCCTTAAAGCATTATCCGCAAACGGCATCGACCCGGCAGGGAAAAAGATAAGAGTACTGGGCAGCGGAGGGGCTGCGCGGGCTGTTTCTTATATACTGGCCAAGCAAGGTGCGGATATCGAAATCATCAATCGCAGCGGCACGCTGGAACTTGCCAATAAACTGGCCGCAAACATCTCGCGGTATACCAATAGCCGCATTCGGGCGATCGAGCTGAACGATATGAACCTGAAACAGTCTTTAAAGGATGCGGACATCCTGGTAAACGCCACCTCTGTCGGAATGAGCCCTGACACAGGCAGTACACTCGTACCGCAGAAATTGCTGAGAGCAGAAATGACGGTTTTCGATGTAATTTACAACCCTCAGAAAACAACATTGATTCAAGATGCCGAAAAAGCGGGGGCAACAGCCATCGGCGGGCTGGATATGCTGACGTGGCAGGGCGCGCTGGCTTTCGAGCTTTGGACCGGGGTTAGTGCCCCTCACACTACCATGAAAAATACGGCAGCAAAATTATTGGAACAGGCTGCTTCAAGATAAACATTACATTATATTTGAGTAACAATTTAGTAATAATTGCTTTTTTCAATTGAATTAGACTGGCGCAGGGTTTGTTAAATAATCCGTGTTATTATAATATGTATATAATATATCAAGATGGATTGTTTTTATGAAGACTAATATTGCATTGATAGGCTTTATGGGGACAGGCAAAACTACTATTGCCAAAGCTGTTGCCAAAAAACTTGGCAAGACACCTGTTGAAATGGATGTTCTTATCGAGCAAAGAGCGGGCAAGAGCGTTGCCGAAATTTTTAAAGATGATGGCGAAATAACCTTCAGACAACTGGAAATCGATGTCACCAGGGATATCGCCGAAAAAGACAACCAGGTCATTGCCTGCGGCGGCGGCATAGTATTGAACCGGATTAATATCGACAGGCTTAAAATGAGAGCTGTCGTAGTGCTGCTGACAGTATCATTCGATGTGATTGAAAAAAGGGTTTGTGCCGGTACGGGTATCAGACCGCTACTGGCAGGAAGCAGGGATAAAGCGCAGACAATCAGGGAACTGATGGAGTTCAGGCAGCCGTTTTACGAAAGAGCGGCCGATATTACGATAGATTCTTCAAGCATTGGTATTGAAGCCACCGCAGATTTAATTATAGATAGGGTCAAGAGTTATGAAAGTAAAGATAAGTAAAAGTGAATTACGCGGGAGGGTAGCTGTCCCCCCGTCTAAAAGTTATACCATCCGCAGCCTGATGTGCGCTGCGCTGGCAAAGGGTAAGAGCCGTATTATCAACCCGCTTTTGTCGGATGATACGGAGGCTGCCAGTGAAGCATTACAAAAAGTCGGCATCAGGATAGATAAAAACGACGGCTGCTGGGAAGTTCACGGCGGGCGTTTTCATGCACCTGATGGCGACATTTATTGCCGGGATTCCGCGGCAACTCTTCGCTTTATGGCTTCTCTTTCAGCGATTATACCGGGGAAATGCCGGCTTGTTCCCAGCCCTGCGCTGGCCAAACGCCCTATCGAACCGCTGATTACGGCTATGAATAAACTGAAGATTAGATGCCACATAGAAGACTCGACGCTTGTCATCGACGAGGGCAAGTTCCTTGGCGGTAATGTCAGCATGACCGGAGACGTCAGTTCCCAGTTTGTTTCCGCACTGCTGTTTTTATGCCCGCTGGCGGAAGCCGGATTAAACATCCGACTCACCACCCCTCCCGAATCGGCCCCCTATATCGAGATGACCCTCGGTTGCATGAAAGATTTCGGTGTCGATATTATTGCTTCCCCGACACTTCAATTCTTTACAGGTGATTTCAGGCAGTACAAACCGGCTGACTATGCAGTTGAAGGAGACTGGTCCACCGCTTCCTATCTTTTAGCGGCCGGCGCGATGACCGGAAACACCGAAGCCACCGGCCTTAACCTTAACAGCCTTCAGGGAGACCGGGTAATTCTAAATCTTTTAAGTAAAATGGGCGCCTCGATAGTGGCTAAAAAGGATATCATTACTACCGGCCGTTCCAATTTGAAACCCATTAAGGCAGATTTAACCGATAGTATCGACCTGCTGCCGACCATGGCGGTAGTAGCTGCACTGGCTAACGGACAGAGCCGTTTTTACGGCATCCGCCGCGCCAGGTTCAAGGAATCCAACCGCGTCAGCGCTATTAAAGAAGGGCTTGAAAGAATGCAGATACCGGTAACCGAAGAGGATGATATACTCATTATTAACGGCGGAAAACCGGTGGGCGCAACTATTGACAGTTACGGCGACCATCGTATTGCCATGGCATTCAGCCTGCTGGGAGCGGCTGTCGGTGATACCGTTATCGACGGTGCGGAATGTGTTTCCAAAACATTCACACACTTCTGGCAAACCCTCGAAAGCCTGGGGGCAAAGGTAGAAAGCAATGTCTGACAGCCTTGGCAAAATTTTCACCGTAACCAGTTTCGGTGAAAGCCACGGTAAAATAATCGGAACTATCATCGGCGGCTGTCCGGCCGGATTACCGATATATGAATCCGATATTCAATCCCAACTCGACAGGCGCAAACCGGCAAACAATGCCGCTTCCACCCCGCGCACAGAAGATGATAAAGTAGAAATTCTATCAGGCGTTTTCAACGGGTTCAGCACAGGCGCACCGATATGCCTGGTAATTCAGAATAAAGATACCCGCTCCGCCGATTATGACAATCTTCATATGACACCAAGACCGGGGCATGCCGATTACACTTCTTATGTTAAATACGGCGGCTTTGCAGACTACCGCGGCGGCGGACGCTTTTCCGGCCGAATTACCGCCTCACTTGTGGCAGCCGGAGCTGTTGCCCGTGCATTATTAAAAACAATAGACGTTGATATCGTTGCACATACCCTTGAAATCGGCTCAGTAACCGCTATACCGGAGGATATCGATACGATACGACAAAATGTAAATGATAATCCGCTGCGCTGTGCCGATTCTGTGGCCGCAAACCGTATGATGAAAGCCGTAGAGGATGCCGCAGCCAATGGGGATAGCCTCGGCGGGATTATTGAAGGGATTGCTACCGGGGTTCCGGCCGGGCTGGGAGAACCGCTTTTCGACAATCTGGACGGTGATATGGCAAAGGCATTGTTTGCCATTCCGTCGGTAAAAGGAGTGGAGTTCGGAGCCGGATTTAACTCCACCCGCCTGAAAGGCTCTGAAAATAATGACCCCTTCGATATTAAGGACGGCCGGATAATTACTAAAACCAACAATGCCGGCGGCATACTGGGCGGAATCAGCAACGGCATGCCGATAGTGGTAAGAGTAGCCGTAAAACCGACACCTTCCATATCTAAAAAGCAGCATTCGGTCGATTTGAAAGAAATGACCCGTGCGGAACTGGAAATAAAAGGCCGTCACGATGCCTGTATCGTCCCCAGGGCTGTACCGGTTGTTGAAGCCGTGATGGCTATAATTCTGTGCGACTTTGCCATAAGAGCGGGAGTAATAGCGAGGGTAATGAAATGAATTTAGAAGAACTCAGGCAGCAGATCGATAATATAGACCGGGAAATTGTGGGGCTGATAGCGGATAGAGCCAGGCTTTCCGAGAGTATCGGTGAAGTTAAAAAGCAGGAAGGACGGCAGGTCCAGGACAGGCTGCGCGAAGAAGCCATTATCGGCAAGATTAAAGAGATGGCACGCGAAAAAGGGCTGAAACAAACCGATATTGAACTGATCTACCGCCAGATATTCATTGCTTCAAAGAATATGCAGGAAACACTGGTTGCTTTCCAGGGGGAACTCGGCGCCTACAGCGAGGAAGCTGCCGTAAATTTCTTTGGTTCCGATATCAGGCTCAGGCCTTATGAAACACTGGAAAACGTGTTTAAAGCGGTTGAAAAGGACGAGGCTCAATTCGGCATAGTACCGGTTGAAAATTCGATTGAAGGCAGCATCAGCAAGACCTACGACCTGCTTCTGGATTCACCTTTACAGGTCTGCGGCGAAACGGAACTGCGGGTATCGCACTGCCTGATTTCAAACCATGGCGTATCGCTGGATTCGATTAAGAAGATATATTCGCACCCCCAGGCGCTCGGGCAATGCCAGGCATTCATCAAGCATTTGAAATGCGAGCTGGTACCAAGTTACGATACCGCCGGCAGCGTTAAAATGATAAAAGAGAAGAGAATCATGGACGGGGCAGCTATTGCAAGCAGGCGCGCCGCCGTTATATATAATATGAATATCATTAACTGCGGTATTGAGGATAATGCAAACAACTTCACGCGTTTCTTCGTGCTTTCAAAGGAAGATGCGCCTCCCTCGGGTAACGACAAGACCTCGCTGGTCTTTTCCGTAAAGCACCGTCCGGGCGCCCTTTATGAATTTCTAAAGCAACTGGCTGATAACGGTATCAATATGACCAAGCTGGAGTCCCGCCCTACCCGGCAGAAACCATGGGTTTACAATTTCTATATGGATTTCGAAGGGCACAGGCTGGATGAAAAGGTAAGTATGATGCTCGAGCAGCTTGAAGACTACACGATATTTTTTAAAGTTTTGGGGTCGTATCCTAAGGCCGCACAGAAGAGTAACGATTAGATTACCATTATTTGTCATGCTGAATTCGTACATTAGCTGCGCTAAGTATAACTGAGGGACGAATGAAGTCCCGATAAATCGGGATTTCATTCCGGCAAGCCGGAACTCAACATCCGGGGTGGGGTAAATTTAGCCTTCCCTCGGGGGAAGGTGGCATTTAAGAAGTAAATGACGGATGAGGGTTGTTATTCCGCCTGATGCAGGGGCAATGGGTTTTCTATTTCTCCCCACCCCCCGGATCCTTCAGTCACCCCCTGTGTCTTCAGGATGACAGATTAGAGTATTGTTATTGACAGATGGATGAATTCGGTCTACTCCAAAGAAGCATCAAAAAGTTATTCTGAATCGAGAAATATCAAATCTATGACAAGTATAAACAAAATAGCTATCATCGGCGGCTCCGGCAAGATGGGGCAATGGTTTGCACGACTGCTTATACAGGAAGGCAAATCCGTTACCGTTATCGGACGGAATTCAGACAGGCTTAAAGCACTTCAAAAGGAACTGGATGTCGCGATAAGCACAGAGATTTCAGATATAAAAACGGCGGATGCCGTGATTATTTCGGTGCCGGCAGATTACTTCGAGGAAACCGTCAAGCAGATGAGTCCTTATATTTACTCCGAACAGCTTATCTTCGACGTTACATCGGTCAAGGCCATTCCGGTCGAGTTGATGCACCGCTATATAGCCAACGGACAAATACTGGGAACGCACCCGGTTTTCGGCCCCGGCGCCCGTAGCCTGGCAAACCAGAACTTCGTACTGACGCCGACCACGCCGCAGGAGACAAAACTGGCAGAGCAGGTCAAGGATTTCCTGGTAAAAAGAGAGGCCAAAGTGCAGGTTATGACACCTGCGGAGCACGACAGCATGATGTCGGTCATACTGGG
>CAZJMW010000022.1:0-17758 GCA_964547375.1 uncultured Dehalococcoidales bacterium | reverse complement strand
GAAGCCTGTATAACGAATTTAACGGTAAAGTATTCGATACCAAAAAATTGGAACACGAAATACAGCGATTGATGATGGATGATGATGTTACCAATAAAAAGGGCATCTATACTTATATACTAACGCATAATGAAAAACATCTGAACATTCGCGCCTTTACTGAAAGCCAGAAAAGGGCGGCTTATGAGAGGCAAAAAGGTATCTGTTATAAGTGTGGCAAACATTTTGAAATTCAAGAAATGGAAGCCGACCATATTAAGCCATGGAGCAAGGGCGGTAAAACAATACCGGAAAACTGTAAAATTCTCTGTGTGGAATGCAATCGCCTGAAAAGCAATATATAAGGGGACATAGTTAATTCCCCTCCCCGTAGTGACATCCCCCCCAATAGAGCCTATAATTATGGGTATGGAAGAAAAGAAGTGGTTTACCTACAGGTGCATTCATTGCCGTTTTATATGGCGGCAGATGGTTCCGGAAGGAACCCCCAAGCCCAAAAACTGCCCCAATTGCGGCTCTCCCAGCTGGCAACCCAAAGCCTTTACCGAAGATAAATAACTATACACAGCATCTTGCATCCCTCGCGCTGCCGGTATTTACATGTCTTAAAATTTAAAGGAGATTAAGATGGAAGAATCGGGCAACACATCCGGGGCGGAAAACAAGCAGGTAATCAAGGTAACCGAAAACGGCCCTTATCTTGTAATGGGTAGTGTGCCGCTGGCGGAACAAGTTATACAGGTGGATGCCGACGGCGAGTGCCATGGTTGGGAAGAAGGCAAAAAGTATCCTGAGAAGGATGGTTATAAGCTTTGCCGCTGCGGAAAAAGTGTCAATAAGCCGTTTTGCACCGGTATGCATGCCGTCACCGGTTTCAAAGGCAAGGAAACGGCAAGCCGTAAATCTTATGCGGAGCAGGCGCAAACATATGAAGGTCCCGAACTTGTACTGTCCGATGCGGAAGACCTGTGCTCGTCGGCACGTTTCTGCCACCGCGCCGGCGGGACCTGGAACCTGACCGAACAATCCGCCGACCCGGAAGCGCGCAAGACTGCCATCGAGGAGGCCTGCGATTGCCCCTCCGGCAGGCTGGTTGCCCATGATAAGCAGGGGAATGCCATCGAGCCGGAGTTTACTCCTTCCATCGGAGTGGTAAAAGACCCGCAGGCGGGTAAAGACGGGCCGCTGTGGGTGAGGGGAGGCATTCCTGTCGAATCCGCCGAAGGAAAGCCTTACGAAGTCCGCAACCGCGTTACGTTATGCCGCTGCGGAAAAAGCGCCAACAAACCCTTTTGCGACGGCAGCCACTTGAAGTAGAAGGCTTGTCAGTTAAAGGTATTATTAACAATAAGTCAGTACGTTCGTATCCTTAGATAAACTCAGGATGAGTCTCGACCAGTCGGGATATAACCATAACAGTTTACATATTTCATTTACTCTGTTCAGACCCTTCGACAAGCTCATCCCAAGTTTGGGACAGGTGGTGAACGGATGAAAAAATTGAAATAACATAAGTCCAATCGTATTCGATGTTTTATCCCCGTTGGTATATAATTATTACAGGAAATTATTAAGGAGGTACACATTATGCCCGGAGCAGCAATTGCATGGATTATCATCGGTATTTTAGTACTTTTATTTCTCTTTATGGGTATCTTTACGGTCAAGCAGCAGACTTATGCCGTAATCGAAAGGTTCGGTAAATACGCACGTATAGCCGGCCCCGGTCTGCATATCAAGTGGCCGATTATCGAAGACGTGGTCGGACGCGTTTCCATCAGGGTGCGTGAATTGAATGTAGAGGTCAAGACCAAAACCAGCGACAACGTCTTTGTAGACCTGCTCATCGCCGTTCAATTTTTCGTAACTAAAGAAAAAGTCTGGGAGGCTTTTTACAAACTGACCAATCCGCTGGCACAGATGGAATCCTTCGTATTCGATACCGTCAGGGCCAAAGTCCCGCACATGAAACTGGATGAAGTCTTCGAGAAGAAGGAAGATATTGCGGACGATATCGAGGCTAAACTGGGCACCATTATGCCTGAATTCGGTTATTTTATAAAGACTGCCCTGATTAACGATATTGTTCCCGATACCAAGGTTGCCAATGCCATGAACGAAATCAATGCCCAGGAAAGGCTGAGGGTTGCCGCCGAGCACAAGGGCGAAGCCGAGAAAATCCTGGTGGTGAAGGCTGCCGAAGCCGATGCCAAGAGTAAGGAATTGTCCGGCGTCGGTGTTGCCAACCAGAGAATGGCAATCGTCAAGGGTTTACGTGAATCCGTAGAGGATTTTACACAGGCTATCAGCGGAGTAACTGCCAGGGATGTCATGTCTTTAGTGCTTTTAACTCAGTATTACGATATGCTGACCGATGTCGGCAAGCACTCCAATAACAATACGATATTAATCCCGCACTCGCCGGGTGCGGTAGGCGAATTCCAGCAGCAGATTTTAACATCCCTGCTGGCTGCCGATAAAGCGACCGAAGAAAAGCACAAGAAATAGTTGTTAGCGGATAATTATAATTACGTTGAGTTCCGGCCTCTCCGGGCTCGAAACAACCGTTAACTACTGTCATTCTGAGGACATAAGGGATGACCGAAGAATCCGGGGGGTGGGGAGAAACAAGCCGTGATGCTACACCGGCATCAGGACGAGTACCATAATAACCACCCTGCTCCCGGGATTCTTCTCCCCGATGAATCGTGGCTCCGGAATGACAATATCATACTACCATCTGTTTTCGGAAAGGATTAAATATGCATCCTGATTTAATTCATTTGAAAAACCGTGTTATGACTGATGAGGAGAGTGCGGCTTTATTGCAGCGGGCACAAGCCGGCAGGGTGGCAACCGTCTGCTCCGACGGCACTCCTTATATCACTCCCGTCAACTATGCTTACGAAGCTAAAACGCGCCGCATTTATATACACCATTCAGTTAAGGGTGGACGGCTGCTGGATAACCTGGATGTGAATAACACTGTTTGCTTTGAGGCCGATGAGCCTGTCGAAGCGGTGAATGCGCAGACCGGCGAACATATCTGCGATATCGACTACGCCTACCGCAGTGTTATCTGCTATGGCAGAATGTCAATTGCCGATGGCGAAGAGAAGATGAAAGGTCTGCAACTGCTGGGGGAGAAGTACGCTGCAGCCGGTGTTGTCAATCAATCTAATGGCTTCGAACAGCACAAGCTGGACAGGCTGGTGGTGCTGGTAATCGAAGTAACATCGATATCCGGCAAATGCCGAGAACCGAAACCGCAGACCAATATTTAAATATGCCTTACGATCCCTCATTCCCGACAGGTCGGACCTCCCCCAAGGCGAAGGTTTTAGACTGATGATTCGGGATTTTATTCCGGTAGCTGGAACTCAACATCCTACGATACTGTCATTCTGAGTTCGTACATTAGCTGCGCTAAGTATAAATGGTGGTCGAACGAAGAATCTGGGGATGGGGGTATTAACGCGTTTCCGCCTGATGCTGGGGCAACGAGTCTGCTATTTCTCCCCACCCGCCGGATCCTTCAGTCACCCCCTGTGACTTCAGGATGACATTTTACATATCGTCATGCTGAATTCGCACATTAGCTACGCTAAGTATAAATGAAGGACGAATGAAGTAGATGGGAAAGCAAAGGCCTTGTCATGCTGAATTCGTGGTGGCCGAATGAAGCATCTGGGGAAGGGGTAGTTAATACGGCGTTTCCGCCTGATGCCGGGGCAACGAGTCTGCTATTTCTCCCCACCCGCCGGATCCTTCTCCCGATAAATCGGGATCTGAATGATAGTGTGGGGGACTTTTTATTTATGTTCGCCGCCGTATTCTTTCCCTGCATTCCGCACATCTCCTGCACAACTCGACCCTGTTGGCTTCGGGGTCGATATGCCCTTTTTCCAGGTTATCAGGCAATCCGCCGACCGGGGAGCAATGATTGTATCCGCGTCTTATCATCTCGGCAACCAGTTCTTCATGGCGGGGGAGGAGCAGGGCGGGGTCTACAAAGCCAGCTTCGATAAATCCCTTGATATTCTTGCCTTTATTAAGGCAGCCTGCCAGCATATGCAGTTCCACATGCTCACCTAAAAGGTGCTTGCGGCACATCTTTTCGGGGTCTACAAGCCACATTCTCATGTATATATCATCCAATATTTTTTAAAAAAATAAAAGTATGCGGAAAATTAACCTGCAAAATTAAATAAATCGGTACTGTTGGCATGGTATAATCGATATTAAATCATTTTTACGGGATGTATCGAAATGGCATTATTTACTTATGAAAACCTGGTTGACCCTTTACTGAAGATTGCCAGGCAATACATGGTTGATTTATCCGCCATGAAAGCCGGTGACCTGGCACTTGATGTCTGCTGCGGAACGGGGGCGCAGGTGATCGAATACGGACGGCGCGGCATAACGGCTGTGGGAATCGACAACAATACAGGCATGCTGGCATACGGTATAAAGAACAAGTCACGCCTGAATATGGAGAATATATCTTTTTTGGCAGGCGATGCTACGGCTCTGCCCTTTGAAGATAGCAGCTTCGATATTGTTTCGGTTTCTTTTGCCCTGCACGACAAGCTTCCCGCTATGCGCCACGCGGTAGTCTCGGAGATGAAACGGGTGGTCAAACCTGAAGGTGCTCTGCTTTTTATGGATTTTAACATTCCGTTGCCGAAAAACATCCAGGGAATTGGGGCAAATATCGTCGAATACTTTGCCGGCGGGGAGCATTATCAGGGGTTTAAGCAATTTAAAGAGAGCGGCGGAATTTCCAATATTGTTGCAGAACACGGCTTGATGGCGGAGAAAACCCGGTATTTTAATAGCGGTATGGTGGTGGTGGTCAAAGCGAAAATACGTTAATAAGGTTTTTATCAGGCAGATTGGAATGGATATTGAAAATGCTATTTATTTTAAAGACAGATGGGATTGGCGTAAATGGCTGGAAAAGAATCACGCCGATTCAAATGAGGTATGGATTCTGCACTATAAAAAGAGCAGCGGTACCCCGTCTGTCAGCATTGCCGAAGCCGGAGAGGAAGCCATCTGTTTCGGCTGGATAGACAGCAAGATGAAGGGCATTGATGCCGAAAAGTTCATACTTAAATACTCCCCCCGCCGCCCCAAAAGTGCCTGGTCTAAAGTAAACCGCCAGCGGGCGGAAAGAATGATAGCTTCCGGTAAAATGACTGCTACCGGTCTGGCTGCTATCGAGGCCGCCAAAAAGAACGGCTTCTGGGATGCTGCCTACGCCAAGGCTGTCGGGGAAGAGATGCCTTTAGATTTGAAAGAGGCATTAGAATTGAACCCGTTGGCATTGAAAAATTTCGAAGGCTTTGCCGGCAGCTACCGCAATACATATATCAGGTGGGTTGCGGGGGCAAAAACAGAAACGACACGGAAAAAAAGGATTGCCGAAGTGGTCAGCCGTTCGATATTGAACAGGAAACCGGGTATCAAATAATACTTGCGTCTACTTCACAATGCTGCTGATAGCTTTGAACTTTTCACCTTCGGCAATTTTAAGCAGTTCAAACAGTGCCATCTCTGTTCCTGTAATTGCTATTCCCATCTGCCTCATTAAATTCAAGCCGATTTCCCTGTTTTCCGCTGTTCGCGATGAAACGGCATCGGCAACCACCTGCACTTCGTATCCGGCTTCTTTCAAATCCATGGCAGTCTGGTAAACACAGACATGGCATTCGATTCCGCAGACAAGCACCTGTTTTCTGCCGGAGGCATCCAGCCTGTTTTTAAATCCGGCATCGCCATAGCAGCTGAAGCTGGTCTTGGGAAGCGGCTCGCTGCCGTGGATTAACTGTGCTATTTCGGGAATGGTATGCCCCAGTCCTTTAGGATACTGTTCGGTTATCAGCAGGGGAACTTCCAGAACCTGTGAACCGCGAATCAGTTTGATAATATTCGAGGACAAATCCTCTTTTCGGTAGATAACCGGCAGCAGTTTTTCCTGAACGTCTATTACAAGAAGAATGGTATTATCGCTTTTTAGCATTCTTTAAACTCTCCTTGAATAAAGCATGTTCATCATGAAAACGCGTTATCGCATGTCAAAATTTGAAATCGGTATTATATCATCAATCATTAATGACAGCAGGATACAGGTATATCAAGAGGTTGGGATATAATTTCTGTTTTACTTTAACAGGTTCATGATTATAAAGACCATCCACAGGATGATGGTAACCACCAGGGCGACGATTGAAATGATAAACTGTTTTTTGGAGCTTTTCAGAGCGGCGTTGGTTTGCGTTTCGTTGAATATCTGTGAAATCAGTTTTTCAAGGTGAGCCACTCTTAAAGAGAGCGCTTTGAGGGTTGAGGTTTCGATGATTCCCGGTGCGGATTGCAGCAGGGATTCCAGCTTTTCGCGCTGCGAATTGAGGTTGCTGGATACATTTCCCCATTCCTGGTGTATTTCTTCCACCTGGCTTTTCAGTGTCTCTATGGCACCCTGGTAATCCTTTTTATGCCATGTCTTCCAGCTGTCTACCTCGTCGCTTAAATGTTCCAGCATATCGCGCAGGTCTACCACTTTTTCGGGCAGAGAGGTATCTGTTACAGCCTGAACTGCTTCCTTTATTTCCTCTACCTGTTTAATGGTTTCCGTTGCCTCGATTATATCAGGCTCGGGGTATTGGTTTTCCTGTAATTCTTCTATTGTTTTGATGATATCTTCGCTCATAATTATTCTTTTTCATATTATCATAAGTTTACAGATAAAACCATAATTAATTTTTAATATTCAGCATTTTAAACATAAAAAGAATAAGAAAGGTGAATTTGAGGGGTACATTTTAACTTACAGTCTGAAAAATGATACTAGTTATCAAATTTTTCGGGAGGTATGTATTCTTTGACGGCAGCCTCTACAATCTTATCTATTTCGTTTTTCTTAGATAACACCCAGCGTATGTAAGCCATCAGGTATCCCCGCGCCGGGTCGTAGGCGGTTTCATGTTTTCCGGGGCCGTAATTGAATTCCTGTTTTACCATTAGCAATTGTGCACAAACCATATTTATATCCAGACCATCCAGTTGCATGGGAAATGTCTTGCCGTTGATGTTCTCCATTAAAGCGTCACAGTCTTCTCCGTCGTAGATGCTTTCAAAAACTTTCGAAAGCGCATCTACTTCATCGGGTTTGCTGATTTTCTTGATATGCAGGTCTATCAGCAAGCGGATAAAGGTGGCATTAAACTCCGCTTCCCCCTTCTTCTTTAAAAAAACCGAAAAATCCTTAACGGTAATTTCGTCTGTCCTTGTAACGGATACTTCTGTGCCATCCCCTGATGTATAAATCAACTTCTTTTCGTTCGGGGGCAATTTTACCAGCAGTTCTCTTCTCTGTTCTATATCCATAGCAATAGTGTTTCATTTTTAAACTCCGTTTGTCAAACAATCAGATATAAAAGGGGTATAAATCGTTGATACAGCCGGTCTTCGGTAGTAAAATTATAGTGAGTCAATGAAACACTTCTACAGAATAATATTTTATAGGAGGATATCATGGCGAAAAAAAACGAGTGGACAGAACAGGAATTTATACTGCTTGTCAGCAGGCCCGACCTTAGCGATGACGGATTTGCTGAAATAATTCCTCAAAGAAGCGCCGGGGCAATCGGCGTGGTGCGCGCCGGGGTTCATAGCTTCCATACCGGCGGAGATACATCGATGCTATCCGAAATGATGCTGTCATTACTGGGGTCGAAGAATACCCTGGTGACCTGCCCGGTATGCAAGGTATCCTTCTGACATACTGCCGGTACAATGTTTAGGTTTCGCCTGCGCTGGGAAATAGTGTTGCTTCCTAATCTTTTTTACCTTGATAGCGGCAATCCCTTTTAATTCTTTGTTTATAAAATGTAATACCGGTATATATCATCATCAGTATCCCCAGTATTAAATTTACGAATGCAACAGGGTAGAATACGGTACTGCGCACGATAAACAAATGCGTGCTTTGCAACGTATCGCCGTATATCATTAATATTACAAAATTGGCTATTAAAACCAGTCCAACCAACAGAAAGAAAAAATATCGCATTTTACACCTGCCTGTTTGTCATGCAGTGACATAATATCCTGTAATGATAGCTATATCAATACTTATAAATTGCCGCTTTTATTTTACATCAAGCTGCGATGTGCACTGAGGGCAGCGTGTAGCTTTAATCGCTATAGTCGATAAGCAAAACGGGCATTCCCTGGTGGTCGGGTCGGCTGCTGCCGCTGCCTCTTCACGTTTTTTACCCATTTTTACCATGTTGTTTATAAAACGTATCATAAGGAAAATGACCAGGGCAATAATCAGGAAGTTGATGACGGTGTTAATGAAGGCTCCGTAAGCAATCAGGGGAGCCCCGGCTGCCCTGGCATCGCTAAGTGAAGCATAATCCGTTCCCGACAGATTTATATAAAGGTTGGAAAAATCGATATTTCCCAGCAACAAGCCGATAGGCGGCATTATAACATCATTCACCAGTGAAGTGACGATGGCTCCGAAAGCCACGCCGATGATAATGCCCACCGCCATGTCCATTACATTGCCGCGCAGGATAAAATCTTTGAATTCCGACATCATTTTCTTCATTGTTTCCCCCCTCGAATTATTATATTACATGGACTGTTTCTAACAATTTATATCTTACATATGGAATTGAAAAAGCACTTTAAGCCCCCGGTTCCTCCTGGCGAATCCCGGCGCTGAATATGCCTGTAGGCGTAGTTGCCGGAAGCTCGGTTACCACTTCAAATGTTGCTGCATCATAGACGGTAATTTTATTATCATCCCAGCAGGCGACATATACATATTTCGCATCGGGAGTAAATTCCGGATGCACGGAGCGTTCCCCCGGTTGCAAGGTAGTTACGATCTCCAGCGTGTCACGGTCGAAAACGACAATATCGTTCCAGTAATCGCCGAAAGCGACATCTACCCAGACATAGCGGCTGTCGGGATGAGAACGAATAAACAATCCCGGCCCCCTGGTTTCTATCGTTTTCACCACATCCCACGTAGCTGTATCCCAGATAGTAACCATCCCTTCTCCCAGGGCGGGAGTTGCTGCCAATATCCGACCCAGGCTTTCAAAATTTGCTCCCGGCCCCGGATGAGGTTGAATACCGGCCGGGATTTTCTTTATGATTTCCAGTGTTTCCAGGTCGATAATCGCCATTATTCCATCTTCCTGTGAAGCAATCTGGAAATAGCGCCCGTTGGGCGTAAGAAAGCCATCATGCAGGATATTACCGACATTCAGAATTTTCTTAATTATGGGGAAGTCTGCTTTCGAATAATCGACAATCCATACCTGACCGGCTTCTTTTAGAGTAACCTCGAAGTAGGGTCCGATCGGTGTTGATAAAACAGCAGCCACACGTGATTCTACTTCCACACCATCGGGATTAACGCCGTAGGTTTCGATAACCTTTAACGGCTGAAGAGTTTCCGCATCGATAATGACAGCATTATTCGGCAGAAAATTGCCGGCGATAATATACTTGCCGTCTGTTGAAATTGCCGTTCCCCTCGAATCCAATCCGACGCGCACCTTGCCGACAATCTCAAGGCTGTACATGTCGATTTTAGTCAGCCAGCCGTTGCGCGCGATTGCCCATAACCAGCGGTCGCTGACTGATTTCGGGGTAAAGGTAGGTGCATGTATAGCATATCCGGCTTCAAGATGGCTGACAACAGTATGCGTGCTGCCGTTTATGAACATCAGGTTGCCGATATCACGCTCCGTAACCACCATTAAGTCCTCTACCTCCCCTCCCCAGGTCGGGTGGGAAGGCAAGTCATCAACGGATTTCAGGATTTCGATGCTGTTTTCTATATCCTGAATTGTCCATTCCAGTTTTGATTCCTCAACCGGTGACAGCATGTAATCTACCAGCGCATTAATTTGCTGTTCTGTAAGGGAATTCTTGAAACCGGGCATAGCGGTAACTTTACGTCCGTTTGTTACAATATCAACCAGGGAATCGAACTCCATTGCTTCCAAACGCTGCGGGATAAGCGCAGGTCCGGTTGCACCCTGGCGGCTGGTGCCGTGACACCCGCTGCAAACATCGATATACATATCGTATGTCGCCGAGGATACGCCGGAGGTTGTTTCCGTGCCGGTTCCATCGCTGCAGGAGACAGGTAGTATCAACAGAATGGATAAAACAGCAATAAAAATCCTTTTCATATCAGTCCTCCTGTTATGAACAATCAACCAGCAAATAGTCAGCATTTATTAAAACCGGGTGATAATGCTGCACTTTTTCAATTATTCTGTTGTTAAATTATCCTTGTAATTTGATTATACAACAATTTTATCTGTTTAATACCATATTTTACAGTTGAAAGTCGGCATCATTAATAATATTATAAAGCGGTGACCTCAATTATTGTTTTGCATCGGGAGCTGCGGGTTATCGGAGGAAAGGGAATATGACAGAAGAGAATCAGGAATACAAAAAGGAAACCATCGAAAGTTTTGCCGGGCTTTTTGCGACTTTCGGTCAGGCGGTAGGCGATATCTTCAACGACCCCGAACTGAAAAAGAAGGCAAAGGAGTTTGCCGAAAGCGCTTCGGCTTCAGCCAATTCACTGGTAGACCGGTTGAAGGAAGACGATGTTAAAGAAAAGTTCAGGGATGTTGGCAAGGCGGCTGAGGATTTCGGAAAGAATGTTGCCGATTGTTTTAAAAAAGAAAAGCAATAATTGTCAATTTTACTCGTGCTTAACCTATCGTTTGAAACCCGGTGACGTTTTATAGTGTAGAATCGCCAACTTCCCAAAAACGGGGGTGTGCTATGAGCGGGTATTTAAAAAATATCTATATTAAAGTGCTCTTGCTTTCATTAATGGTTTTTCCTATGTTTATCGGCGGGTGCGCTGCGGATAAAGAGGGAGGATTCTCGATTTATCTTACCAGGGATGATATCCCGCCTTCCCGGATGGAGGCTTTAAGCCATGTCGAAATCGCTAACAGCCCGTTAATTTCTGAAGATGATGTTATTTATTACAATGTGCAGACTCATGAGCTGAAATTGACTCCTGAGGCTTTTGGTCGTGTCTCTGAACTTGATGTCCCCACCAGCGGCAGGTCTTTTTTAGTGTGTGTCGATAAAAGCCCGGTTTACTGGGGCGCTTTCTGGGTTTCCTATTCCTCGCAGTCTTTCGATGGTGTTACCATATGGAAGCCCCTGGGCAGCGAGCTTGCCGAAATTGTTACCATTGAACTGGGCTATCCCTCTTCCTCTTTCTATGGAGGAGAAGACCCGAGGGATAATGAAACAGTTCTCCAATCTCTCGATAAGGCCGGTAAATTAATTACAGCCATTTCGCTGGATGATATAGATAAACTGCCTTCGTCTTTTAAAGGATATGAGCTTTATTCGTGGCAGAAGGCTGGGGAGTGGCACTTTACGCTGATAACCGGCACCAACCGCAGCAAATATATGGAAGAAATAGTATCCGAGGAGGATGTCATTTCCGAGATAGGATGGATAAAAGTTCATGTTATCGGCATCGAGGAAATCAAGACTGTAATGGCAAAACTGCCACCCGGCGAGAGTGTCTTCTGGTATGCAGGTTTGATGGAATCGGTGGGTGGAACCGATATCGTTCTGGATTACCCGCCGCAGTCTGTAATCAGTGAAATCGAACAATTTGCCGCCGGTCTGGGGTTGGAACTGGTAGTGCCGTAAATTTTATCCTGAAAGTAGCATTTCAGGCGCAAATCCCATTGATACTTTATCAATTCTGGAGTAAAATTCCAGTATCGAAGTCTGTAAGGAGTTAGCCATGTTTAAAAAGATACTGGTTCCGCTGGACGGTTCGGAGCTGTCGGAATCTGCGCTGACACATGTAATCGATATTACCACTGATTGCCGTGCCCTTGAGGTTATTTTAATGAGAATTCGCGAGCCGCTGGACCCCAATGTTATCGGAACGCTGGATGCCAAGATTGCCGTAGAACTGGATGAAGCTTACCGCGATGAAGCCTCTCATTATCTTGATAAAGTAGTGGCCACGCTTAAGGAAAAGGGGATAGATGCCAGGACGGAAATATTGTCTGGTAATCCGGCCGAGGAAATCATCAAGTACTCCCAGAAGAATGATATAGACCTGATCATTATGTCCACGCGCGGCAGGTCGGGGATTTCACGCTGGGTTTTCGGCAGTGTGGCAGAAAAAGTAATCCGGAATTCGACGGTTCCCGTTTTAATTAAACCGCCGGCAACCGGCAAGTAAAATTAACTTATAGTCTTAATTGCAATAGCCCTTCTCTCGCATCCGTTATCATAGCGATGGATTTTACGGGAGAAGGGCTATTGTTATCCTTATTTTAAAACCGGGGTATGCTCCTTGAATTAAGGAGCGTATATCACAAAATTATCGAAAGCTACTACCGTATAAGTTCCGTCCATAGACGACACTTCCAAACCGACCTCACCCGTTTTGCAGGTGGAATCCGTAACCTGTGCCAGCTTATGGCCGTTTACTGTTAAACTCAAACTGGTACCTATGCACTCCACTCTTACCCTGTTTGTTTTATTGCCCTGAAGAATATAATCAGAATAGGTGGTTTCTACCAGGCCGGTATAATCCCATTCCTCATCATCCCAGAAGCCGATAGCATAGTAACCGTCGGCGCTGATATCGAAGTAATAGCATAATCCATCAGAATACCTGCCGACAACGCTCTGCCAGTTGTCGGTGGAACCTTCCACGAAGGTCATATCCACTTCCAATATAAAATCAGCGTAGCTTAAGTCCGGATAGGTATCGCTGGAGTATTCCCCCTCGGTATAATTCAGGATATGCAAGGCTCCGTCTTGAAGCTTTACCCAGCCGAAATCCTCCGTGTAGGTCAGCCAGTTGGTAGAGCTGCCGCTGAAGGAATCCGAATACAGTATGTCGCCGGTAGTATTTGCTTGTGTGGAGGTCTGGGTATTGCCTGTAATGTTACAACCCGCAGCTGTAAATATCAGGGCAATTGTCAATAAAAACGGGGCAACTATGCGGTAAAAATTCTTCATCTGACGCTCCTTTTTGTAAATCGGGATATATTTTAATAAGACTGCTAATTATACTATTTCGGGGCGATTTTCGGAATGCCGAACCACCTGGGTGTTTTAGCCACATATTCGCTGTAATCCTGCCCGAATTTTTTAAGGCAATACTTTTCTTCCTGTATTGCCTGCCAGTTTTGTAGAAAAAAGGTAATGACGGTAATAAATAAAAACAGCCAGGAAGCGCAGGCAACGCTGACCGCAATATAAATAAGAATCATCGAGAGATACATCGGATGCCTGGAAAAACGGTAAATGCTTCCGTTAAACGGCTTGTCAATTGCGGTTCTGCTGACGCTTAATGTTGCCAGTACAAGTATGATTAATCCGGCGATGAAGAATCCCAGACCCGTATAGAACCACGCCGTTCCGGTTTTAAACGGCAGAAAAACTGAATACAGAATAGCACCTATCCAGAGCGACTGCGTTAATGTGCCCGCTATTTTATCTTTTCGGTCCGGTTTGATATCGGCCGGATGAGATGTCCTATCTGCAATCTTTCCCCTGAAGATGACAACAGCCAGCCACTGCAGCAGGAAGACCATCATGAACCACCACGCATTCCATAGTCCCGGTTCGAAAGCAGGAATAGCAGACATAATTTCTCCTTCAATTCGTGTTATATTTGTTAATCGATTTAATAATCTTTAACAATTTCGGTATTTATGCAGATATAAACGCACCCGGTTTTTATAGTGGTTAAGAATCCTTCCATGCATAAAATTAACGAGAAATGCTTTCTGCACCGAATATAGATTCTATTCCAGCGGAATCACCTCACCGCATTTGGGGCAGGTAACGGTAGTTCTATAAAATGCCTGGTAGTCGGCTACATAGCTGCCTGTGCGGAAAACGGCATACCTGGTGCCGATGTTTTGGCGTGCCATTTCATCGGCTTTCTGCTTCGTCTCCTCAAGGTTCCCTTTAAAATCCAAGGTGGTTTTTACCCTTGGATTGTATTTAGTTTCCTCGATTTCGTAAAGGACTTCATCCACAGCATTCCCTCCTTTATTATGACTTCTTAAATTATAATACGTTATTTATTGGATTAACAGGCATTAAGGCAATTATTTCAGCTATTTTAGAAGGTTGTTTTTAGATGTATAATATCGTCATATAATCATATGGGGAGGAATATATGGCACAACTGGGAATTACCGTTTCAAACATTCATACGTACGGCGGCCCCATCGACGGAGTCAAAAGCATCAAGGTATTCAGGGGGCAGTACCAGTATAAAGACTTAAAAGATGACGAGCAGTATATTACCATTTCGATAAGCGGTAAAAAGAAAACCCAGAGTTTCTGGGAGGGTGAAGTATCGATGCCGCTTTCAGTAGCCAGGCTGCTGGGGCAATCGCTGGTTGATGTTACCCAGAACCTGTCTGCGGTGGAATTGCAGCTGGAATAACGGTCTGTAAAATCATCAGCTCGATTTAAACGGACAAAGCCGGTCGAATCAACGGTAATACAGGTTATAATTATCTTGAGCACATAATCTAAATTTAGGAGGAAGGATATGAGCTTTTTGTGGTATCTGCTTATCGGTTTGGGTATCGGTATACTGGCAAGAATCCTGATGCCCGGAAGGCAAAACCTGGGTATCATCATGACCGTGCTGCTGGGTGCTCTGGGGGCATTTCTGGCCGGGCAAACCGGTGAATGGCTTAGCTGGTGGACATGGCCTTCATGGCTGGGTATAGCTGTATCGGTTGTTTTTGCCATACTGCTTATCGGTATTTATACAGCTCTTAAAGGTAGTAGAAACAGTAATAGAAATTATAATAACAGTTATTATAACAACAATAGCAATAATGCCAGGGCTAACAGATACTGGAGAAACAAGAGAAACAACAGATTTTAGCTTACTCTTTCCGGCTTATCAAGACTCTTATAGAAATATCTGCAAAACGACGGATAGGATATTCCGTTCGGCCTGCCGTGTAGTTAAGATATGGCAGGCCCGGCTTTGATGATACCTCTCGGATTAGCATAATCGTATATTTTAAAATAAATCTAAAAATCCATTGATATGTTATAGAAATAGTGTATAATACTATCTAGATATATCTAGATAGTATTTAGTAATATCTAATAATTGAGAAAGGAGGTCGAAATGTATAGAGGACATCACTTTAACGAAGACCGGTTTTTTCGCGGTCCGCGGCGGGAAGCCTCTTTTCAAAAAGGTAATCTCAAGTATGTAATACTGGATTTGATAAAAGACAGGCCGAGGCACGGCTATGAAATCATTCGCGAACTTGAAGAGCAGTCGCATGGTTTTTATAAACCCAGCCCCGGTGTTATTTATCCGACCCTGCAGATGCTGGAAGAAATGGGATATGCGCAATCTGCGGAAACAGAAGGGAAAAAGGTATATTCCATCACCGAAGAGGGTTTGAGATTTCTAACTGAAAAGAGCGATATAGCCGATGGCGTGAGAAGCCGTATGAAAAACAGGTGGAATTTCAAAAATATGGCCAAAATGGCAGCGGTTATGAAGGATTACCATGAACTGGAGCAACTCATAGGCCGTAATTTTTACAACCTTGATGAAGATAAAACAGAGCGCATACGGTGCATTCTCTCGGAAACATATGAGAAAATCAATTCCGTAGTACGTGAATAAATTCTAAAGGGGGAATTTAAATGGGATACTTCAAGATTTTATCGGCCATACCGGGTTTCTTTTTGAGTTCTTTCTTCGTAATGCTTCTGTGGGATGCCATTGCGTCGAGAATGGGGATTGCAGCGGATATCAATTATGTCACTTCCATGCTGGTTACAATTACCTTATGGATTGCCGTAGCTCCCCTGGCGGCAGTAGCCGGCAAAAATAAATTTTAGTAAAGGTGAATAGGATGGATATTCTGCCCCGCAACGATATTAAAACGGAATATGATAAAGACAGCCGCAGCTACTATGTGTTCTGGCAGCCGCCGGCGGTTATCGGTGCGGGACGAACGGAAAAAGAGGCACTGGATGATTTCAGGGAAGCGGTGCGCTTTTGTATCGAGCAGATGGTCGATGTAAAAATGAAAAGAGCGGGATAGGCAGTATAAATAATTCTGTTGCAGAGAGGATGCTTTTTTTAAGCTAAGTTTTCCCTGTCATCCATCCCGATAAAATCCGTTACTTCGTGTATAAGGACGGGTACCATCTTTCCGCGTATGGTATGGCTGCAATCGGGAAAGACCCGCACCCGGCATTCGGGAATCATCTTCCCTGCGGAATAGACCTGTGCATACGGCACAATGTAATCTTTCTTGCCTGCAATGAGCAATACGGGCATTAAAAGTTCTTTAAACCTTTCGGTAATAATATTGGTCTGACCCTTGAAAGTGGCCGTTTTCCGGCCGATATCCATTTTTACCTTCGGCAGGGGGTCTTTGTATTTGATATGCGGGCGAACCAGCTTGCTCGTGGCTTTCAGCGCCTTGAAAATAAAAGTGGCGATGCTGCCGAAAACATCGATGAAGACAGGGTTGGAAGTAATCCTGAGCCATAAGGCGATTTCTTTCCCCAGTCCGAAACTGTTTAAGGCAATCAGCTTTTTTATGCGCTGCGGATACTCCAGGGCATAATGCAGAGCCAGGCTTCCCCCCACCGAGTGCCCCATCATATAGAACCTGTCCAATCCGCATTCTTTTACAAACGCTTCTATAAAATCGACATACTCAGCTATCTCGAAGCGGTCATTGGCTGATTGGCTTCTGCCGAAGCCGGGCAGGTCGGGAATATAAACAGTATAATGTTCGGCCAGGTGAATGGCAGTACTTAACCACGATTCCGCCCCGTCCCCTCCGCCGTGAATGATGAGGAAGGGTTTCCCCCGGCCGCCGCTGAAATAATTAGTATCCAGCCCGTTTACGGTAATTTGTTTGCTGTAAAGTGTGTTGTCTATTTAATTGGTTCCCCGTTTTAAAAATTATAGATATATTTAAATATAAGTCTACTTATACAAAATAGCGTATAACGCCCGATTTGTCTGTGATTAATATTACACCGCAGGTGGCAAAGTTAATGAAGGAAGCAGCGATTGGAGTTAAAGCGGGCAGAGAGGATTACAAAAATAACCGCGGGACTCAATAACTATTATCTATTTATTATACTATACTTCGGGTTATTCTCAAAAAAACCAAGCTGTTTGGATTTGTTGCTGCGCCTGGCGGTTCTCTCCGGTCAAGCCTTATTTAAATACCGTAAGGTGGCTGCTGTGCCTGTCCCTGAGACGACTGCCCGCGTAGTACCTGCACCAGGTTCAGTGCCTCATTTTCTCTTCCGCGCGGCACCGGCACCCTGATGGTAACGTACTGGCGGTTGTAGCGGTTTATCACGGAATAGGTAATAAGCACCAGCATTTCCGCCGGTTCCTGCTGATAGGTGACATCTTCGAGGATGGCTCCGAATCCGCGCCAGACATGCAGTTCGCGGTTGAAATAGATGCCGTCCTGGCAGATATAGGTATCGCCCGGGTATTTCTGATTCTGGCGGCGTCTGGTCCAGACCGAAAGCCAGGCAACGGGCGCCATTAGCACGATGATTCCCAGTGCCACAAACAGGAAGATATACCAGTCGTCAGGCATAGCTATAGCAAGAATAGCGCAGATGACAACCGAAATAACGGCAATCATGATAAACATATTGCGCTTCT
>CAZJMW010000021.1:0-17884 GCA_964547375.1 uncultured Dehalococcoidales bacterium | reverse complement strand
CAAGCCTTACAGGCGTTAAAGAAATACCCCCGGCTAGGCCGGGGGATATTTATTTGAGTATTATGCCCATCCTGAATTTATATAGGACGAACAAAGTCCCGTTAAATCGTAATGACGGATGAGGGTAATTCTCAAAAACTAATAATCAAACTTTCTACCGGTCAGTTTTTCGTAGGCTTCGATGTAACGTTGCGCCGTCTTTTCTATTACTTCATCGGGTAAAACCGGTCCCGGCGGTTCCTTATTCCAACCGGACTTGCTGAGCCAATCCCTGACGATTTGCTTGTCATAGCTGTCCTGTGACCTTCCGGCTTTATATTTATCCGCTTCCCAGAAACGACTGGAATCGGGAGTCAGCATTTCATCGATGATAATCAGCTTACCTTCATCGATGCCGAATTCGAACTTGGTATCGGCAATAATGAAACCGCGTGTTTGGGCATATTGCACAGCGTTATTATAAATATTGATACTGGCATCTTTTATCTCATTTGCCAGTGATTGGCCGACCATAGCTTCTACTTCAGAAATACTCATAGGCAAATCATGCCCCTGGTCGGCCTTTGTGGTCGGTGTAAAAATCGGGCTTTCCAATTTCTGACTTTCCTGCAAACCGACAGGCATTTTCATTCCCGATACAGTACCGGTTTTAATATATTCGCTCCAGGCAGAGCCGGATATATATCCGCGCACAACGCATTCGATGGGCAGGCGTTTGGCTTTCTTTACCAGCATCGAACGCCCGTTCAGATATGCAGGGAACTTGCTCTGCTTGTCTTTTGGCAAATAGTCGTTAAGTATAGCTGCATCATTTACAACGGAAATAACGTGATTTCCCAATACATCTTTTGTTTTATCGAACCAGAAGGAAGATATCTGATTGAGCACTTTGCCTTTGTGAGGTATGCCGCAGGGCAGTACAACATCGAATGCCGATATCCTGTCGGTAACGACAATCAGAATATAATCGCCCATATCATAGGTATCGCGGACTTTGCCGCGTATAAATAACGGAAGGGGCAGTTCTGTTTTTAACAAGACGTCTTTCTGCATTTTTATAAAGCCCTCGGTCCCAGTTGTTTTGGTTCCAGCGCCATGTACTTCTTTTTCCATTGGCTTTCGGTTAATCCCAGCCTCTTGAAAATTTCATCCACATAGCGCAAATAATATTTATAATCGAAGATAGCATCCAGTTCATCGGGAGATATTTTTGCGATGACATCTTTATCGGCCTTCAGCAGTTTCAGGAAATCCTTGCTTTTTTCCCATGATACCATAGCGTTTCTCTGTACCATCTTGTATGCTTCCTGCCTGCCAAGTCCTTTATCTATTAAAGCAAGCATCACTCTCTGAGAATATATTAAACCCTTGGTTTTATTCATGTTCTTTTCCATAGCATCAGGATAAACCATCAAACCGTCCATGATGTTAGTAAATATCGACAACATATAATCCAGCGTAAGGCAGGCATCCGGCATAATTACTCTTTCAGTGGAAGAATGGCTGATATCCCGCTCGTGCCAGAGAGCAATGTTTTCCATCGCGGTAACGGAATAGCCCCTGATTAACCTTGAAAGCCCGCAGATTCTTTCACAGAGCTCCGGATTTCTCTTGTGAGGCATAGCCGATGAACCTGTTTGACCTTTACTGAATGGTTCTTCCACCTCGCGGGTATCCGTTTTCTGTAATCCGCGAATTTCGGTAGCAAATTTTTCCAGGGAACCGGCAATAATAGCAAGTGTGCTAACAAATTGAGCATGCCTGTCGCGCTGCAGTACCTGGTTAGATACCGAAGCCGGGCTGAGCATCAGCTTGGCGCATGCTTTTTCCTCAACCTCAGGGGATAGTGTCGCATATGTACCGACAGCTCCCGATATTTTACCTACGGCAATCATCCTTGTTGCCTCTACCAGCCTCTGGCGGTTGCGCTGCATCTCTTCAATCCATAAAGCCAGTTTAAGCCCGAATGATGTGGGTTCGGCGTGAATGCCATGTGTTCTGCCAATCATAACAGTATATTTATACTTTATCGCCTTTTCCACCAGTACGGAAAGAAGCGCTTTTATATCTTCGTTGAGAATATTGGAGGCTTCAACCAGTTGCAGGCTGAGAGCGGTATCCATGACATCGGAGGAAGTCATTCCCAGGTGGATAAACCTTGCTTCCGGCCCGAGGCTTTCTGATATGGAGCCGATAAAAGCGGTCATATCATGATGCGTTTCCTGGAGTATTTCCTCCATGCGTTTCATGTTTAAACGCGCCATTTTTATTTTCGGAACAGCGCTCCTGGGAATCTTTCCAAGCTCTGCCCAGGCTTCACAGACCGCGATTTCCACATCCAGCCACTTGGTAAACTTATTTTCATCCGACCACACCTGTTTCATCTGCGGCCGGCTATAACGTTCTATCATTTGTTTGTCTCCCCCTTATCCTTTGCCATTTCTTTCCTGTAATCCTCGTAAGCCATTCGTATTTTGTCGTACTTTAAACCCAGTATCTCTGCAGCCAGGAAAGCGGCATTTTTGGCTCCGGCTGTCCCGATGGCAACCGTAGCTACCGGTATTCCGCCAGGCATCTGGGCTATGGAATACAGGGCATCCACCCCTTTTAACTCACTGCTGGCAACCGGTACGCCGATTACGGGGATTGTAGTCCAGCTTGCCAGAACACCCGGTAAATGAGCTGCTCCACCGGCCACAGCAATTATTACCTCAATCCCGTTATCCCGTGCCGATAAACCAAATTCCCTGACCTTTTCCGGTTTCCGGTGAGCCGACATCACTTTTACTTCATGATCGACGCCAAGCATATTTAAAACATCAACGGCCGGTTTGACCGTATCGGAATCCGACTCGGAACCCATTATTATAGCAACTTTCGGCATACTAACTCTCCTTTATTAGAATCTTTTAAAAGAGTGCGATATCACTGCGGTAGTGGCAGCCTTCAAAATGAATTCTTGAAATATTATTATAAACTTTTTCACGTGCTTCAGTGAAGTTTTTACCCAATGCAACCACAGTTAAAACGCGTCCGCCATCTGTCAATATTCTTCCGGATGAATCAAATGCAGTCCCGGCATGGAAGACCATTATATCCTTATCGACATCGTTTAACCCTGTTATAGGTAATCCTTTCTTGAAACTACCCGGATAACCGCCCGACGCCATCACAACGCCGACGCAGACTTCATCAGACCATTCCATTTTAACATTCTTGAGATTATTCTCGGCAACACCCAGCATAATATCGAGTATGTCAGATTTCAAACGCGGCAGAATCACCTGTGTTTCGGGGTCTCCGAACCTGGCGTTGAACTCCATTACTTTCGGGCCGCTCTCGGTAATCATTAAACCGCCATAAAGTACTCCGTGATAAGGTTGACCCTCTTTTTTCATGGCTTCAATTGTCGGATGCATGATTTTACATGAGACCTCAGAATCCAGCAGCGGTGTCAGGAAATAAGGGGGGCTGTAGCAACCCATTCCTCCGGTATTCGGCCCTTTATTGCCATCATAGACCGCCTTATGATCGCAGGCTGCAACCATTGGGATCGCCGTATAATCATCAGCCATAAAAAAAGTGCTCATCTCTGTGCCGGTCATTTTTTCCTCGATAACAACACTATTGCCGGCATCCCCATATAAACGGGCATTCATGATATCCGACAGAGCCTGCAGTGCCTGTTCCCTTGTTTCGGCAACAGTAACACCTTTACCGGCCGCCAATCCGTCGGCCTTGATAACAAGCGGCATCTGATGACTGTTAATGTATTTTTTAGCTTCCTCGTATGTAGTAAAATTAACGCTTTTTGCACAGGGAATGCCGTATTTATGCATTAAATTCTTGGCAAAAACCTTGCTGGATTCAATCCGTGCTGCGCCTTGACCGGGCCCGAAGACCTTTAATCCTCTCTCTTTGAAGACATCGACAATTCCGGCTGCCAGAGGTCCTTCCGGGCCTATTACTGTGAGGTCTACTTCTTTTTCCAACGCGAATTTTACCAGTGCATCGACATCATCAGGATTAACAGAAAGATTTTCAGCTAGTATGGCAGTGCCGGCGTTTCCGCGGGCAACATAAATTTTAGTAACCTTAGGGCTTTGTGCAAGCTTCCATACCAGAGTATGTTCTCTGCCGCCATTACCTACAACCAGTATTTTCAGAGAATGCCTCCTTTGTCGAAATCACTGACAAGTTTTTCTATTTTAGGTGCAAGCGAATTTTTAAAACTCACAGCCAGGTTAGCCCAGAAAACAGCGGTGGAAAAAGATAATCTTGAGTACTTTTTTTCTATTTTCAATCTGTACTTAGCAGTTTTGATGCATGCATCCAGCATCAGACGAAAATCCTTTTGTAAATGCTGAAGCTTGCTGTACTGGGGTTTAGGCATTTTTTTTACTTTTGCCAGTATCGGCGGCAGTGTATTTAAAATATCAGCTAAATCCACCAGGTCTACGGGTAATCCGTCGGAATCTATTATCGTAATATTAGCTGTTATTACTTCTGCCTGCCTGTATAACGGCATTACTTCGCATAGCCAGTTCCGGATTTCATTTTTCTCTGTATCTTTCACAGTAATAATCCGGTTGTCTTAGTTATAAGAAGCTACATAAGCGTTTAATTGATTAAAAAATCCTATTCTTGCGGTATTGCCGGCATTAATATTAGCCGATGCCTGTACTAGAAGACTTGAGTTACTTTGTTGAACGGCATTAGCAATTAACTGAACAGCCTGGTAATAATTACCTAGAGCACTATCTACATAATATTGCTGAAACGACGCCAATCTGCTGGGAGTGGAAATCTGCCGGATGGCATAGTAACAATTCATAAATTCCCCCGAAGCGGCTGACATCTGGTTTGCCCATCCCTGGTCAGCAATCTGCGCGTTCGCCAACAAACCGTTTATAATATTTATTGCTGCAACAACTTCTGCATCATGTGAATTCATTGAATTGATATAGGCAGCCTCATCTGCTGGCATAGGGTTTTGAGTAATAGTACTGACTTCAGTTGTAGTTGTATGTGTTATACGGGTGCCAAAAATGTCGTCCTGAAAATAAATCAGAGTAAAACATCCCCCGCCGATAATCAGTATAGTAGCCGCTATCAATACAATCTTTGTAATTAAATTCATAATAATATTACCTTCCTTTGCTCATTATTCCCATTCAATAGTCGAGGGTGGCTTGGAGGTTATATCATAAACAACTCTATTTACAAGGGTTACCTCATTTACTATGCGATTGGATATTCTGGCAAGCAAATCATAAGGCAACCTCGCCCAGTCAGCTGTCATAGCATCATTGCTGGTTACCGCACGCAGCGCGATAAGATAACCATAGGTGCGATAATCACCCATAACCCCGACGCTTTTCACATCTGTAAGAATGGCAAAACTCTGCCAGAGCTGCCGGTATAATTTGGCTTTCTTAATTTCATCCATAACAATCCAATCGGCAGCACGTAATATTTCAAGTTTTTCTTTAGTTACTTCTCCGATAATACGTATCGCCAGTCCCGGGCCGGGGAAGGGCTGTCTCCATACCATTTCTTCCGTTAATCCCAGTTCTATACCGACCTGTCTGGCTTCATCCTTAAACAGATACCTTAACGGTTCTAACAATTTGAATGTCATATCAGATGGCAACCCGCCGACATTGTGGTGTGTCTTAATTTTAACAGAGGCATTACTGGTTGAAGATGTACTTTCGATAACGTCCGGGTACAAAGTACCCTGTCCTAAAAATCCGACCTCTCCCAGCTTTTTGGCTTCTTCTTCAAATACCTTGATAAACTCTTCGCCGATAATCTTCCTTTTACGTTCAGGGTCAACCACCCCTTTCAATCTTTCCAAAAACCGCTCGGCAGCATCTACATAAATTACATTCATACCCAGATTCAAACGGAATACATTGAGCGTTCTTTCTGCTTCTTCACGTCGCAGCAGTCCGTTATTTACGAATATACAGGTAAGCTGCTTACCGATGGCTTTATGTATCAGTGTAGCTACGACTGATGAATCAACACCACCCGATATGGCATTTATAACCTTTCCGTCTCCTACCTGTTGTTTGATTTTCTCTATACTGTCGAGGATAAAATCCCCCATGGTCCAGTTCCCGCGGCAGCCGCATATACCATAAACGAAGTTTTCCAGAATCTGCTTACCCTGCGGCGTATGTACTACCTCCGGGTGGAACTGTATACCATACATGTTATTATTGTTGCCCATAACGGCAACAGGTGTATTTTCGGTATAAGCCAGTGAATCAAAACCGGGCGGCATTTTTTCAATTTTATCCGAATGACTCATCCAAACTGTGATAGCCTCAGGTAAACCCGATAGTAAGGGAGAATCCATATTGCTGATATGAAGTACAGCATGCCCGTACTCGCGTTTCAACCCTTTTTCCACCTGTCCGCCCAACTGGTAGGTCATTGCCTGCATACCGTAACATATTCCAAGCACCGGCAGCGCTTTTTCAAATACATAAGCCGGAATTTTAGGGGAATCCGGCTCGTATACACTGGCCGGTCCGCCGGAAAGTACGATACCTCTCGGGTTTAATTGGGCTATTTTCTCCCAGGGTGTTTCATGCGAAACCAGTTCGCAATACACATGCAGTTCCCTGATTCGTCTTGCAATAAGCAAGCTGTACTGGGAACCGAAATCGATGACAACTACCGCTTCCTTTTCCACTCCGGAAACGGCTTCATCGGTTAGTACCGATTTTTCACCACCGATTTCTTTTGCAATTTCAAGATATGTGGAAACCTCCGCATCCCCACTGGCGGTTACTCTAAAACTTTTTTCTGATGATTGATTTGATTCTTTTGTATTCATAATTTTATAGCACACAGATTAGCATTATGCTATAATATCGTCAAGTTAAATTCAGGACTTAAAGCCGTGTCTTTTCAAAATTCCACTAATATTAACGCTCAAATCGACAAAGGGATAGCAATTCTTAAAAAAGGCGGAGTTATTGCATTTCCCACCGATACAGTATACTGTCTGGGCGCAAGATACGATTGTGATGCTGCTCTTGAACGTATATATGAAATAAAACAGCGACCGCGAAATTTGGCGCTGCCGGTTATGGTTGCCAATAAGCAGCAGATTACTGAAGTGGTAGACTATGTTCCATCAATAGCGGTTCCTTTTATCGATAAATACATGCCTGGGGCTATAACACTTATTATGCCCAGAAACAAATCAGTAAGTGATATTATTTCCAACGGGAAAGAAACCTTAGCTGTTCGTATACCCGAACATCAGATGACTATCGATATTATCACCGGAATTGAAACACCGCTGGTGGGAACAAGCGCCAATACCAGCGGAGAACCCAGTAATATAACTGCAAAAAACGTTATCTCACAAATAGGTGATAAAGTTGACCTTGTTATCGATGACGGTAAATGTCCGGTCGGGATTGTGTCCACTATAATCGATGTCACAGGGGATTACCCTGTAATACTGAGAGAAGGTGCGATTTCACGAAAAGAACTCGAAAAATTTTTTAAGGGGATTCAATAAATATTATGCGTATTGCGATAGGTTGCGACCACAGGGGATTGAGCCTTAAAAACAGTGTTATAAACATACTTAAAGATAAGGGACACAGTTATGAGGATTTCGGTTGTTACAGTGAAGAATCGATTGATTATCCCGATATCGCCGAGGCGGTAGCCAAAAGTGTTATATCAGAAGAATCAGACTGCGGTATTTTAATTTGTTCCACAGGTGCGGGAATGTCGATTGCCGCGAATAAAGTAAACGGAATAAGGGCTGTGTTATGCTTCGATAGCTTTTTGGCATTGCGCGCACGGCAGCATAACGACGCTAATGTGCTCTGCCTGGCTGCTTCAGTTAATCCTGATTTGTTGAACGATATCGTAACCAATTTCCTTGATGGAGAATTTGAAGGCGGCAGGCATCAAAGGCGTCTCGACAAGATAAAAGCGATTGAAGCCGACAACAGGTTGAACTGTCAGGAATAACAGGTATAAATATTCTTGACACTAAATATGATACTATGCTATTTTAGGTATAAAAATACGGAGATGGGCTTATCTGTACTTATAAATCCGTCCCCAGCGGGATGGATTTTTTAATTTATTTACTGCAGGAGAAAACAATATGAAGAGCCATGTCGTTAAACAGGGGATAGAAAGAGCTCCCCACCGTTCCCTGATTCATGCCTTAGGAGTATCGACCCCTGATATGAAAAAACCGTTCATCGGTATTGTAAATAGCTATACTGAGGTAGTGCCGGGGCATATACATCTTAATAAACTCGCTGACGCTGTAAAAGAAAGTGTGCGAAAGAATGGCGGAGTGCCTTTTGAATTTAATACTATTGCGGTATGCGATGGTATAGCCATGAATCATGCCGGAATGAAATACAGCCTGCCCAGCCGTGAACTAATTGCTGATTCCATAGAAATAATGGTTCAGGCGCATGCCTTCGACGCATTGGTGTTTATAACCAACTGCGATAAGATCGTACCCGGGATGCTCATGGCTTCTCTAAGATTAAACATCCCCTCCATATTTGTCAGCGGCGGGCCCATGATGGCCGGCAAATACTGCACAACTGAAGGTGAACAGAAGGTTGATTTGAACTCTGTTTTCGAGGGAGTCGGAAAAGTAGTCAGGGGACAAATGACTGAGGAAGAGTTGGAAAAGTTGGTGGAGGTTGCCTGTCCCGGTTGCGGCAGCTGCGCCGGTATGTTTACCGCTAATACCATGAATTGTATGACTGAGGTTATGGGAATGGGCCTTCCCGGCAACGGAACTATTCCGGCCATAGACCCCAGGCGTATTGAACTTGCAAGAGCAGCCGGTAACAAAATAATGGGGCTTCTGACGGATAATATTTGCCCCAGGGATATTATTAACTCCGATTCTCTTGAAAATGCCTTTTCAGTAGATATGGCTTTGGGCGGCAGTACCAATTCGGTGCTGCATCTTATGGCAATCGCACACGAAGCAGGCGTGGAATTTCCGTTAGACAGGATAAACGCTATAAGTGAAATAACACCGTGTCTCTGTAAACTAAGACCTGCCGGGACTTACCATATCGAAGACCTTGATAGAGCAGGAGGAATTCCTGCGGTTATGAAAGAACTTAAATCATTATTAAAGCTGAATCTGAAAACTGTTTCCGGCCTTACTGTCGGTCAAATCATCGATACTGCATATGTTAAAGATGCCGATGTCATTCGCTCTAAAGATACAGCGTATTCAGACAAGGGCGGACTGGCTATTTTATTCGGTAACCTGGCTCCGGAGGGCGGCGTTGTTAAAAGGTCTGCCGTTGCTCCCGAAATGATGGTTCACGAAGGGCCGGCGCGTGTGTTCGATTCTGAAGACGATGCTACCAAAGCTATAATGGGCGGGATAATAAAACCGGGCGATGTCCTGGTTATACGCTATGAAGGACCCAAAGGCGGCCCCGGTATGAGGGAAATGCTTACGCCGACATCTTTACTGGGAGGTATGGGGCTTGATAAAACAGTTGCCTTGATTACCGACGGACGCTTCTCAGGGGCTACCAGGGGAGCGGCAATCGGTCACGTATCACCTGAAGCAGCTGCCAGAGGACCGATAGCTGCTGTTAAAGAAGGAGACATAATATCCATAGATATACCGGGGAACAAATTGGAAGTTAAACTTACAGCGGATGAAATTATAAAGAGAATTTCTTGCCTGGACAATTTTGAACCCAGGTTTAAAACTGGTTACCTGGCACGCTATACGGATAATGTTACATCGGCCAGCAGCGGCGCTGTATTTACTAAATAATGGGGGTATGCTATGAAAAAGACCGGTTCACAAATCCTGTGTGAATGCCTTATTAACGAAGGAGTGGATGTCATGTTCGGCATACTCGGTGGAGTTGTCATACCTTTTTATGACACATTGCCCCAGTATCCGCAATTAAAACATATCCTGGTTGGCCACGAGCAGGGTGGCGCACATGCGGCAGAAGGCTACGCCCGTGCCACCGGAAAAGTCGGGGTGTGTATTGCAACATCAGGTCCGGGAGCAACTAATCTGGTAACAGGAATTGCCGATGCTTATATGGATTCAGTCCCAATGGTGGCAATTACCGGACAGGTTACCAGGTCGCTTATCGGCAAAGATGCATTTCAGGAAATTGATATCACCGGTATTACATTACCGATTACCAAGCATAATTACCTGGTAACCGATACGGCATCTCTTGCTAAAATTGTGAAAGAGGCTTTTTACCTGGCAAGAAGCGGGCGTCCCGGACCG
The DNA here is from genome assembly GCA_964547375.1 of uncultured Dehalococcoidales bacterium. Classification (GTDB taxonomy): domain Bacteria; phylum Chloroflexota; class Dehalococcoidia; order Dehalococcoidales; family UBA5627; genus UBA5627. The sequence continues at coordinate 7,590 of CAZJMW010000021.1, read as the reverse complement.
GTATTAATAGACATCCCCAAAGATGTTCTGACAAGTACCGCTGAATTTGTCTATCCTGACAAAGTTTCATTACCGGGATATAAGCCTACTGTACAGGGTCATCCCTCCCAGATTAGCCGTGCGGCCAAGGTAATTAATGAAGCCAAAAAGCCTCTCATTGTTGCCGGTCGCGGTGCCATTATTTCACAGTCTTATGATGAATTGAAACAGCTGGCGGAAACGGCACAGATACCGGTAATTACAACGTTGCTGGGAATAAGTTCTTTCCCCGAGTCGCATGTCTTATCCTACGGCTGGTTGGGAATGCACGGCATGGCATACGCCAATCTGTCTGTTGAAGAATGCGATCTGTTAATTGCCATTGGTATGAGATTTGACGACAGAGTAACCGGTAAAATAAGCGGTTTTGCTCCCAATGCAAAAATTATTCATATTGATATCGACCCGGCCGAAATCGGTAAAAATGTACGTGTCGATATTCCCATAGTAGGCGATATAAAACCGATTTTGCAATCTTTGAACAAGGGGATTGATAAAACGGAACATATCGAATGGATATCCCGTATGGACCAGCTGCGCAAAGAACATCCGTCTATTAATATCAGGGATACCGATAAAATTATCCCACAGTATGTTATCAGGCAGATTTATGAGGTAACCAAAGGCGATGCCATTGTTGTAACAGGTGTAGGTCAGCACCAGATGTGGGCAGCACAGCACTTCTGGTTCGATAAAGCCAACAGCCTGATAACATCTGGTGGACTGGGGACTATGGGATACGGGCTTCCTGCCGCCATGGGCGCAAAAGTGGCCTGCCCGGATGAAACTGTATGGTGTATTGATGGCGACGGCAGTTTTCAGATGAACATCCAGGAACTGGGCACTATAGCCAGGGAGAATATCGCCGTAAAAATAGCCATAATGAATAATGGCTTCCTGGGAATGGTAAGGCAATGGCAGGAACTGTTCTACGAAAAAAGATATGTTGCAACGCCGCTCAGTTGCCCGGATTTCGTTAAGGTTGCAGACGCGTATAATATCCCGGGTATAACAGTAAAAAATAAAATAGACGTTATTCCCTCGATTAAAAAAGCTATGGAAACCGATGGGCCTTTTTTGTTGAATTTTATAGTTGAACCGGAGGAAAATGTTTATCCGATGGTACCGGCCGGAGCAGCTTTGTCCGAGGTATTGGAAGAACCGATAAAGAAAGTGAGGTGCAAATAAATGTTGACAGCAAAGCACACACTGGTAGCTATGGTAACAGATAAGCCCGGTGTTTTAAACAGGGCAGCCAGCCTTTTCAGAAGGCGCGGTTTTAACATTGACAGTATAACCGTCGGGCATAGCGAATTGCCGCATGTATCCAGGATGACTATTGTTGTAATCGGCTCATCGGCTATGGTTGAGCAGGTTAGAAAACAGCTTGAAAAACTGGTCGATGTAATCAAAGTTGCTGATGTCACCGGAGAAGGGACAATTATCCGTGAGCTGGCCATGATTAAAGTAAAGGCCACATCGACCACGCGCAGTGAAATTATGCAGATAGTCGATGTATTCCGTGCAAAAATAGTGGATGTATCCTACGATTCGCTTATTATAGAAGCGACGGGGGATGAAGATAAACTATCATCTTTATACAATATGCTGCGCGGTTTCGGTATTAAGGAACTGGCCAGAACAGGATGTGTGGCTATGGTAAGAGGCGTGGCTAAATCAGCCGCTATTGATAAAGAAGCATTAAAAGATATAGAATAGATAGACTATCCTTAATTAGAAAAAGTATTATTCGGGAAGGTTATAGTATGGCAACTATTTATTATGACGCTGATTGCGACCTGACACTATTGGAGAATAAGGTTATCGGTATAATCGGCTACGGCAGCCAGGGGCATGCTCAGGCGCAGAACCTGAGGGACAGCGGGCTGAAGGTAATCATTGCCGAAGTTGAAGGGGGCGAAGGCTGGAAAAAAGCCAAAGAAGCCGAATTCGAGGTTTATACAGCCGATGTAGTTGCCAGGAAATCGGATGTAATCATGATTCTTGCCCCTGATACCATTCAGGCGAAGATATATGATAAATCCATTAAGGATGAATTGAAAGCTGGCAAGATGCTTATGTTTGCCCATGGTTTTAATATTCATTATTCGCAGATTATTCCGCCGGCTGATGTCGATGTAACCATGATTGCACCGAAATGTCCGGGTCATATGTTAAGACAAACCTATGTGGAAAATTCAGGGCCGCCCGCACTGGTAGCGGTATTTCAGGACGCATCCGGAAAAGCGAAAGACCTGACATTAGCCTATGCTAAAGGTATCGGTTGCAGCCGTTCCGGTGTACTGGAAACTACTTTTGCAGAAGAGACCGAAACCGACCTGTTCGGTGAACAGGCTGTACTTTGCGGTGGGGTAGCTTCACTGGTAAAAGCAGGATTCCAAACACTGGTGGAAGCCGGTTATCAACCTGAAATAGCTTATTTCGAATGTTTCCATGAACTGAAATTGATCGTAGACCTGATGTATAAAGGCGGATTAAAATACATGAATTATTCCGTTAGCGATACTGCCGAGTACGGTGGTTATACCCGCGGCCAGCGCGTTATCAACGAGCAATCTCTTGATGAAATGGAAGAGATACTGGGTGAAATCCAGGACGGCAGTTTTGCCAAGGAATGGATACTAGAGAATCAAGCAGGAAACCCGGTTTTCAATGCATTAAAAAGAATGGAGTCGGAAGAACTGATTGAAGAAGTCGGAGCTGAACTGAGAGAAATGATGCCCTGGTTAAAAAATAAGTAATTAAGTGAAAATATAGTGAATAACTCTTTATTATATAATTTGAATATCGCCGTCCTTTCAATGGGAAATAATCTCATCCTTATTGGCCCCTCTCTTTTATCGGGGAGGGGTATCCATAAGCATGAACACAAATATTTTCTATAAGGAAGGATAAAATGGATAAAGTAGTTATTTTTGATACCACTCTGAGAGACGGAGAACAGGCGGCCGGTGCGTCGCTGAATATAAACGAAAAACTGGAAATCGCCCGCCAACTGGAAAGGCTGGGCGTAGATGTTATCGAAGCAGGTTTTCCTGCTTCTTCCCCGGGCGACTTCGAAGCCGTTCAATTAATATCCAAAGAAACACGTAATCCTGTGATTTGCGGACTATCACGGGCTATTGCCAACGATATCGACAGGGCAGCGGAAGCTTTAAAAGAAGCCAGGCATCCGCGCATTCACGTTTTTGTATCCTCTTCCGATATTCACATTATGCACCAGTTGAAAAAGAGCAAGGAAGAAGTGCTGGAAATGGCGCGCAATATGGTAAAACGTGCCAGGGGATATGTGGAGGATATCGAATTTTCTCCAATGGATGCCAGTCGCTCCGACCCGCAGTATATTTATCAAATGCTGGAAGCTGTAATCGATGCCGGAGCAACTACTCTGAATATTCCCGATACTGTCGGCTATTCCATACCCGATGAATTCGGGAAGTTAATTGCCGGTATATTTAAAAACGTTCCCAATATCAATAAAGCGAAAATCAGTGTGCATTGCCATAACGACCTGGGTTTATCGGTGGCTAATTCACTGGCTGCTATTCAAAACGGTGCACGCCAGGTGGAATGCACTATTAACGGCGTAGGAGAAAGAGCCGGCAACGCCGCGTTGGAAGAAATCGTTATGATTTTAAAAACGCGCAGCGACCTGTTTGACGTTACAACCAATATCAACACCGAACAAATCTACAAAACGAGTCGCATGGTGAGTGAATTGATGGGCTTCCCGGTACAGCCAAACAAGGCTATTGTCGGGGGAAATGCCTTCAGACATCAATCGGGCATTCACCAGGACGGCGTGATGAAAATGTCTGGTACCTATGAAATTATGGACCCCAGAACCATCGGCTTACCCGGTTCGTCCCTGGTGATGGGAAAATCAAGCGGCAGGCATGCCTTCAAAGAAAGGTTGTCGGAACTGGGTTATAATCCGGCCGATGCCGATATTGACCGCCTGTTTGCTTCATTTAAGGAATTGGCGGATAAGAAAAAGGAAGTTACAGACAGAGATATAGAATCGCTGGTGGCACAGGAAAAGCGGCTGGAAATTATTTCCGAATCCTATAAACTGGACAGGCTGCAAGTGACCTGCGGTGATAAAGGTGTGCCGACGGCCGCAGTCAGGTTGATTTGCAGTGATGGCACTGCCATTGCCGACGCCGCCCTGGGTACAGGACCCGTAGATGCAGTATATGAAGCTATTAATCGCCTGGTAAAAGTTCCTAATAAGCTGACCGAATTTACTGTAAAGTCGATTACAGAAGGAATTGATGCCATCGGTGAAGTCCTGATAAGAATCGAGAGCGACGGCACAACGTATACAGGACGCGGCGCGGATACGGATATCATTGTAGCCTGCGCTAAAGCGTATCTGAATGCGCTTAACAAACTCTTAAGCACTAAGTAGTATTAAGAACCGTTTGGAAGAGAGGTTATTATGCCTGCTGAATTGGAAATGGTTCTGCGTGTATTATTGGCAATGGTACTCGGCGGTATACTGGGTTTTCAACGTGGTAAAGCCGAAAAACCGGCCGGTTTAAGAGACCTTGTCCTGATTTGCTCCGGGGCGGCCTTGTTTACCGTTATTTCCATCTATGGATTCGGCATTACAGACCAGGCCAGAATAGCTGCAGGTATTGTTACAGGCATCGGTTTTCTGGGTGCCGGTGTCATCCTGAGAAGGGATGATTCCAATGTTGTTAAGGGATTAACAACCGCGGCAACCATTTGGATAACCGCCGGAATCGGAATGGCTGCCGGTTCAGGTTTATACTTGTTATCGGTAGTAATAACAGTATTGGTATTTTTGGTGCTTATTATACCGTGGCGGCCGAACAAGCAGGATTAATAATAAAATAATTACTTTTGGGGAGTATCGAGTTGACTTTAATAGAAAAAATACTGGCAGCACACAGCGATAAAAAGACACTCAGCCCGGGGCAGTTTATTAACGTACGGGTAGATATGGTTTTATCCAATGATATTACCGCTCCGATTGCTATAAAAGAGTTCAGAAAAATCGGCGTCGATAGGGTATTCGACCCGTCTAAGGTAGTCATGGTACCTGACCATTTTACACCCAACAAGGATATCGCAGCCGCCGAACAGGCTAAAATGGTGCGCGAATTTGCCCTTCAGCAGAAAATCAATTACTTCGAAATCGGCAAGATGGGCATCGAACACGTCATATTACCCGAATCGGGTCTGGTATTACCGGGGGATGTTGTAGTTGGTGCCGATTCACATACCTGTACTTATGGAGCCCTGGGGGCTTTTTCAACCGGTATGGGTTCGACTGACATAGCTGCCGCAATGGCGACAGGCGACGTGTGGATGAAGGTTCCTCCGACTATTAAGTTCATTTATCACGGCAAACCCAACAAATGGATAGGCGGCAAGGACTTAATCCTGTACACAATAGGTGATATAGGTGTAGACGGAGCTTTATATTCAGCTATGGAGTTTCACGGCCGTGCGATTGACGAACTGGATATGGATGGCAGATTTACGATGGCCAATATGGCAATAGAAGCCGGCGGTAAAGCGGGTATATTCCGTGTTGATGAGAAAACATTAGATTACATAAAGTCCACAGCAAAAAGAGATTATACTGTATATGAACCTGATGTCGATGCTTCTTATGCTAAAGTTATAGAATACGACGTATCGAAAATTGAACCGCAGGTGGCCTGCCCGCATTTGCCTTCGAATACCAAACCGGTCAGCCAACTGAGCGATGTAAAAATCGACCAATCAGTAATCGGCAGCTGCACTAACGGCAGGTTGGACGACCTCAGGCTGGCAGCTTCGGTGCTGAAAGGTAAAAACGTTAATTCTCAAGTACGCTGTATCGTTATACCGGGTTCGCAGAAGATTTACCTGGAAGCCTTGAAAGAGGGGCTGATTGAAACGTTTATCAATGCGGGAGCAGTTGTCAGCACACCAACCTGCGGACCATGCCTGGGAGGACATATGGGGATACTGGCCGCCGGTGAGAAGTGCATTTCAACAACCAATCGCAATTTTGTAGGTAGAATGGGCAGCACAAAATCCGAGGTCTATCTGGCTAATCCGGCAGTGGCAGCAGCCAGCGCTATAGCCGGTTATATTGTCAGCCCTGAGGAAGTAAAATAAAAGATGAAAATGCTGGGTTTTGAAAAACTGCTTGTAAACAGCCCGTGGAGTAAAAAAAGAGGGTTGGCACTGGCAAAGAAGCTTTTGGAATTCGTTGAGTATGAGGACAGAACAGATTTTTTGGAAATCGGTTGCGGCAATGGAGAGGTAAGCAGGTATATTGCAAAGACCTATATGGGTAGTGTTACCGCCACCGATATCGATTCCGGGCAGATTGACGCAAATCTAAAATTAAAAGATAGAATTTCGAATTTGACCTTTAAGGTAGCCGATGCAGTGAACCTTCCTTATGAAAATGACAGTTTCGATGTAGTTATATCCTTTGGGGTTCTTCATCATATCGAAGGCTGGCAGAAAGCATTGTCGGAAATGGATCGCGTTTTAAGACCGGGAGGTTATATCATTTATGCTGAGGTTATTTACCCGGAGGCAATTTCTGACATGGATAAAGTATCGAGATTCAGTTTCGGACTGGAAGCGATAGATGTAGATGAAATAAAGGAATTTTTTGATACCAATGGTTTTAAGGAAATCCATTCTTTAATGGAAAAATCCCTGGTATGCCAGAATTACGAGGCTGTTTATAAAAAAGATGAATAAAGCAGCTTTTTATAATGTTATAGCGCTTTATTCAGTTTAATTGAACCAATTATTTATTGTAAAGGAGTCATCCTCTCGATGTTAAAAGGAAGAGTATTTAAATACGGTGAAAATGTCGACACCGACGCCATTATACCGGCACGCTATTTGAATGTATCGGAACCTTCGGAACTGGCAAAGCACTGCATGGAGGACATAGACCTTGATTTTGTTAAAAAAGTAAGTGCCGGAGATATCATTGTTGCTACCACTAACTTCGGCTGCGGGTCCTCCAGGGAGCATGCCCCCATAGCAATCAAGGCATCAGGGGTTTCATGTGTTATTGCCAAGAGCTTTGCGCGTATTTTCTTTAGAAACTCAATCAATATTGGTTTACCGGTACTGGAATGCAGCGAGGCTGTTGATAATACCAATAGCGGCGATATACTTGAAGTAGACCTTTCGAATGGTAAAATCAAGAACTTGAATAACGGAAAAGAGTTTACTGCTGAGGCCTATCCGGATTTTATGAGCGAGTTAATTTCAGCAGGTGGACTTATCGAATATACTAAAAAAAGATTGGAGAATAAATAATTAAATGAAGTTTAACATTGTTGTTTTACCCGGTGACGGTATCGGCCCCGAAATCATTGCGGAATCCGTAAAAGTAATGGATGTCGTCGGTAAGAAATTCGGGCATGAATTTAACTGTGATTATGCTTTGATTGGCGGCGTTGCCATTGATGCAGAAGGTACCGCATTATCACAGGCCACTATAGATAAATGCAAAAAATGCGACGCGGTTTTACTGGG
>CAZJMW010000020.1:0-18224 GCA_964547375.1 uncultured Dehalococcoidales bacterium | reverse complement strand
CCTATTCCCATTCTCATAACTAACCGTTTTTAAGTAATTCATTCTTCTCGGCACTCCCTTTGCTATCGCCGCTCGATATACTCACCACCGGAGAACCTGGTATCCCTAAGCTCATTGTTCGCTCAGATAAAGCAGAACCTCACCTGTAAGTAATTCGATGCCCGAGAACTGCCCTGTGTAGAGAAGTCCTTCATAATATGTCCCACTCTCGTTGTAGGTCGTAGCCGAAGTGCCATCAATATTCGTCAACGAAGTCACCGTCACGTTGCCACCCACCGGGACAAACGCGTAAAAATACACATCTTGCGCAGTTGTGGTAGATACCTGCTTGTATTGCTGCATTGCCCGCGAAGCGTGTCCTGTCAATCTCTTACCATGTACGTTTTCCATAATTTTAAAATTTAAGTTATATTATCCATATCATAAGTCCAGTTAAATGGATCCTCGTTAAATCGTATTGTCACCTTCATCGTGCCAAATAACTCAGGCTCGGAAAGTACCTGCACATTACCCACAGCAGGTCTATAAACATTGCCCACCTCGTCGGTTATCTCTATCGTGTCATGCTGGGGTAGCCTTATCAGACATCTGTGCAACGCACGAGGCACATAGGCTATTAATCTGTGTATGTATTTTGTCGTTATCTTCTCTGCGATGAAAATGCCATCCTTCTCCTCACCTACCTCAATAGCTTCGGAGTCGGGCGTTGTGAGCTTCGTCTCGAGCCAGACTTTCTGCTCGAATGTTGTCGAGTAAAGAATATCCCCTAAGTCGTTTGTGTTTGAGAAACGAAGTGAGACGAAATTCTCAGAATAAGGCCAGAAGACAAAAAAATCCGAGGTCGAAAAGTTAGAAGCGTTAAGATCATTCGCAATAGCCAACTTGCAGCTTCCGTCCTCAGTGGCCGTCAATGTGACATTATTAGCACCACTGGCGAGAATTACTACGTTCGATTTTACCCCCGCCCCACTCGCGCCCGTGAGATAGATATAGGGAGCCTTCCCGCTATTAAGCGTCAGGTGTGTATATACCCTAACCGACTGCCCCTTTCTTATCGTAAATGCGCCGGTCTGTGCCCCGCGATATAAAGTACCATCCGATATTGCCGAGGTTATAGATGTCCCCGAAGCCGTGAATGTTCCGTATAACTCATTCGTCCACCCTGTGATGAGATTCTCATATATCTCTGAGATCATTATGTGCTCCGAGTAATACGACACACCGCTTGTCACAACCCGCAGATGGTAGGTCCCCATCGGTAGCTCATCGAGCAACACGCCCCCATCATATTGCAAATAAGAATCCGTACCCACAACAACCTCATAGGGGTCACTCGGAAGATAAGAGGTGATATCTGTCTCTGTATCGTCACAAGCCACGAGATAAACACCAACTGTTGCAATCGTATCACTCTCGCAGTTAATGAGAAAGCTCGGCAGCTCGTTTGTCGGGCAATGGAAGTGCTGCGTGGCGGCACTGCGATTTGAATCCTGCTTATCAACAGAATCATAGAATGGTAACGATGCGTAAATTGTCTTCATATCAATAAGGGTCAAATCCCACTTCCAAGTTATAAAATCCAGTCCCGAGGTCGAGTTCCATCTTGTCTATCCATCCCGTACCAGCCTCAAGTGTCACCGGCCTTATCCACGTCAATATGCCGTCATAATAAAACTTCACGCCCGATTGTTTTTTGAAGTATTTAGTCGAGTCAAGCGTCAGTGTGTCACCGCTATTAATATCCGCCTCGTCGGCCTCACCGAAGTAACTGTAATAGTTCTTTATCAGCCAGGCCCACGACAGATAAACATTCGGGTAATATGTATCGGCGGTCATTACCGATTCGTTAATATCGACAAGTGGGGTAAGAATGTTTTGTGATACACACTGCAAAAGGAGATAGCCTGAAGAATCCGGCGAAGTAGCCGTCAGGACATACGAGGTATCCGTACTTAATTTTGGCGGCGTTAGTTCAAGGGTGTTTGGTGTGGTCTTTATCGAGTCGTATTCGATAAGGTTTTCAAGCCAATCCTCGCTATCTTCATTCGACTCCGAGTAGATGAGCTGTGAGTATATATTCGACTTATCATAGTTATAGACAAGCCTATCAACCTCTGGCTTATATGTTGTGAGTGTGGTAATATCAAGCTGCGATGCGAAATCATTAAAATACTTTTCGTGTTCTATTCTGAAATCACCATCTGAATCTATATACCAGAACATCCTCAACTTTATCTTGAGAATATCCATCAACTCCTTGAAGGTTATCTGGTACTTGGTGGCCGAATCGCCGGTTAATGAATCGGTCTTGGCAAACACTATGTAGTTCCATATAGCGGCGGCCTCGATGACGTAATCATTGTTCGGGTTGGCTGTTATATATGTATCTATATTCGGAGGCCTAACTGACGGTAGTGCGTCATTCCACAATATCGTGCTCTGCGCCGTCAGCCCTGTATTAAGAAACGATACGCCCAAGAAGTCGTTAATAACATTCTCAAGGAGATACCCATCACTTTTTGAAACAGGCTCATAAACCTTATAAGTGAATACGCCAGAGTCGCCGGCACCCCCACCGTCCTGCGACAGCTTTAATTGCGTAGCCGTATTGGTGAGGGTAAGTGTATATTTGCCATCGGCACTCAGCGTAATAACATTCGAGCATAACACCCCGTCCGCCGTTCTTGCGTCAAGCGTGGGTGCAGCTCCTCCCGCACCGAGTGTATTCACAAGATCGGTTATCGTTACAATTATCTTCAGATGTTCGACACGCCCCGCTAATAGTGCCAGCGATGCTGTCTCTACATCGCCGCCCGTGTTAGCCCAGGTCACAGTACCGGCAACATCCTCAAATACAGGTGGTATCCCGCCCGACTGGTCGATAAATGAGTTCGTATTAATCGTAGGATAATAGTAAGTCGAAGATATCGGGGTGTCTTTTATCAGGTTATAACCCTTCAGTACCTTCTCATAATCATCATTGGGCCTTGGTGTTATATAGTAAATCTTATTTTGTAGGTCAATCCTGCCGTCATTAATCGAAGCAATGAAATAAAAAGTATCTACACCACTCCTCTTTATTTTATAATAGACATAACTACCAAACTTACTCGAGTCGGTGAAGTAAGATTCCAACGTGGCATAACAAGTATTCCTAAGTCCATCTATTTTTATCTCATTAATCTTCGGTCGTTTGAATATCTCGCCCGGTTCAGTCTCCCAAGTAATACTATTCGCGGATAATGGATAGAACTGGGTCCAGTCAGAATCATTAAACGATATGTGGTAAGTATATGCCATCAATTTTTGTTAATAACTTTCGTATGTCCGTTGGGCCACCGCATAACGGTACTGCCCTTTGAATCGGTATATATCACCGGCTGCCGGCTCATGAGTTCGTACATCTTCTGCGTGAATGGATCCTGTCCTATCTCTATTGAATTATTGGCTCTATCCCATAGGTCATAATACTGCCCATTCATAGCAGTTGCTATCCCGTGCGGGTCGTCTCTATGTATGGCCTCCAATACCGGTCTGTATTTTTTAGTGTTATGTTTATCAATTACAAATTCCTTTTCGTGTACTATCCCCGCGACTCTTTCTCCCGTCTCGTCTCTCATAGAGCCGTCTCCCGTATATCCACCCTTTGCAAATTTCTGCGCAGCTATTACGGCTATCTGGCCCAACGTAGATGCTATTATTAAAGGAATGCTAAACGGCGAAAGTATCCCCGTCTGTGCCTGTACTTTCGTTATTGCTAACGCGCCGTTAATTATGGCCTGTGTTATAGCTAACGCCTTTTCCCTCTCGAAGTATTTGCGCTCTATCTCTTCCCGTTTCTCGGCATTATCGCCCGCGGCGTTTAATTCTCTTTGTTTTTGCGCCGCCATTATATCGCCAATAGCCGCCGATGCGTCAGATATAGCTTGCATTGAATCCTCAGCCGCTGCGACACTGTCACGAAGAATCTCGCGGTTCATCTCTTTTATGAAATCAGTCTCTGCCTGTCTGGCCTCCTTCGTATCCTCGACTTCCTGCTGTTTGATTTCTTTCAGGGCAAAACGGGTGTTCTCGGCGTCGGCGATAAGTTCCATATTCGCATTCTTGCCCTGTTCTGCGATGGCCTTAGCCTGTGCCTTGCTATTTGATTCAAGCTGTGCCTTTGCTGCTTTTTGTCTTTCGTCAAGCTCCTTGTTTAGTTCAGTAGTTAAATTCTTTTCCTCTTTTATTAATTCATTATATAGCCTATTGCGTATCAACACAAGAGTCTCCTCTCCTGCGACCTGCTCCTTCACTGCTGTCTTACTGGCTGCAATAGTTGCAACCAATCTATCGCGCTGCTCGTCAACAACCAGGTTGTTTAGTTCGGCTATTTTAATCATTTGCCGTTCTTCTTCTGTCATATTAGCAAGCAACTCATCATAGCGCATCTGACTGAACTTACGGGTTTCGATCTCTATCATCTGCTCTGTCCGTGCGTTGAACACCTGTTTCTTTGTTGCCACAACAGCATCACGTCTTAACTTCTCCTCAAGTGCGGCACCGTCTGTTATTTGTGTGAGATACTTCTCGTAATTAGATATAAAGTCGACTATCGCCTCCTTATTAATATCCACACGTACCTGAATATTCCTTACCTCGTTATCAAGCGCAAGCTCCGCAAGTCTTTGCGTCTCGTCAAGTTTCTTTTTTTCGAGCTTTATAATCTCCTCAACGGCGGCCTCTCTTGTTTTTATATCCTGCCGCCTATCGCGTGCTATTATTCTCTGTCTTGCTATTTCGGTTTCAATATCAATAACCTGAAGGCCCAGCGCCCGCTGAAGGTCTCCTATCAGGTCGAGTTGTTCGGCATATTTTTTCCCCTCCCTGAACGCATCTCTAAATCCAGATATCAAATTAGTAAAATCCATCGTAGCTATGCGCTGCGCAAAATATCGAGCACCCTCGCCGACACCACCAAGAAAGGCACGAAACGCATCGCCGGTTGCTTGTGTGCTATCAAGTATAGCCTTGAATCCCTTCACGGCAGTAGATAGCCCAAGAGTCACCCCTGCCGCCGCCAGCATATTCTTACCCACGCCCGCAATAGCAGACCCATAATTACCAACATTCCTCTGATGTTGGCCTATCGTTTTGTCAAGGTCTTTAAGCTGCTTGTCTATCTTCTGGATTTGTGGAGTCAGCTCCTTGCGTCCGGATTCGCCAGCCAACTTCCACGCATCCCGAAGTTCCTTCAACTTACGAGCTAACGCAGTATAAGAATCTGCCGCAGCCTTCCCCTGTGTGATTTCTTTCTGCTTTTCGGATATTGATTTCTTAATCTCGGCAGTCTCTTTTATCTTGCTCTGCACGCCCTCTTTCTCAAGGACGGTTAACTTGGCCCGCGCATCAGCTAACTGCTTATCGACACCGGTTAATTGCTTCTGTTGGTTGAGTAAATCAGCAGTGGCAGCCGAAGCCTTAGCCACCGTCTCCTGTCCTTCTTTTGTGGTGACATTAACACCCTGTAATGACTTAGCCACAGCATCGGCAGCCTCTTTCACATCCTCATGAAATACCTGTGAGAGTTTTTCAAGCGATGCTATAAACTCATTGATCGACTTCTGTACACTGTCGTCTATTATGTCACTCTTCTTAATGGGGTTTTTTGCCATAACGCTTCTCCCTCTCTTTTAATACCTGCGAATGATATTGCAACAAACTGAAATATTCTTTAACACTTATCTTCTTGACATCGGCGTTCGTATAGGCACTCAACAAGATGCAGTTCTGTTCAAAGGCTCTCTCGTATTCCATTTCATAAGAGTTGTCGCCTATGAAATTTTTGGGATATATCATATTCCCGAAATAAGCATCCGACTTATTAAGGTAGTCGCTTATATCCTCCTTGTTTTTAATAGCCTCGAGCATCCTCAGTGTCCGGCGCTTCAACTCCGAATAGAATGTAGGCGCTACCCCCGTCTTAAAACGCTGCGGAAAATATGCCTCCAATTCAGTGTAAATCTTCTCTCGGGTGATTTTTTTTTTGGCCTCCCCTATGGAAAGCCCCTTACTGCTTAAATCACGCATCACCCGGGCAAGCCCCTCATCGGTTATATCAGTCACCTCCTTGCCATCAACCGAATGGATGGTAGCTGCAAATGCCAACTGATTGGGATGTACTTCGCGGATAATATTATGGACCAGGACTCGAAGATTATTAACCTCTTTCACTGTCTTATCCTTATCCCCGGCAACAAAATACAACTTCGACAAATGCACCCTGTCGATGTCCTCAAATGAGTTACCCAGGTGGTCTGATAGCATCCAGAACTTATTAGCCTTATTGAAACGCTCAACCGGCATCTCATCAATGTCATCATATAAAAGAACGCGTGTGCGCCTAATCCCCCTGCGCAATAATAACTCTCTCACCTCTTTTTAAATTTCAAAGCATGAACGTCCTTAACCCACATACCCCTCTTAGTGGTTATCTTAAAGTCACCCGTATAAAACAAGTAGAGCGCAATGAACAATAATAAGTAGTCTGTCATACCGTATATGTATTAGTCGAATAACACCCATCCCTGAAAGACAACTCGAAGTTAATCCTTATGGCCCACTTGGGATACATCTTCCACTTGTCATCAAAAACAAAACCATCATAGATGAGAGCCATATTATCCTCGATAGTGCCAACATAAGTCAACCTACCATCCAAGTGCAGGTTGTTGAAGAAGTCAAAAATGTCCTCCCGCACCTTGCTCTTTGTTTCCTTATAAGTCAACACGTTATCTATCCTGCGTATGTCCATATAAAATATACAACTTACCGGATAGGTGTGAATAGGATTGCGATTGACATACGGCTGTCCTATTGCCGATTCATCACCCTTAACCCAAAAACAGAAAGACTTATAAATATCCGAAGGCATCATAGACAAATAGTCAACCTTGTTGCCCTCGAAAACAGCCGGTATAACCTCGCCCCCCTTCACCACTCTGTCGGCAAGACCAAAGGCTTTGTCCAACCACGAGAAGGTCATCTGTGTCCGTATGTCCTCAATCTTGAGGTCTATACCCTTCAAGGCGGGCATAGTAGGTATTATCGGGTCTTTATATGACATCTCTTATCCTTTCTATAAGTTCATCTTTGACTATGTCCCTCATTTTTTCAATGTTATCATCCGTTAATCCCAGCGCGTGTTCAAACCTCCCCCTCGATGTCTTCGTATTCGGCTGAAGATACTTAACCCAAACCTCATTATCTGATAGGAAAAATATCTCATCCGGATCGTCCTTCAGATAAATACTCTTATGAAAATCGCCGAACCACTTTAGCGTTATATAATCGGTCTTATTATATGGAGCCTTCCTTTTGCTCCTTATTGTAGATGGCGCGTATTTCTCCTTGCCTCCGGGTTTGTCGATGTTTACAATACCATTCCATAACTGATCGCGATTCATATCGAGAAGCTCCTTCCGGTGCTTTTTGATAATCTCGCTAAACCATCGATCTATATTGATGGCCCGCAGGCGCGATAATGTTTCCTCGAACATTGGTTGTATAGAATATCAGCTCCTTACACAGTGGACATCGCCACCTCGTACCATTGCCGCCCTGTGATGTGGGTATCAACATACCCGGACGGTTATCAATGTAGATGCTCTTTTTCGCCTCGCCCAGCATCCCCTTCCAGCCGCACGAATAGCACTGAACATCGGTCATCTCTGTCACTGTTTGTGGTATCGCCCTTCTCATATTGCACCTATTTTAATACTTGATGGCTTGTTTTGCGGCAACGCAGCAGATATGTTACTCAGATCCTCTGCCAGCGCATCAACAGCGTCCATCAACTCACCCTTTATACCTCGCGAATAGGTATTCCTGTCGCCGGTCAATTCATAGATCAGCCGTGTCGCATCTGTATTAAAATTCAAATGCGGCGGGTTAATCCTCGTTGCCGGGTTAGCAACTATCCACTCGATAATATCATTCGCGAATTGCAAACCCAAAGGATAAGTGATGATGTTCTTATTGTCAAGAACCATCTCCGTAAGATCAGGTCTTACCGTCAGTGATAGATTTATCCCAAAATTAGTTGACTCGTAATAAGCCATATTCTCTATCGCTGGCAGATTTGTACCATCAAGGTTAGCGTTATCGACAGAGAATGGTACAACATCAACATACTTCGACCATAGATTATACTTCGATATGTTGTCGCGAAGTGTATTCGGACACCCTATGCACGGACCAGAATAGAAGTCATAGCTCTTATTGACAGCCGACCCACTTATCTCCGACTCAAAGTAGCCTATATACCACGTCCCTCCCGCGTCAATATCATTAGTAAAGTCAACATAGTTTAGGATGAAGTCAGTTAGCGACACCCAGTTAAACTGATTCGTCCCCGTTGTTGTTACTTCCTGGCGCTTATAGTAAGCCTCCCTTGACGAATGCCATAGATATATGTATAGATTAGTCTGTGGTAATGTAAATTGCAGCCCTATCTGGTTCAAGACAACCTGGATGTTGTTGACCTTCTTCGGCGTTATCGCCAGCCCCACAAGCCTTGACGACTTAGTGATGGTCTCGGACAACTTCCCCGCTCCCGAAAACAACTGGAGGTTTGAAAAGATACTCTTTGTCGATCCCTGCAACTTTTTGTTTGTCTGCAACTTATTAAATAGCTTACTTATTGAAGCATCAACCCTCTCTCCAAGCCATATCGAAAACAACGTCTCCCAATAATCACCCACAGCGGGTGTATTACCAGAGTTATCATCATCCTTGCTTTGCCACGGAATATTACTATTCGTCACCTTGTCACCGGTACTATATGTCGTGACTGCCGAATAGGCATCATAATCATTGCCTTCGTAGTTCGGAGATACATAATACAGCGCATCAGGGAAACAAAGGTTATGATATTCATCCCAGTAAGTACCGGACGATGAGGCCGTTAATTCCGAATCAATAAGCGGGATAGCAGGGTCGTCAGAATCCCTGAAACCTATCCATCCCCTCAACCCTGTCTTTAAGCTCGATAGTGTGAACATAATTTACCATTTACCATCAGGACATTTCTCACCCATACTTCTCGTTTTTGCTGGAATATAGCACTTGCAAATGGGACACCACAGCGTCCTTACCCTTTTCATCTGCAAACATACGGCACATATTCTTGCCCTCTGCACCGCCACGGCCTCAGTTTCGGGCGTGCGAAATACGAAGTTACCCCATCCTTCGATTATGCTCGCCAGCTTACCTTTTTTACATCCCTCGCAACTCATAAAAAATAAAAGGTGGGGGAGCATTGCCTCCCCCGTCCTTCATTTAGGTTTTCAGAAGAGTAATACCGTAGATAACACCAGGATCAACAGTCGATACCGGGTCGTAGGAACTTACAAACGCCCTGTCGAACGAGAACTGGAAGCTCTCGGCCAGCGTTGCGTCAAGTCCGCTCAGTAGTGAACTCTTATCTGCACAGGTTGACTGATACAGAACACCCACCTGCTGACCAAACAGCGGAAGCTCGGTGACGTACCATTCCTTACCATCACCCGACTTGTGGTTCATCCTTGCGTCAATGTCCACCCAGCTGAGATAAGCAAGCGATCCTTTCGGAATGGCGTACATCGTTGAGTGAGCAGCAGTGGATACCGTCGCTCTGTTGGTGTACTTGAACTTAAAATTGCCATACTGGAAAGCCGTGTTTGCTGCATTACCTGCTCCCTGATTCTGATAATACTGAACCAGTGACTTACCTCTCGGTGAGGAGACAATATTTATCTCCTGTTCAGAGATGTCATTAGCAAGCATAACGGCATCAAGCTCGTTAAAGAGAACATCGTGATCGGCAAGCGGAACCTGCATATAATATGCTGTCACCGCCCACGGATTATCCTCGGCATTGTTTATCCCGGACAAGTTGGCCACAAGATGGGCCACGGCATCAGTATCGGCATCCAGAAGGAATGCCTTCTCTACGGCGCGGGCCTGGTGGTTAAATGCCTGTTGATAGCTTATATGATTGCCTGCGTGTTCTGCCGGGACCATCATAAAGCCTGTTTCAACTACCGTCCACGTTGGCGTAACATAGGCCGATGTCGGCTGTGTGGTTTTTGCCGTACAGGACCGTGTGGTGGATGTCGAAAGAGTCTGTTTCTGAATGACCGGGATAGAAGCGGTGCGGGCGGCAGAAGCCCTGCCTGCCACAAAATCACCCCACCCAGGTATCAGATTAGGAGTATCCTCCTTGAAGGTTTCATACGCACCATAGGTTGAAAACCTGTTCTCGTGTGCGTCAAGTTCGCTCTGATCGTAACTCAGGCGAAATTCATCTAAAACTGTTGCTGACCATGCCATACAAATTGTTTTTAAGTTAATACTAAGTCCGTCAGCAATCGTCCCCTGATTACCTCATCGGCAAGCCTTGACTGTACTCTTTGTATGCAAGATAATACTCCGGAGTACCCCTTAACAGTCCTTTACTTACCAGAAAATCGCCCAGCTCGCCTTTCGTTTTAATCGAGTCCGGGACTACGACGGCGATCTTTGTTAATTTACCGCCTTTGTCGTATTCTTTATTTATATCATCCTTCAGAACGGGTCCCGAATCCTTGCCTTTCGGTTTCAGTACCTCTTTGAGTCTTTCGGATAGTAATTCTTTTGCCGTATATGGTTCGAGTGCGTTATTCCTATTTCTTAATGGCGAACCATCCTTGTCAAGGAAATACAACGCACCGTCACGAAACTCAGCCTTGCCGGCAAGATCATCAACTGTTGAGTTGATAAGTGCCTGGAGTGCAGCCTGCGGTATTTTGTCGTTGAACGTCAACCCGCTTATAGCACCCTGTATCTCTGACTTTATCTTAAACCGCTCGAAGTCTGCCTGTACGTTCTTCAACCGGCTCTCGCTCTCGCTCTTCAGCGACTCATATTCAGCCCTCACTTTCTCAAGGTCGGCAAGCACCTTTTTGTCGGCAGTACCATTTTTTATCTGTTCCTCCAGGTCTTTCTTATCCCTCAGAATAGCATCAGCGGAACGCGCCTTCTCAAGAACACCCGACAACTCACGCTTCAGGAACTCGTAAGTCTTCTCAGTGGGTTGTTTACGTTTGCCAAGTATGTTGTAGATGTCATCATCATACTGACGATGAACCTCACCAATTTTACTCGGTATTATCCTCTCCTCTATTTCCTTGCCATAGTTATCAAGGAAAGTCTTCTCTTCTTCCGCAGTACGAACAACGAAATCAGCATCACCCTTCTGCTCCAGCAGTTGCATCACCTCATCTTTTTTCATCTCTTCCTCCTTTTAATGGGTGGCTTCTTCTCTATAATTTCTGCCGTCTGCGGCCCCGGTATGGGCTGCGGCGGCGCAATACTCAATGTCGGGTCATGCACAACCTCGCATTCAGAATAATTCATAGCAGACAGATTCTTTGCCCGTTGCTCGGGGCTTACATTTGGCCCGAAATACTTCAGAAAATCAATCGACCGCCACATCCTCGGAACCGTTATCCTCTGAGGGTGTAACGGATCCGATGGGCTAACCTTGATTCTCGTCATTAGCGTGTGGTACAGCTCCCGATCTTTCTCCTTGATCTCCACTGTTCGATTCAGATTCGCCTTCATAACGCAAAAATTCCCTTTTGATTAAATTAATCCTCTCGTTGTAATCGCCAGCACCGACAAACTTATTCAACGGTAATTGCTCACGCTCAAACCTACGAACGTATGCCAGTAGCTTGGTCTTTATTTTAAACTCCAACTCCGTTATGCCCCCTGCCTTGAACGCCTTTTCAGCCTCCTCGGTAGTGCGACCCGGTAGCGGGTCAAGGTCAAGTATCACTTCTGCCCTCGTCCTGCCCGCTGTATCATTACGGAACTTTATCTCTATAAGCTCCGCGTGTAGCGCATCATATATTATATCACTCGACTTAACATCCTCCATATCTGAAACTATGTCAGATGTCGTCTTCAGAAAGAACCTCGAACCAAAATCAATCGCTGGTTCACAGTCTATGCCATATTTCAATTTAATGATGGTCTTGTCGGCAAATGCCTTGACCAGCTCAAAGTTGCGTGCTATCCTTTTCAACACATTACTCTGGCTCTCGAACGATGCCATCACCTGCTTCTCATTCTTAGCCTGATCGTTACTTTGTTCCCCGTCAACACCTACAACAGATAAATAGATATTGGATCTCAACCTGTCGCTCTCCGCCACGTGAAACTGCAAGGTCGTGACATCAGGTGTTATCCACTTAACGGGATTATTCATCAAGTCGGGCTGTCCTTCAAGTGGCGTAGGCATCGAAAGTATCGTCCCCGGACCTACGAACGCACTACCCTGTGTTTTATTTTCCCCCGCCGTGCGCCCCATGTTATCTTCTACCGTCATATCCTGGTAGTCGCCACCACCAACATACGAGGCGAGTATCGGGAAACTGTTGGCAATATCCATGTACTTTTTAAATACCGAATGGACAAGCAACCAGTCCAAATCCCCAAGTACATTCGTCAGGGGTGCTTTGTGATTTATCCTGTTCTTTTTCGATATAAGTTCACTCCAGAACATCCTCGCAGGACAATATCCCAACCCATGCTCAAACTCAGAAACAACAGCACCCATCTTGCCGGACTCAAACTCATAGACACGGATGGCCTCATCATCGTACACGTAGAGATTGCCACCAAGCGAGAAAATAACATAGCTACATTCACCCCCTTCTTCAACTGCCACGTCTATGACGTTACTGATGTCGATGAGCATATTTTCAGGATCACCCTCTCCATTGTAGCTTACCACCCATACTGAGTCGATAGCCTTCATCATAGCCTCTATGCCGTGTACTCGCCAGAAATCATCATCACGGTATTCATCCCAGTCGGCAAGTATATCATCATCCAGGTCGTAACGGTAGAAGGCATCCTGCGCATCAAAGACACGAGAAAGAGCCACGGAGATAGCCTCCGTAAGCTCTACCGTGGGAAGCGGACAAGTTATGAGCTGAGTAAACCTCTCTATCTTATCCTTCGGCAATAGCTCGGGCTTCTCTGACCCTATCCAGGATAGAAACTCCCGATAGTAACCACTAAGATTCTCCTTCCGAAGTGTCGTCTCCGTGTGGAAGCGAAGCCTGCTGTGATGCCAAATCCCTGCCGCTATCTCTTTTTTTCGAGGCTTTTCCTCGACCAGCAACCGTGTCTGCTCTAACGATAATGCCATCCCTTAATGTATAATTGTCTGGTAATGCCCAACTGCCACCTATGGCTTTCTGAACCTTCAGTATCGCTGCTGCCCTTTCCAACGATACCTCCCATTCCTGATCACCGCATACAAGCGTTATCATGAGTTGACGCTGTCGAGTAAGAATGTAGTGGCTGCGGTCAAACGAAGACCATCACTCCAATTCGGCCTCAGATAGAACGAATACGGATTACGCGTCCCCTCATCGAAACTGCCCACACCAACATCAGCCACGAAAAGGGAGTCTATCGGGAATCCCTTAACGGCAGTACCGTCAAGATTATATCCCAACTGACCGGCCTCATTGATGAATAGAACATCAAGATGTTCGCAGGACAACTCCTTCATGGCTGCTATAACATCCTGCCCAGCCTGCCAGATTATACCCTCAGCCTTCGGAGCCGTTGCCCCTATAACCTTCGGGATGCCGTTTGGAACCTCTGATCCACTACCGGCCTCGCGTGCCTCAGAAGGAGGTATGACACAAGTTAAGAACGGGGTGACAAGCATCTTGGTATCATCCGTAGCTGTCAGGTAGGCCGTAAAGACAGTGCTGACAGTGGCCGAAGCAACGGCATCAAGGGCATTACCCCTGCGCCAGAAAATAAGTTTTACGATTTGTCCAAGCTCCAGAGGACAGTCAGTTGTTGATGTAACCACATTTCCAAGTGCTGTGGGAGCCGGGCAGCATACTGTTTTTCCCATTTGTTTTTGTTTTAAATTAGTACCAATTTGTTAAACAAAATTTTTACAAAGATAGTCTTTTTTTTTTTTTGTTAAGGATTCTGCTCCACCTTTCTCTCTTGCGCCACACCTGCGTTGGTCGCCCTATCATACAGATAGCGCCAAAAACGTGCGTGTTCGGGCATCTTGTGCATCCCCTTCGGCGGGTCATTCATCGCAATAGACAAGTAATATAGCGGGGCCTTGTAGGTAGGTAGTATCATAAACGACTTCAACGCCGCATTAACACCACCCCACCAGTCCCCTTCACCAGCATAGGCAAGGGATAAGAGATGATACCCATCGGCAAGTAGGTTAGTCCAGTCCTTGTCGTGGCTCAACTCACCATATCTCTCAAGCAACTCGATGACCTTCTTATTATTGTTATGCCAGCCATCGGAGTCCTCGGTCGAAGTCATACACCTGTTAATATACTCCCTTGCGAGATAATAGGTGGCCCTCGCGTGACTGGGATTACGCGCAAGCATCTTCGTCAGTATCCTGAAGGTCCTGTCTGGATCCAAAAAGTGAGCCTTGGAGTAGTCGCTCTTTATTGATAGATGCGAATTATAAGCCACAGCACGCAATGCCGAGTTACCTATGTCGAGGTCTTTCTCCTCGTCTCCCGTCAGTGGTCTCCCGTCCCGCAAGACAAGAACATTATGCGCTTCCTGCTCCCAACGTATCTGCGGGTCATTGCGAACCATGCGTATAGACTTCGTCTTTTCGGTCTTCGTGTTAACAATAAAGTTAACAGCCTTGTACTTCCTCATAAAGTCACCACGTATCATCGTCTTTATTGAGTCAACAGAGTCGATAAGTTGCTCGTCAGCATCTATGATTATTATCCAGTCGGCTGTACATTTGCGCAGCGACTCGTTGCGGGCAGCAGAGAAATCATCGCACCACGGAAACTCATATATCTTGTCCGTGTACTTCTTGCACAGTTCTATTGTGTTGTCTTCACTGCCCGTGTCAACTATCACAATCTCGTCAGCTCCCTTAACTGAATCAAGGCACTTTTCAATACATTCGGCCTCGTTCTTAACAATCATCGATACTCCTAATTTCATAGCTCTTAATTTTGTTTTTGTTTACACAACCGTATAGTATTGAGATAGCCTATTCCTATATTCAATAGCAATATTGCTATCAAAACGCCTATTTGCTGTTTTTAAATATGCCATTATGGACGACAAATGGGGCTCCATTAATATTCTTTTGCCCTTTTTATAATTGCATTTTTTACAAGCAGTAACTATATTATAAATATCATGCCATGGGAATATAGACTTTGGCATTACATGGTCTAAGTGCAGATCCTGTTCAGAGCCGCAATAAACGCACCTATTGCCGTCCCGATTAAATATAGCAGTCCTAATATCGCTAACATCTATCCTGCTATTACAAGATGGCCTCCTCGATTTCGAGCACCTTACCTTATGCCAAATCAGAGATCCATTATCTCCAACAGTAAATGTTGCATTTCTATATCCAGCCATAGCATTTTATTTTACACACAGCTCCCGCCTCTTGTTTTTACTTTTTAGTTAATCCTTCGAGGCCCCAACTGCCTTCTTGATAATTTTACGACAGCCAGATATCTCATAGCGTCGATGGCGTGATTCCACTCATCAATGGGTTTAGGTGGTGTTATCGGCTCACCCTCTTTATCTACTGCCCACTTATAGTTACGGAACTCTTTGATAGTGTTGACACTCGCCTCGGTGATGTTTATTTTATAGCGTTGCAGGATGTCTATCCCGTACACTATCGGAGCCTTCGTGGGGCCATGTGCATTCCACCCCGAGGCGTATAACTCCTGCACAGACTTCCTTTCGGCAGCATCACAATACACCTCATCACTGCGATTAACACCCTTCTCCCGCAGCCTGTCAGAGATGTTCTTAGCTATCTTGCCCGAACTGTCGGTTATCGGCACATTGACAAGACCCCTCTCATACACAACCTCATGAACCCATAGCTCGCCATTTAACAGCCCTACTCTTATTATTGCAGTGGGGTCGTTGGTATATCCAAAGTCAAGGCCATACCCAAGAGTCTTAACATCTGGCGGATAATCCCTGACAATAGACCAATTAGAGAATACAAGCCCCTTCTGTTGCGCCCTCAGTCCGAGGTTGTAAATTTTATAAGCAATAGGATCCGTGCCCTGCAGTCTGTTCAGCTCGTCTATTATCGACTTCTCGAGAAACGGGTTGTCGCGCATCGTGGAATGGAAGAAGTCACAGTCGTCTCGCGAAGTAACATTGTCATATATCCAGTGCGTCTCAGCAGATGGGTTGTAGTCGAGGAATATCCGCTTCTTTGTCCTGATGGCTATCTGCGTGAAGTCCTTTTCCGATATTTCCATCGCTTCATTTACCCATGCGTATTCCTGTGTCCGGCCGTGTAGCTTCTGCGGCTCATCTAATCCAACAAATGTTATTTGATTGCCGTTAAGATAGTACGTCTGATCAGCCCTGTTAGGGTTATATTCAGGAGTAATAGGCAGCTTGTATAGTTGCCACATGGCGTAAAAGTCCTCTAATAAAGTAAGCCGCACCCAAGTCATCTTGAGCCGGCCTATCGTGTATTTCTCGCCCGTATATAAAAAGCAGTTGGTGATGATCCACTGGAACACTGACCAGGTCTTAGTGCTCCTGGCCCCTCCTTCAAGTACAACTATCTTCTTGTCCGTGCTATTGATGTCTCGAAGAACCTTACTGCCCGTTATTTGTAGCATCGACATATTTTACCGTTAGTCCCGTTATCGGCTTATCATCTGACTTAACATCAATATGGCGGGGCATCACATATTGATAGAGCTTCGACATTATCTCAAGGTACTTGGCTGGATTCTCCTTTAATACCTTGCCAAGTGCCTCTTCAATATAATCTACCTGCCCGTTGATTATGCCCACAAACAACTCCTTCGCCTCCTTAGTAGTCCTGTTGACTATCCCCGGTGGCCTGCCGTTGGGATTATTGGTCTTCCCTTTACCTGGTCCTTTAGCCATTTCTTCAATTTTGATGTTTGCAAAACCCCTTTTGTTTAAATTTCACGATGCAAAGTTAAACATTTTTTTGTTTGTATGCAACTTATAACAGGGACAAGCAACCTACAATATACTTTTAAGAATCTCGGTTTGCACCTTGAACTCAGCCTCTTTCGCTACCTGCCAGATAGTCTCCTGCGGATTCTGGTATGTGAGGTATCCCTTCTTATGAGCTATACAGTACACATCAACCCCCTGGTTAATGCACAGCTTCGCAAACCACAAGTCGGCCATATTGGCAAGTCTGAAATCAGCATAGCGCACCTTTATCAGATTGGTATGATAGCACAGCACGCCTGTTCCTGGTATGTCAACTTTCACATCGCGATTCACATCATCGAGACAGGGGAACTTTTCGAGTATATGGGCGAAGGTTCTGATGGGGCGGGGGTAGGTCGTTACCAGAAAGCAATTCATAGTATCTTCCACCCCTCGCAATAAAGATCAGACACATTAAGCCCGGCATTCTTTCCGGCAAACCACCTCTTCGGTGCCACAACATCACCTCCTGACAGCCATGCGGCCCACCAGCTCAGCGATGAATTGGCAATAATAAACTTCTTACATTGCCGTATCAGATAGAAGTCGTGGAATACATCGCCGGAAACAACTTCAATCCCGGGAAACTCCCTCTTACAGTATTCTGCATCATCGGTAAATATAACCGGAGTGCCGCCCATTATCCTCATCGCCTCCTCGTAATAGTCGTGGCCTAAGTTATAGTGAAGCGCCGATTTAACATAATCTCCCCTGCGGACGTGAACACAAACAATATCCTTCATATCCCTATCCGATTGCGGTATCATCTCGAAGTGCCAAAGAATTAAATCACGGCAATGGCTGAAATACTTCTCGCTCTGCATATAGCCATACAATATAGAACCATCAGCGGGGTGAATGTCGTGATACCCCCACTCCGAACTTAAAAACCATAATATTGGGGTTGTCTATTTGAAATATGGGCTCGAAACAATAGACCTCACACTTATATCTATCGTAGATTATTTGGGCCCACTCGCCACGATAGCCACCGACATCAAAGACAACCGCCTTATTACTTAACGGATAATCGTGACGCATAGACTCCTTAAATGACATATTTTGCATATCTTTGTTTTATTATTGCATAATCAGTGACCCCATTTATTATGTCTGAATAGCCCGGCCTCTGTGTTGCCACAAGCGGATAGGTTATGAAACAG
>CAZJMW010000019.1:0-19717 GCA_964547375.1 uncultured Dehalococcoidales bacterium | reverse complement strand
TTAGAACCTTGCCCCGGAGAGGAACTGACTGTCCGGGAAGATCCTAAGTTTTACAACTTAAGTTACTATTTTAGATGCACCTAGGAATCGAACCGGGTATTGTCGTGCCAGAGCTTCATGTATGACGTTGGTTTCGGGGGTGCATACCCGGGTGAAGCGCTACACGACCATGTCGTTCGCACAGAACGTCATGAGCGCGTGGTTCTACGGATCCCCTCTGTACCTCCTTGCCTTTGTCGGTATAATACTGCTCGATGCTATAGGTGCATTCCTCTAGGACCTGTTCAATAAAGGTCTTGAAAGATATTTGGTTCTTGTGGTGAGATCTGCGTCTTGTCCGGCAGGATGGTCGCGTAGAGTTCCCGGGAGAAGTCTTCGATGGCCAAAAAGAGGTATTCCCGGCGCTCCGTCGCCTTCTGGCTTTCCAGCAGAGGCAGGTGCTACATGTCGCCATGGAGCATCTGCCCTGTGCAGTCCTTGTTGTACCACTCAGCTTGGCTCTTTAACTTCGTCTCGAATTTCGCTTCGACTTGGCGTGCCGCTTGATGCCGCACTCTAAGCAGCGGAACCGTTTGTTGACGCTCTTCTAAACAGTAAAGTCCCGTTGGCCGACCCACACCCGAGGATTTTTTAAATCGTGGGACGGGATACGCGGTGCTCCGCGGCCAGATCGCTGACCTTCTTCTGGTATTCGTGGCAAGACTTGTTAATCTGCTGCCTCTGAAATGGGGTCAGGCTCGTCCGCTTGCGGATCAACATCGTGGTCTCTATCTGCGGTTCTCACCTCGCATGATCACCCAGAAAATGTAAACAAAACTATGTTAACTCAGAATGAATCGGTTAAAGTACAAGAAGAATAGTGAAGTGTTTTTCTAATCATCATATCATCAATATTATATATATTTTAGGCGCAAATTGCTAAAAGCAGTGAAGGTTAAACCCTGCACCTTCTGTAATTCAGTAAATATAGATAAGAGGTTCAATAATATTAATATCTATTAACATTAGAGCATAATAAAAAATTGTTTTTTGCTGGCATAGGCATTGCTTAAATATACGTCTCGATTATTTATAAAAAATTATTTAAAATAGTACTTAAGTATTCGTAGATTCAAGATTTTATTCAAACAACCGATATTATGCTGTGATTTTTCATTTTGATGGAAAAATCGAGGGCTGAGCAAAGAAATGAGTATTTTTGAAGGAGTATAAAGAGAGATGTCGCTCTGTCGTCCTATTAGACTGCTGATATCCTGCGGGGTTTTGAGAAAACGAAACACCGAGGCCCAAGGCATAGAGCAGTTCGAATCTAATACTTTTAGCTTCGGCAGTGAGACGGGTCATCGCAATCAGATGGTGTCCAGAAACTTTATAGATCCGGCAATCGCGTAGCTCGCTGGTACTTGCCCCGATTATGCGCAACACCGGGATCCTGAAGCCGATATAGCAGCTCTTTTTGTGATGCGTGTTCACGTATGTCTCGCGTACCCGCGGGCGCTACCAATAAGTGAGCTGTGCAAAGACAAGGCACTGCAACTGGTCATAGCAGGGGTAGTGACGATCCGGTAAATGCAGCTGTAGCGGCGCACGCATTTTTCATACTAGTAGCGTAGAAAATGCTGAAGCAGCTACGCAAAGACAGTCCTTTCCTGGGTCATCTGTTGTCCGCCCGAATCAGTTCGGGGCAGACTATTGATAAAAATTATTATAAATTCAAATAGAAAAACGAATACAACATCTTTGTGCAGTTATGTAAATGTGTTATCAGTAAATCACAATTCCTTAACAAGAAACTACTACTTTGACATAGTAAATGTTGCTTACCAATTAGGAAGGAGATGCTATATGAATAGAATATTCGGAGTATTTATTATAACAGGTGTATTTGTTGTGTCTTTAGCAACGATGGGATATGCTGATGTTAGGGTAACAACATATCCATACATGCTTAATTTTGATGATAATTCGTGGACATCAAATTTATGCTATGTAGTGAACAACGCCACCTGTGCACATGTCACAACGGGATGCTATTCAGGCGGATGCGCGAAATTTACACCGCCTACAGTAGCGGCGCCTGCAGACAATGGGAGATATTCTGGCGTGGGTGGTTTCGCCATTCCACCAACAGGCCGATTGAATGTAAGAGTTCTTGTAAAAATTGGCCCTGCATACGAGTCCACGTCAGATATGAGGCAGAACAAATTTATAGTTGCTTGGGATCAAGATACTTCATATCCTCGTCCTATGGTGATATTTGAACGTATGCCATATGAATCAGTGTGTTCTCGTTATTATTCATTTGGTGCTTGTGAAGATAATGACTGCACCTATCAGTGTGGCGGTAGATCATGCACAGTACCAAATTGCTATGATGGCTTTAAAAGTACCAGTTATCACAACAAATGGATATCGATTGAAATGGAATATAATACACATGCAAGAGTTAATAATGTTTACATTTACACTCAAGATGGCGCTTTGAGAGGACTATATGTGTCCCGGCCTTTATCGAGCTCTTCAGGTGCAGCATATGATTTTCTGCAGATAATTGGTGGCTTTTACAACGGAACACATACGGCAGATGCGAACAATTACGTGATGCTTGACAATCTCGTTATCAGCAATACTTATATAGGTCCGCCAGCAGGCTTCGTAGAAGGGTCTCAAACGTCTGCACCAACAGCACCCACAGGGCTAAAAATCCTGCAGTAGAAAGAAACGGAAGAATTGAAAATTATACCAGTATTAGCAAAAGCGTAAATATTTGCTTATTTCAGTTGTTTGAACGCTTGCCTGCGATGTGATTAGTGTTTGTGGGATATATGACCTTATCAGCGATACCCATGCCG
This sequence comes from uncultured Dehalococcoidales bacterium, assembly GCA_964547375.1. GTDB lineage: Bacteria > Chloroflexota > Dehalococcoidia > Dehalococcoidales > UBA5627 > UBA5627. The sequence continues at coordinate 16,865 of CAZJMW010000019.1, read as the reverse complement.
CAGTATATTTTGAAGAATCCTTTGAATGTGGTTCCACCTCAGACGTTTCTCAGAAAGACGCCTTGCAGGCGGCATATAAAAAAACTGCGCGCCCTGGCCCGGGCCGGCACGGTGGATCTCTGTGCACACGATGAGGTCCGGTTCGAGCAGCACGGCTCGGCCTGTCGGATGTGGGTGCCGCCGGAGGTCAAGGACCCCGTTCTGTTGCACCACCCGACCCGGAAGAGCATCGGCTACTTTGGAGCCGTCCGCATCCGGGATGGGAAGTTCGTGTACAGCCGTGAAATTCACCGGTTCGACGCTGACACGTTCTTCGTGTTTCTGAAAAAGCTGCGGCGGCTCTCCAACCGTGCCGGGCGCCGGGTCGTGGTGATCCTGGACAATGTCCGTTACCATCATGCCCGCCTGCACCGGACATGGCGCGACAAATGCAAAAAGAGCTTTACTTTGTTGTTCATGCCGCCTTACAGCCCGGATCTCAACCCCATTGAGCGGGTCTGGAAACTGACACGGAGGATGGCAACCCATAATCGGTACTTTCCGACGCTCGACTCCGTGCCTGTCGCCGTTGAGAATGTGTTGTTCGACCTATGGCGAAACGGCAATGCGACCCTGAAGAGAACTATGCGCACTTTAATGTGTCGCTGTGTTTAAATTCAGTCGACCTATATCGGTATTTCAGATGCACCACTCAGCTATCCCACCAGTTTAAGGATAATCAATTAAAATCTAAAAAGCTATAATCCCAACATATTAGCAAAGAAATTAATTGTTTATGCGCCAGCATATCTACAATGGGTTAGTCTATCAATATTATTTTGCATTCACTCTTTGGATAGTCTTTCAAAATGAAATACGTATATCTGCATAATGGTATTCGGCACTATGAAAAAAGAGTGTAAGTTCGACACAGACAGTAGATCCGGACAAGATAACGAACTCCTCGATGTTGCGCTTATTGGTAGAGGAAGAATGGGCGTCCATCATTTGAGGAGTATTGTATTCAATAGATTGGCAAATATTGTAGCAATAGCAGATCCAATGATTCGAGGCGAATCGATGGTGACGATAAATGGGACTAAAATACCTGTGTTCAGAAATGCAAATGAACTATTTGACAAAGCATCGCCGGATGTTGTCCATATTGTGACTCCGCCACCAACGCATTTTGACCTTGCCAGATTGGCCCTTATGCAAGGTGCACATGTTTATGTTGAGAAGCCAGTTGTTCTTCATAGGACGGAAGCGGAGGTACTATACAAGCTGGCCTCTGAGAAGAACTTAAGTCTTTGCGCAGGCCACCAGTTACTTTTTGAAAATCCCGTATACATGGCTCAATCTCTTATACCTCAAGTGGGGAGAATAGTGCATATTGAAAGCTATTTCTCCTTTAATCCGACAAGAAGGTCCATAACAGCAGTCGAACAGTTGATTGATATCCTTCCTCATCCAGTATGTTTATTAATTCATTATATCAGAATGTGTGAAGATGCTTCATTAAATGACAATACCGCAATCTGCAATTATATAGTGTCGCGAAGGGGTGAAATAAGGGCTATCATTAAACATGGTGAAATTTATGGAATGCTTGTCGTTACCTTAAGGGGAAGACCCGTTGAGTCTTATGTGAAAATAACGGGTACAAACGGATCACTTTACCTGGACTTCGTCCGAGGAACAGTCACGGCACTTCTTGGATCAGGCGCCTCTGCGGTATCGATGATCATAAACCCATACAAGCAGGCGAGTCAGATTGTGACAAACACGACAAAAGCCTTCCTCAAGCTTGCTACATCAAAGGATAAAAGTTATCATGGTTTATCTGTATTAATAGAGGCGTTCTATCGAAGCATTGTTGAAAAGAAACCCACGCCAATAAGTCGAGAATCGGTGATACATACAGTTGATCTTTGCGAAAGGTTAGCAATTTCGATTCAAAAAGAAGAGGATAAGTTCGAGGAAGAAGCAAGGGCCAGACTTGAGCGTGAGGAAAAGGTTGAACGTTCAGAGAATCAAACACGGGGTACTGTTTTAGTAACAGGCGGCACAGGATTTCTTGGGAAGAATGTTGTAAGATATATATTACAGGCCGGTTGGTTTGTAAGAGTGGTAACAAGAAAGAACCCCCCCTACTCTCAGAGAATTCCCACTGTTGAGTACGTGGTACTTGATCTATCAGGAGAGATCGATCTGAAGTATCTGGAGAATGTTCATGCCGTTATCCACTGCGCGGCGGAAACCGCCGGCTCATTAGAGATGCACAACATCAATACAGTGAAGGCTACAATTAATCTCCTCGAGGCATGCGGACGGGCAAAAATTAATAAATTCATTTATATCAGTAGCATAGCCGTTCTGAAATCAGGTGGGGTTATTGATGAAAATACTCAATTGGAATCGGGGAACTTCAGCCGCGGCCCCTATGTATGGGCAAAAGCCGAGGCAGAAAAGTATGTGCTGGAGATGCAAGCGATACTAGGCTTAAAAGCTAAGATCATTCGACTAGGTCCGTTGGTTGATTATAGCTATTTTCAGCCACCCGGTCGTCTTGGAAAAGAAGTAGGCTCTCTATTTGTGGTTGTTGGCGATAAAAAAAGCAGGATTAGTGTATGCGATGTAAAATTGGCTGTGCACATCATTGGTAACTATCTTGAACATTTTGATGCATTGCCCGATTTACTCAATGTAATAGAGCCTGACCCCCATAGACGTCAGGAACTTGTGGATCTTATTAAGCGAGACCGCCCCGGCCTAAAAATACTTTGGCTGCCCTTTTGGATACTCGCAATGAGTGCACCAATACTAAAAATAATACAAAAGAGAATATTTCACCAAAAGAATCCCATTGATGTCTGTTCCATATTCGCATCGGAAAAATATAATGTGGCGAGGCTACAAGAAGTTATTAAGACAATAGAGAGCCAAGACATCAGCAAGAAATTACCCAACTCGTGAGAAAATTACGTGATTTAGGAAGATGTTAATATGCTATCATACATCTTGTTGGTATTTCTAATCATAAGTGTAATTATATCCGGTGCATTTGTTGCTTACAATGTTTTGTTTTTTCTGGGGCATTTTTTCCTGAAATGCAAAAACGGTCAAGGTAATACAGAAGAAGATAAAAAGCTGAACAGTTTTGCTGTCATAATTCCTGCGCATAATGAAGAACTGCTTATCGGAAGATTGATAGAAAGTGCATCAAATATCGACTATCCTGCAGAATACACAGAACTAATTATTGTTGCAGATAATTGCATTGATCAGACTGCAGATATTGCTATTGAAAGGGGAATCAAGTGCTTAATACGAAAAGACGAGAGCAATCGAGGCAAGCCCTATGCTTTAGATTGGGCATTACGGCAAATTGCTAAAGATGAATACGATGCTTATGTAATCATCGATGCCGATACTACGATCGACAGTGCTTTTCTAAAAGCCATGAATGCGAAACTCAATAAAGGAGCAGAGGCCATTCAGGGTTATTTTGATATTATGAATCCGAGAGATAGTTGGCTTACACGGCTAGCAGTGTTGCCAGGTATTCTAAAATTCAAGATGCGTTATGCAGTAAAGGAAAAGCTAAAGTTATCATGCCCGTTAATGGGTAACGGTATGTGTTTTTCCCGTAACATTATAGAAAAGTATGGATGGAATGCTTATTCAATAACGGAAAATTGGGAATATTTTGTAAAGCTACTTCTGAACGGTCATAGAGTCAACTACGAACATAATGCTATTATATATTCACATGCCGTGACTGCATTATCGCATGGTGAGACACAGCGTAAAAGATGGCTTAAAGGTCAACTTGGAGTTCTGTTCGACTACTATAAGGATATCATTAAAAGAGTTGTAATGAATAAAAGCATCGTTGCGCTCGATGCTCTAATAGAATTACTGTTGCCGTCGTATTCAATGTTGTTAATATGGACAATTGGAACCTTTTTTATACTTGTCTTCTTATCATGGATTGACGTCCGGTATATATGGCTCAGAAATACGTCTGCTGTATTGGTGTTAGCACAAGTCATCTATTGTCTTTATGCATTTGCGCTATCAAAACCATCTGTAAAGACATGGATATCGCTCGCTTATATCCCATTGTTTCTATTTTGGAAGTTAGTTGTAACTATTAAGGGCGTATTTGAGCTGAAAGATAAAACATGGGTCAAAACAGATAGACGGCTCTGATAGGGTATTTATAAATATTCATCAGTATTCATCAATATTATGCTATCTAACAATTGCACATGTGATGCGTATTATTCTCTGAACAAATAATTGCAAAGAACTGTAATCACGATGGTGGGGATCATGACAATTGTAGATGCCCAGCGCGACTGGAGGATATTGGACAGGTCTGAATTTATATGTGCAAATAATCAAATACGACTTGTTACGCATGTAGAACATTTTATGGAAAAACATACACAAGGACTGGGACAAGTTGAAGAAGTTAAAAAGGGAAGGATAAGCAGGTGGTGTTCGTCCTGGAGGAACCTGTCCCAATTGATTTGGGCATTTCAGGTCCTTTGGGAAGCGGACAATAAAACAGTTATCATTGCGAATGGAAGCAGCCCGGTAGGAGATTATATATGTATTTTGAATTACTATTTATATTTACGAAAAAAAACGATTCTATACTGGGACAGTCATATTGAACCTAAAACGAAATTAAAGAAATATTTTGCCAAAAGGTGTTTTCTAGGATGTCGTTTGGCCACCGTCTGGTCGCGAAAACAAATTCGAAATTATTCAGAGCAATTCAATCTTCCAAAAGACTTGTTTATTTTTTTACCATATAAGGCAAACCATTCGCAATGGGCTCCCAGACATGTTCCCACACTCTCTTACATTTTTGCAGGAGGCAACGGAAAACGTGATTATAAAACACTTGTAGAGGCAGTACGAGATACAGACGTAACCGTAATTATAAGCGCAACGAATCCAGTAGTGCGGAGTGCAATTGGTGATTTACCAAATGTTATTCCTTTGGGAGCCAGTGAGCCCTCGTTTGCCAAACTGATGGCTGGTTCAAGGTTTGTTGTAATGCCGCTCTTTTCGACCGGACTCAAAGGTGGTGGCGAGGCAAATTTTTGCAATGCCATGTGGCATGGAAAAGCCCTTATCGCTGTAGATGATATTTCTGCAATGGACTACATCATCGAAGGTGAAACAGGGTACACAGTACCAACAGGGGATATAGATTTATTAAGAAAAAGGATTCTTGAACTATGGGCTGATAAGGATAAATGCAGAAAGATGGGAGAGAAGGGCAGGGAACTCGTGGTGAAATATTATACTCACGATTTATACATGCGTCGTCTTATTCGTTTGGCCTATCTACTTGGGGAAGAAGCCTTCGCTGACTGTAAATGAGACTGGTGTAAAAAGTATATCGTAGTAAAAAGTAAATAACCGAAAGTTGATTCAGAATAAATGAAATGGGTATTCAAAATAAGTAAAATATTATTAATAAATACAGTTGTGCTTTTACTGCTTTTTTTCATAGGTGAGATAGGGATTCGCACATATGCTCATTTATTTATGGAAGGAAAATCATTTTTTCGCGAAAAAACGTTTATCTGCCCATGGATAACAAGCTATGATTATCCTCCTCCTAGAATGATTGATTCACAGAATGGGATGTTTAAAAACAGGAAGGAGGTTATTGCAGTAAAAAAGGCTCCAGATGTTATTAGGATAATAGCGGTTGGAGGATCTACTACAGTGAATGAAGTACCGTTCAGAAGGACTGGCATTGATTATTCAATTGAATTAGAAAGATTACTTATGAGTAGGTCAGGGGGAAAAAAATACGAAGTATTGAATGCAGGTGGAGATGCTTATTCATCTGCACAAAGTCTAATTAATATTCAATTTCGGATACTAGAGTTTAAACCTGACATTATTATTCTGATGCATAACATCAACGATAGAACAGTAAATTATTTTTCTGACGGTGCTACAGGAGATTATTCAAATAAGTACATGCAAGAATATTTCATGAATCCGGAGTTGTTAACAGGGATATCATTATCAGGGTTATTATATCAATCCAGGTTATTAACTCGGCTCGGGTTACCACAAATGCTTGCAGAAAAAAGGTCTGTTAATTTCAAGAATGATATTGAAAAGGGGCTATTTTATTTTAAAAGAAACCTTACTCACATCGACATGATATGCAAAAAAAATAATATTATATTGATCTTATTAACTCAGCCTCACAGCATGAGCGGTTTTATGTTCGACGGTGAAGAAAACCACATTATCCTCTATAACAATGCTATTCGGGAGGTAGCAAAGAAAGAAAATGTCTATTTTGTAGATATGTATCACGAGTTTGGTCATGAACATGAATTGTTCATTGACCCTGTCCACTACAGTGAAGTGGGTATCACAAAATTTTCGCAAATTCTTTTACCCCACCTTGAAAAAATCACATATTCTCATTAAAAAAGATGAAGCAGCTGCTTTTGTAATCAGCTGCGGAGGTAATTTGCCATAGGTTGTCTTGTCACCAGCCTACGAGAACAGGATTGGTCAAGGTGTCTAATCTAAGTATCATTTTGTAAAAAACAGGAAAGATATATGACACGGGCTTTAAAAAACTTAATAAATGGTAAAATGGCTATAAGCCAATGCAAAGACGCAGGCATGGCTTTTGTGTTATTAATACTAATATTGGAATTTGTATTTGAAAATGAGAGCCTTCCTATTCTTGCCATTACTATTTTAGTTATTACAATGACAGTACCAGGAATATTAAGACCGTTGGCAAAAATCTGGTTTGGATTATCACAACATGTTGGGACATATGTCTCAAAAATTATTCTCTGTCTGTTGTTCTATGGCGTAGTTATGCCAGTTGGCGTGCTAAGACGTATATTTAAAAAAGATACTCTAAAGCTAAGGCAATTTAAAAAAGGGCGAAAATCAGTAATGGATGATAGAAATATAACCTATAGACCAGAAGACATCATCAAGCCTTTCTAATTATGGAGAAATACAATGGACTTTCTGAAAGACATGATTGATTTTTTCTTGCAGCGAAAAAAGTATTGGCTTCTCCCAATCATATTGCTTCTTCTCGGTTTCGGGGCCTTAATTATACTTACAAGCGGCTCCGCGATCGCGCCATTCATTTACACTCTGTTCTAACCCAATTTTGTTCTTGATTTGGACGGCAGTTATATATCAACTATACGTATAGACGCAGCGATCTCGAGCAGGGATTGCAATTCAGAATCATTGTTCATGATGCAACATTCCCCTTTTGAAAAAACGGTGAAGTTATGAAAAATGCCATACTTGGTATATCTGCGTTCTATCATGACAGCGCTGCAGCACTTCTTGTAAACGGAGATATATTGGCAGCCGCGCAAGAAGAAAGATTTACTCGAAAAAAGCATGACTCAAGTTTTCCTATCCATGCAATTCGTTATGTGCTGGACGAAGCTGGAGTTGCATATAACGAACTTATGGCTGTCTCATTCTACGACAAGCCACTGCTGAAATTTGAACGGCTCCTTGAAACATACCATGCTTTCGCACCGAGGGGGATAAAGAGTTTCTCCTCGGCGATACCGGCCTGGATCAAAGAAAAATTGTTCATGAGAAATATTCTTCGGGAGCAACTATCCGTATTAGGCGACGGCAAAATCCCTGTATACTTTCCGGAACACCATTTGTCCCATGCCGCCAGTGCCTTCTATCCTTCGCCATTTGAAGAGGCTGCGATTGTAACAATTGATGGTGTTGGAGAGTGGGCTACAACGACCATTGGGCATGGGAAGGGGAAGGATATAAAAATCTTTAAGGAGCTTAGATTTCCACATTCCATCGGACTGCTATATTCGGCGTTCACGTATTATACTGGATTCAAAGTAAATAGTGGTGAATACAAATTGATGGGCCTCGCACCATACGGAAACCCGAATTCTACACGGACAAAAGATTTCAAGCATAAAATACTCACAGATCTGGTCGACATCCGCGAAGATGGGTCCGTACTTCTAAATATGGATTATTTTGATTATGCTACTGGATTGAAAATGGTCTGCGAAGAAAAATGGAAGAAGCTTTTTGGAATACCTCCAAGAAAGAGTGAAAGCGAAATATCACAGGAATACATGGACATGGCATTAGCGATCCAACAGGCCACGGAAATGGTTGTTTTGAAGATATGCGAATCTGCCAAGAGTCTCACCGGAAGCCGATACTTGGTGATGGCCGGAGGCGTGGCTTTGAACAGTGTTGCCAATGGAAAAATAATCAAATCAGGCCCCTTCGAGGATATCTGGATACAACCGGCAGCTGGAGATGCCGGTGGCGCCCTCGGCGCAGCATACGCCGTCTGGCATATAAAGGAAGGCAAAGAAAGACAGCTGGGGGTGCAGCCGGATTCCATGAAAGGGGCTTTTCTCGGTCCAGAGTATTCCAACGACCATATTCGAAAGACAATTAGGAAGTTCGAGGCAGTTGCTAGATTATATAAGAATTTCGATGAGTTGGCACGTGTTATCGCAGAGAAGATGGACGAAGGGCATGTCATTGGCTGGTTTCAGGGTAGAATGGAATTTGGTCCCCGAGCGCTGGGTAACCGTAGCATCCTCGGCGATGCACGCAACCCAGCGATGCAAAAAAAAATGAATTTGAAGATCAAATATCGAGAAGGATTTAGGCCATTTGCACCGACTGTACTGGAAGAGGACGTTTCAGAACATTTTGAAATTAATCGCCCCTCTCCATACATGCTTCTCGTGATTCCAGTGAAAGAAGAGAAGAGGAATTCTACACCATCTGATTACGATGAATGGAGTCTCTATGATCGTCTATATTTTACCCGCTCGGATCTGCCTGCAATTACACATATTGATTATTCGGCAAGAATACAGAGTGTCAACCGGGATATCAACCCCAGGTATTGGCAACTTATAAACACTTTCAAGAAATTAACCGGCTATGGCGTTATCGTCAATACGAGCTTCAATGTTCGTGGTGAACCCATAGTGTGCACCCCGGATGATGCCTATGTCTGTTTTATGCGCACGGAGATGGACTACCTGATTATGGGCGATTATGTATTCGACAAGAAAAACCAACCTATACTTTCCGACACGGGTGATTGGAAAACAGAGTTCACCTTGGACTAGAAGAGAAATCAAATTGAAAAAATCAATTCCCAGTAAAGGAGTTATGAGATTCGACGCCTCCTGGATTCTCTCCGCAGGTTTTCTTTAAGCTTTCTATGATTTGAAGTAATCGCTTGCCTGACATAAGCCAATACAAAATTCTATAAGAAACATCATAGGCATGTCTAAGCTAACTCAATATTGCAGCCTATCAAATACCGGCCCGTTGAGTGTTTTGCTCCTGGTCGCTGCATTTGTATTTGTATATTATGACACCATAATCTCTTTTGTGAGGACATGGGCTGGCCGAGATGATTATTCGCATGGTTTTATCGTTCCATTTGCAAGCCTCTATTTTGTCTACGCCATGAGAGACAAACTAAAAGCAATCGATATCAAACCTAACATTGCAATCGGGTCAGCCGTATCATTGGCAGGAGCACTTATGCTTATGATCGGAAAAACGGGCGCCATGATAACAGTCCAGCAGTTATCAATACTTGTTGTAATCCCCGGTCTGGTTATTATGCTGCTGGGCATTAATATGCTCAGGGCCCTTCTGCTGCCTCTCGGCTACCTTGTTCTGATGATACCACTGATACTGGATGTGGTGTTTAGCCCGCTGCACTGGCCTTTCCAACTGTTCGGCGCAAAAATTGCCGCTATGATTCTGTACGCGTTGGGAATTCCCGTATTTCACACGGTCCAGTTCATCGAACTACCGAATATGCCGCTGGAGGTGGCCAATGCGTGCAGCGGAATACGTTACCTGGTGTCTATTACGGCACTCGCCGTTCCGCTTGCCTATTTGACACTAAATACATGGCGCAAACGAGTCTTCCTTGTCGTCTCGTCCTTGTTGATCGGTATTCTGGCTAACCCCGTGCGCATAGCGATTATAGGGCTATGGGTGTATCATGGCGGGAGCATCCTGCACGGGCCCGGCCATATCCTGCAGGGCTATTTCGTATCCATCGTGGGATTTGGGTTCCTCTTTATGGCAGCCTGGATCATGAACAGGAAACAGGCGCCAGGCAGGAATGCAGAAGGTATCCATCCAAGGCAAAACTGTAAAGACAATGTCGATGCGGGCAGAATCGCGCACGAACTTGCAGGCAGGGCAGTTCGGCCAGAAAATCTGGCTGATCGAATAGACACTGACAGACGTTCCGGAAGGGCCTGGGCTTGCGCGATATTAATCATTATCGGCGCAGGGATTTTCGTCAACGCATACAGTCCGATACCAGTACCTTTGGGGGCCCCGACGGAGCAATTACCTCTAAGGCTTGCGGGGTGGACGGGCAGCAATATGGAAAGTCCTGAAAGTAAAATCGTGACGTTGCCAGGCCGAGATGTCGAAATCCGAGTTGCCTATACCAATCTATCGGGTGACGTCGTACATCTTCAGGCCGGCTATTACGAATTCCAAAGACAGGACAAGGAATTTGTCCACTACACTTTACAGAAACTATACGATCGTGCAAAGCCGATACGTATCGAGATTGCTCCCGGCCGGACTATTGAGGCCAAGCAAGTGCTTATCAGGGAAGACGGGAAAAAACGTCTTGTCACCTACTGGTATGAGGTAGGTGGATATTCAACCTCGAGCAACATTACGGTGAAATTCATTACGGCGTGGCGCGGACTCCTGTATTGGAAGTCAAATGGGGCAATTGTTATCTTGTGGAGCGACCTAGCGACATCCGATAGTGATGAAATGACGGCCGCGCGTCAGCGCGAATTTGCAACTGCAATGTACTCCTTATTGCACAATTATCTAAATATCCTCCGATGATCGTGTTACATCGCTTCTTGAAAAGCAAAATGACAGTCTGTGGTCTTGCGTCATTACTTCTCTTGTCCGCATTGGCACAGAAAGATGCAAACGCAGGCGGCGAGGCGTTTACCGGCGCTGAGGGCTTCGGGGCCGTTTCGATTGGCGGACGGGGCGGAAGGGTCATAAAAGTAACCAATCTGAACAGTTCGGGGCCCGGGAGCCTTAAGGCCGCCTGCGAGGCAGAGGGGGCCAGGATCGTAGTCTTCGATGTGAGCGGCGTGATCCGCGGGGATGTGGCGATTCGGCATCCATACATCACGATTGCCGGACAGACAGCACCGAGCCCAGGAATTACGCTTGTGGGGCGGCTGCTTGCGCGGCCAGAGGAAGGGAAACGTTTAAATGACATCATAGTTCGATTCATCCGGGTCAGACCACCACCAACATATGGCCATACTGGCGACGCAGTGCAAATGCCGAGAACAGAGAGGGTCATATTAGACCACCTTTCACTTTCCTGGGCGAATGACGAGACAATTGATATCTGTTATTCTTCCGAGTTTACAATTCAGTGGTGCACGATAGAAGAGTCGGATACTGAAGGTCACGATAAGGGCGGCATGCACAATTTTGGGCTGATCAGTGCATACCCGAATAGCGGGAATATCTCGATTCACCATAATCTTTTTGCGCATCATTCGCGAAGATCGCCCTCTTTAAGCCCATATATGGCGGGAAAGCCCGGGGATTTCCGAAATAATGTTGTATATAATTTTCGAGACGGCCTGACACATGACGGGCACACACCCAGGGCACCGATAAATCTGATCAATAATTACTACAAGCGAGGGCCGGCTTCCATTTATATCAGGCCATTCGAATTCAATTCATCAGGAGAATACCACGTAAACGGAAATTATATAGAAGGTGCTGGAGAAGGCGACGATCCGCGTAAGAAGGATATGAATCTGCCCTTCTGGGTGCGCGTGAAAAATGCGGGAACTATTCTAAATGAACCCGCAAAGGTTGCACTGGTGAAGACACACTCTGCAGAGGAGGCATACAGATTGGTGTCGGAGCAGGCAGGTTGTTTTCCAAGGGACCGGGTGACAGTACGAACCATCCATGAGTTGAAATCAGGAACCGGAAAGTGGGGGAGACATGCGCCGGACAACCCAACGGATGAGTGGTATTTTCAGGGTATGACGATCGACAAAGCACCGATCGATTCAGATGGCGACGGTATGCCGGATGAATGGGAGTTGAAACATGGGCTGAATAAGAGTGACCCCAACGATAACAACAAAATCATGCCCTCGGGATTTCACGCCATCGAGGAATATATCAACGACAGGGCTGCACTTTTGCTTCGAAAGGCAGCGGGGGCAACGAACTAGAATGACAGAAAGACAAGATGCTGTTGTAATCATAGGTGCTTCATATGTGCGCGGTTGGGCCCTCAAGGAGATCGCAGGTATTCGTATTATCAACAAGGGAGTGAACGGGGAACAGAGCTTTGAAATGCTGCGCCGTTTCGAACAAGACGTCATTGCATTGAACCCAAAGGCAGTCATCATCTGGGGCTACATCAATGATATTTTCCGTTCAGAGAAGGCAGATCTTCAAAACAAATTGGATTCTTCCAGAGAAAATATGGGGAAAATGGTAGAAGCTGCCCGGGCACACCACATTTTGCCGATTCTCGTGTCGGAAGCAACCGTTTGCGGGCAGAGGGGGCTCAAAGAATATGTGGCCGCTCTTGCCGGAAGGCTCTTGGGTAAGGAGAGTTATCAGGAGTATGTCAACAAGCACGTCTGGGTTGTCAATGATTGGCTCCGAGAATATTCAAGAGAGAGCAACGTCGCGTTGCTTGATTTCGAAAAGGTGCTGGCAGATGAAACAGGTGCCAGAAAGAAGGAGTATGCCGAGGCCGACGGGAGCCACATATCGCCTCGAGGGTATGAAAAGCTGAACGCTTATGTCCGGACGCATGCCGAATTATTTACAAAATCAGTGGATTGCATCGTCGCTGACGCTCCTAGCAAGGAAAATGATAAAAGCTCCTAAGAAACAGCTCTAATCGATTGGAGAAAATCCCCCTTGATCCCCCCTTTTACAAAGGGGGATGTCTGGGAGGTTGACCCGAGTCAAGTGGCTCGTGATGACAGTAGCCTGCACACGGATTACACACGGATAATAAGCAAAGATGCTTGAATGCCTGGGCAATATTCTTCTTCCATCAAATCTGATCATCATGTTTTTCATTGTCGGTGCTATTTTGGTGATCACCCGCAAAAGGAAGCGAGCCGGTTGGATCTTGTTTGCCCTGTCTGTGGCCGTTTACGTCATCTTTGGAACTGGGATCCTATCCACGTGGCTTCTAGGGACGCTGGAGAACCGGTACAAGTCTCTTACATCGACAGAGGGGCTGCAGGATGTGAAGCGCATCATAATCTTGGCGGGCTACGGAGAGAGACACGCGGGCCTCCCCCCGAGCAGCGAGGTCAACTTCGCCTCCGCCTATCGCCTGATGGAGGGGCTTAGGATTCATCTTCTGTTGTCAGATTCGCAGATCCTGATCTCTGGAGCTGGCGAGGTGCCCGGGATCATGATGTCGGTGATGACAGTCATGGGCGTTCAGGAGCAACGCATCGCGATCGAAAGCGCCTCAGGTAGTACGCACGAAAGCGCAGAGAACGTCAAAAAGCTCATGGGTGGGGAGAGGTTCATTCTGGTCACATCGGCGGGTCACATGCCCCGTGCGATGGGGGCCTTCGCGAAAGCTGGGATGCATCCAGTACCGGCCCCAACCAATTTTATGAGCATAAAAGAGCGCAGGTTCATGGACTACCTGCCTGCACCCCGTCACTTGGTCAATGCCGATCTGGCCATTCACGAATATCTCGGCATGGCCTGGTACCGTCTCACTGGGAAACTGTGACCCCATGCCGCGCAGCCTTCCCGCCGTCGGGCAACCCATTCACCTTAATGACATCCTGGCCGTCTTCACGGGGCGATCGTGTGCGGCGATGTCGCTGCAGAAATGGGCGCCAGGTAATGCATTTTTCTGGGTGTCCACGGGCTCGGCCGCACTGACGCTCTGCTGCCAGGCCTTCAAGCGCGATGGCAGGCAGAGGGAAGTGATCATGCCGGCTTACTCGTGCCCATCGCTTCCCGCGGCAGCGATCCGGGCGGGGCTCAAGCCGGTGCTTTGCGACACGGAGCGGGACAGCTTCCGGATGAACCTGGATGCGCTGTCATCACGTATCACACCGGACACGGTGGCTGTCATCGCTGTACACCTGCTGGGAATACCTGAAAGGATCGTCGAGATCCGCGAAATAACGCAGCAACACAACATCGTATTGATCGAAGACGCCGCACAGGCTTTCGGCAATACGATTCGAGTTGAAGACGATACGCCCGGTGCATCGAATGGGCACAAGCACCTGGGTACGTTCGGGGATATCGGGATATTCAGCTTCAGGAGGGGAAAGCCCCTGGGTCTTCTCGGCGGGGGGTTACTCCTGGCGAACAACCAGAACGCTGTGGAGGCTGTTCGGGCGAAATACGACCTGCTTTCAGCTGCGGCCCTTCCATCCTCTTTTACCTACTTGATCAATCTGATGCTCTATTCGATTTTTTTCCATCCCCATTTCTACTGGATTCCGCAGCGCATGCCATGGCTTCAGCTGGGGGAGACGATATTCACTTTGGATTATGAAGTCAAGCGAATGAACACGAGGGTCCTTCGTTTAGGCGGTCGGCTGTTCCCGGTATTCGGTAAGATCAGACATAAACGCAAAGAGCTTGCTCGAAAGTACAGGAGCATGCTCGAACCTTTCAGGCCAGATATTGTTCTTCTGCACGACACCGATGACGAAGGAATCGCGTTGCTTCGATTCCCGATTATGTTCAAGAGCAGGGAGAAGAGAGACCGCATCCTGGCGGAGCTCAAGAAAAGAGGGCTGGGCGCCACAGGATCCTATCCGGTACCCCTGAATGAACTGCCCGGTGCAGCAGATTATTTCGATAGGAAGGAAGTGTATCCGAACGCAAAGTACATCTCCGAGAGAATCATGACCCTACCGCTGCACGAGTACGTGACGGAGAGAGATATTGAAAGAATGACAACAATAATAAAAAAATCAGTTTTGAGTTATGAGTGTTGAGTTTTGAATTGGCGGAAGAAGTGACAAGGCGGCTACGCCGCAGTGACAAGGCTGCTTCGCAGCGGTGGCAAAAGTGACAGGAAGAAAGTGGCAAGAGTGACAAAAGTGGCAACAGAGCCGCTGCGCGGCAGTGGCAAGAGTGACAAAGCTGCTTCGCAGCGGTGACAAGAGTGACAGGAAGATAGTGACAAAGTGGCAACGGCAAAGCCGCAGTGGCAAAAGTGACAGAAAAGAAGGTTATGAGATAAGGAGCAACTCGAATAGATATGCTGATACTGGTTACGGGGGCTGCGGGGTTTATAGGGTTTCATCTGGCAAAGAGATTATTGGCAGATGGACATGAAATCATCGGGATGGACAGCCTCAATGCCTATTACGACGTTCAGCTCAAGAAAGACCGCCTTGCTCTCCTGACAGCGGATCCCCGCTTTCGGTTCCATTTTCTCGATCTGGCGGACCGGCAGGGGATGGAAGCTCTGTTCAGGCAGGAAAATCCTGAGATCGTGGTGCATCTTGCGGCGCAGGCCGGTGTCCGGTATTCCCTGGAAAACCCCCATGCCTATGTTGAGAGCAACCTCACGGGCTTCATGAACATCCTGGAGGGCTGCCGTTATAATCAGGTCAAGCACCTTGTGTATGCCTCCTCGAGTTCCGTGTACGGGGCAAATACGCTGATGCCGTTCTCCGTTCACCACAATGTGGATCACCCCATAAGCCTCTACGCCGCCACAAAGAAAGCCAACGAACTGATGGCCCACACCTATGCGGCTCTGTATAAACTGCCCTGCACGGGACTTCGCTTTTTTACGGTTTACGGCCCCTGGGGGAGGCCCGACATGGCTCTCTTCCTGTTTACAAAGGCCATACTGGAGGGCATGCCAATCGAGGTATACAACAACGGCAACATGAGACGCGACTTCACGTATATCGACGACATCATCGAGGGTGTCGTCCGTGTGATATCGAAAATACCGTCAGGCGATCAAGCATGGAGCGGAGAAAAACCCGACCCGGCAACCAGCTTTGCCCCTTACCGGATCTTCAACATAGGCAATAACCAGCCGGTTGAGCTGATGGATTTCATTGCCGCCCTGGAGAACCATCTCGGAAGAAAGGCGCAAATGCGCCTGCTTCCCATGCAGCCGGGTGACGTGCCCGAGACCTATGCCGATGTGGACGACCTGATGGATGAGGTGGGCTTCAGACCGGATACTTCCATTGATGAAGGCATTGGCAGATTTGTTGGGTGGTATAGGGAATATTATAAGAAGTGGCAAAAGTGACAACAAGGCCGCTAAGCGGCAGTGACAAGAGTGACAAAGCGGCTGCGCCGCAGTGACAAGGCTGCGTCGCAGCAGTGGCAAAAGTGGCAGGAAGATAGTGACAAAAGTGACAAGAGGGGCAAGAGTGACAGGAAGACAGTGACAGAAGTGACAAGGCGGCTGCGCCGCAGTGAAAAAAAGTGGCAACAGGGCAGCTTCGCTGCCGTGGCAAGAGTGACAGGGAGAAAGTGACAAGAGTGGCAGGGCTGCTTCGCAGCGGTGGCAAAAGTGGCAGGAAGATAGTGGCAAGGCTGCTTTGCAGCAGTGGCAAAAGTGACAACAGGGCCGCTGCGCGGCAGTGACAAGAGTGACAGAAGTGACAAAAGTGGCAAATGTGGCAACAAGGCCGCTGCGCGGCAGTGACAAAAGTGACAGGAAGAGAGTGGCAAGAGGGGCAAGAGTGGCATAGGCAGAAAATAAGAAACAAGGAGAATTGAATAGAATCATGCGGATACTG
>CAZJMW010000018.1:0-19872 GCA_964547375.1 uncultured Dehalococcoidales bacterium | reverse complement strand
AAAAAACAGGCCCCGGATTTTTCACCGGAGCCTGTTTAGTTCGTTTCCTACTCCTCCCGCCTGGTTTGTCTAACCAGATATTTATACCCTTTACGGGAGTTTCTTTTTTAAATCTCTGAGGAGCTTAGAAACCTTCGCTTGCTCCCCGCTGATTGATGTTCATACTTAATTTTTTACTTTGGTTAAAATACCCCACCGTTTTTCAGCGAGGAGCCTGGAACATCTTCGTCCCATCTACAATGCAAAGCTAATATGTCTACTTTAATGTTTCCTCCTTTCGCCAATTATTTGAGGGTTTTTATTTTTGCCTTCCTTGATTATTTCTTCCACCCTCTTAACCTAATTCTAACAGATGGATTTATTAAGTCAAGACCCTTTGGGGTTATTTTTTTTGAACCGCATTTTATATGTCGGCGCTAAAGTTGATAGTTCTTGGGCGGATTTCCTGAAAAATCACTAATAACTGCCGCTGCTTCTTCCAGATAAAAAATCTCGAATATCGGATTATCCGCCGATTGATATAGAGTTTTCAAAAGCGGATTGCTTTCAATAACTTTTTTCTTTATATATAAATCATTTGAAAAAACAACTTTTCCGCTTAACCTGATCCAGGCAGCCTGAGGGTTGGCGGCGCTGATTTCAATATATGGCTGCTTTTGCATCTGTTTATAAACATTTTTTTGATTATTGGTGCAGTAATATAGTTTACCGGCATGTTCTCCCATAAACTGAAAGGGACGCACTCTGGGTTTTCCATCCAAATCAACAGTTGCGAAATATTGGATAGGATTTTCGGTTAGAAATTTAACGACTTCATTCATAAAACAATTTTCCTTTTATTATTATTTGCTGCATCGTGCAACCTGATAAATATAAGCCCTAAAAGTATCAATAGTAAAGTAAGCACCAAAAAGTGCTATAATATATAAAAAGATACTAATGGATACAAGGGGGATGATATGGGGAAAGAAATGCCGGCATGCCCAGTCGAAGCTACGCTGCAATTAATCGGGAACAGGTGGAAAGTACTAATCATCAGGGATTTACTTAACGGAACCAAACGCTTCGGTGAATTGAGGAAGTCGATTGGTAATATAACGCAAAAGGTTTTAACACAGAATTTGAGGGATATGGAAACAGCCGGACTGGTCATCAGAAAGGTCTATGCCGAAGTGCCTCCGCGGGTAGAATATACCCTGACCGATATCGGGTACAGCCTTAAACCCGTCCTGGATTCAATGCTGGAATGGGGAACGGAATACAAATCTAAAATTAGCTGTACTCCATAATCTGATAGTTTAACTTTTAACCGCAACTCATTTATGGTCACAAATTTTGCATCTTGTATTCAAAGCCTTTTAAAGATATATTATTAGATGTACATGCCAGATGGTATTTTTCCCGGCTGATACCGTACTACGAGGAGGTTGAGATGATAAAGGTTTCAATACAGGGTGAGCGCGGTTCCTTTCATGATATAGTTGCCAGAGACAGATTCCCCGATGATTCCGAAATTATCGAAGGTGCTACATTCCAGCAGGTTTTTGAAGATGTAAAAAAGGGGTTGGTCGATTACGGAGTGGTAGCGATTGAGAATTCAATCTACGGCTCATTACTCGAGAATTACGACCTGCTTTCAAAGTATGACGCTAAAATCCTGGGGGAATCCTATTTAAAGATAAGGTTTGATTTGCTGGCTCTTCAGGGGGTCAAACTCGAAGATATTAAAGAGGTTTACAGCCATTCACTGGCGATGGTGCAGTGCGAGGAATTTTTACAGAAACACCCACAAATGGTGCGTATAGAAACCGACGACACCGCTGGCAGCGCCAGGTTGATAAGAGAAAAGGGATTAACCGGGGCGGCGGCAATCAGCAGCAGCCTGTCGGCAAAATTATATGATTTACGCACCCTGGCGAAGGATATCGGTGATGATAAAAACAACTATACCCGTTTCCTGTTTATATCAAATAAGGAGCAGTATTCGGAAAATGCGGATAAAACCAGCATCGTTATACGAGCTAAAAATATACCCGGCAGCCTTTTCCAGTGCATGAAGGCTTTTGCCGATGAAGGCATCAACTTATCGCGGCTGGAATCGCGTCCGGTTATCGGGCATAACTGGGAATACAGCTTCTACATGGATTTCGAAACAGGTCTGCATAAGCCGGAAACGCAGCGCGCACTGGAAAACCTCAAAAAGTCGGCTTCCATGATTAAAATCCTCGGCAGCTATCAGAAGGGTAAGTTTATCGAAGGATAAATCCTGTAATCTTTTTAAAGAAAAGGCTCCGTGTGATAACGGAGCCTTTTGATATATGCTGCAAAGAACAAGATTATACTCCCGGAATATCTAATATTTCCACTCCGGCGGGCAGCTCGAACAGGCTGTCATCGATATCGCTGAAACTGATGTTTTTATACTGGATTGTGGTCAAACCGTTTTGGTCATTAACTTCTATCCTTATGGCGAATCCGTATTCTTTCCATATCCACATTTTTGTGGTGGCGCCTTCGATATTATAGCGGATTACCAGGCATTCTTTACCGTCCAGCATTTCGGTTCCGAGAATCTCCGGGTTGTATTGCTCGATGCCTTCGGTTTCATCGAGGGCGGTCTCAGTGGGTTCATAATCAGCTCTCATTGCCATGTTCTGGTCGGGATAATATATATAGACAGTCCTGGTGGTGAAGTTTGTCAAAGTAATGATCGTCTGTCCTTCCGTTGCCATTTCCGACCTCATCTTGTTGTTTTCAAACCAGACGGTGTTGGGCAGGGTAAAACCTTCAGGATTGGTAATAATCATGTCGTATTTACAGGAAGTTATTACATCCGCATTCCCCAGTATATCGGTCAGGCTCTCTCCTGCTGTGGAGGAAGTCGTCGTTGTTGCGGGTGTCGATGACGTAGTAGTTGTCGTCGATGAAGAGGATGTGGTGCTTACAGATGTGGAACTTGAAGTAGTCGAGGTGCTCGTGGATGTAGATGACGTCGTGGTTGAAGAAGGTGTCGAGGTAGTCGAAGTTGTAGATGACGTCGAAGTTGTCTGTGAAGTTGTACTTGAAGTTGTGGAACTTGTGGTAGTACCTCCGCCGTTATCGCAGGCGGAAAGAACCGGGATTACAATTAAAATCGCGCATATTATCAGGCCGAAAAATTTTGTCTTCATAAAACTCCTCCCCGAAAAGACGCTTTGCAAAAATATATGTAAAACTAACGTAAATTAAAGACCAAATATTGGGTAAAGTCAATAGTTCCTTTGTCGATTTATGACATTCCAGTAGCCATAATTCTATAGAATTGCCTTTTGGTTTGGTCTTGATTTATATCTATGCTCGGTATTTTATCTGCAGATTGTTAATGCTATTAAATATAATATATCAACATAGATAAAAAATTGCTGCCAAAATCTGTTAAAGCTATTGACAGATACCTGTCGTATAACAATAATATTTAATTATAAACATATGCCAAAGCATGTTGTAGCCGTACTGCTTACCTGTGGCAGTGTGGAACATTTCTCCGATATATCCAATACGAAATATAAAGCATTGTTCCCCTTTAAAGGACGCCCCCTTGCCACCTGTGTATCGGAAGCTCTCTGTGAATCCGATATCGAAAAAACATTCGTAGTTCAATGTCGCGGCGAAAACCTGGAATCAGTACTTCAACAAAATGGAAAATTGACTTTTATACTATGTGATGAGCCTTATCCATCGTTGGCGGACAGCCTTTATTGTTCCGTCAGAGGCTTGCTGGATTACTACGGCCAAGATGAACTGGCCAACAAATACATCATGTTTGTGCCGTGCGATATACCGTCGGTAATGGCGCAGGATTTTAACTCCATAATCGAACATGTTAACGATGATAATATCGATTTTTACACTACATTTATCGATAGCCGGCAGTTACGTAGACTGTTGCCGCATCGCCGTTTTCGTTCGATTTATTTCCATGACCTCGGCGGGAGTTTCAGTCAGCAGGGTGTAAACATCGTTAGCGGACGTCTTTTCGGGTTAAAAAGTGATGATAGTAATCTGCGCAGGGTAGTTGTATACGACCATGATAGAAAGCCGGTTGATGGATTGTCTCAGATAATCGACAATTTTAGAAAGAGCCGCCGTAGCACCATCAGCCTGCTGCTATTTTTAAGCGGGTTTATATTTAAAAGGCTTGTTTCCAGTGGGAGTATCGGTATAGCTATGCGTCTTGCTTTTAGCTGGGTGACGCGCAGGTTGACACAGTCAATCTTCGACCGGGCATTGTCCCGCTCTTTGAATATCAAAGTCGGATTGATCAGGTCTCAATCGATGGCTTTTTCAGCGGATATCGATAAACCGGCCGATTTCGAGGATGTTGAAAGGTTGATGCGGCAGATTAATACTCCTACGCTTTCTGATTGAAGGCAAGTAGATGAGTGGAAAAGAGGGATACAAAAAGCATCCATTAAAATAACAGGCCTTAAGGCACCGCAAATCTGTATTTAGATCTAATCTATTTTCCCGGTCTTATCAGCCAGTTTAACTCCCAGTATCGCTCCGACTGCTGCTCCTAAAAAAGCCCCCACTATAGCTCCGATGTTGCCGACTGCCTCATAACCGCGTACGCCACCAAATTCGAAATCAACAAAATAGTTGCCACCGATATGCATACCGGTGATTAATCCTGAAACGAAACCGAAAATAAGAAAAACGACACCACCAGTGATTCCGAATATTATTTTTCGTTTCATATCGGCACAAAATATAGTTACAGCTACTCTTAATACTCAAAAGGACTGATGAATAAATTTCTGGTGGAGACGGGGGAGAATCGAACTCCCCGTCCAATAAAGGCTGCCCGGAATATCCTACAAGTTTAGTTAGCATTTTAATCTTGCCGGATTGACCTCTGCCAACTCAGTTCAATCAAGCCAGCCGATAAATCTTTCATTATCCGTATCGGTATTCGGATAACGGCACCCCGACATTTCGTCACCCAATCCCTACCCGCCGGGGTGGGGTAAGGTTGGATGCGCTAGCTGTTTTTAGCCGGCGAGAACCATTTCAGGTTCGCTAATTATTTTTTGCCGCCTTTTTTATGAGGGCTGCGACAACCTCAACCTGCAATTCCGTAACATACCCGTACTGTCGAAACCTTGCGTCCCCATATTCGATTGTTAAACTCTGCTATCCGTCTAGCGATTCCGGCTTTTGATAGTCCGGTCCATTTCCCTCTCGGCATCACGCTGAAGTATGGCATCCCTTTTATCGTATTGCTTTTTACCCTTCGCCAGCGCAATCTCCACTTTGACCAAATGCCCTTTAAGATACAGGCTCAAAGGTACCAGCGTCGAGCCCTTCTCGCTCGTCTTGCTGATAAGGTTTAAAACTTGTTTCTTATGTAACAAAAGCTTCCTGGTGCGGGTCGGTTCGTGGCTCATATAGCTGCCGGCTTCATAGCGCGCGATATGGGCGTTTATCAGCCAAATCTCCCCGCTTTCCGGTTTGACGAAAGCCTGCCCCAAGTTCACCCTGCCGGCACGTATCGATTTAATCTCGGTTCCGGTGAGCACAATACCCGCCTCGAATTTCTCGAGGATATGATAATCGTGATAGGCTTTGCGGTTGTTAGCTATGGTTTTATTGGTCACTTCTAATTATACCATGTTACAGGGCCGGGCGTGAATGCGAAATAAATGTAAAATGCGTTTGTGTTTTATGCAATGAGGAATTATAATAATCCAAAACCGCCATGTCAATTTCCCAAATGCTACTTTAGGCGTGACTGCAGTTATTCGAAATATAATAAGCGCGACAGATTTTATTTCGCTATATAATATAATCCGCTATGTTGCCAATGCAGTCTGGAATCGGGTGGTTTAGCGGGAGGCGATTATTTTGGTTGAAAAAGAAAATATAAACAATATTCAGTCAACGGGTTCAAATAATGAAGAAGACCTGGATGCCCTGCTGCTGAGTTTTAACGAAACATGCGGGGAGGGTCAGCCTTCTCCTGAGAAACTGGCAGAAATGGCACGCAAGGCGCCCGAAGCGTGCGCTTATGGCAATCAACACGTTGAGATAGTATCGCATAATCTCATTTTAAGAAACGGTAAGAGCGGCATGGGGAAAGGTGCCTCGGTAGAAGTAAAAAATATCGCCGGTGCCGCTATCGGGATGCTTACCCTTAAAACGCTGCTATTCGATGCCAAGGGATATACTATCGATACCATCGAAAAAACGATTACCGATTTTGAACCCGGCATAACACGCGTTGTTCATTTTAATACATCCGCCCAAAAAGCCGATGTAAAGAGCTATGAGATAAATATTACCTCTATGATTTTAACTCCGGTCCCGGTCGCCACGGGTGATAACAGGCTTTCTATTTTGAAGCACAATATCCATGAGAGTATGAATGCAGATACAGACGAAATAAAAAAAGAATTGGAAATTGCCGTAAAAAATATCAGCGTTGAAACCATTGCTATAGCTGTCATCAATGCTGAAATATTCGATGCCGGGGGGAATTCCCTGGGAGAAGTCAGGCAAATTGAAACAGATATCAAGCCCGGCACCAGCCGAGCCATTCTGATACAAATAGACAGTATTTTAAAATTTGACTCTGCCAGGAGTTATAAAATTGACATAGCCAAGACAATCACTTCCGATACGCAGAAGGTGCTTTTGCGCAGAGATGAACGCAAAGCACTGCCTAACGGTGACATAAATATATCCGGTGTTATAAAAAATGTCTCCGGCGCCAAAACCGATGCTGCCGTTTCTGTTACTTTCCTGGATGCAAAGAAAGAGGAACTCGGGGTGGTTGTTTCATCCGTTAACGATATCCAACCGGGCACAACCAAGCCATTCAGCCTTGTTTTCAGGCCTCCTGCCCGGGATATGGTGAAGACATATACCGTAGATATTGGAGAAGCAGTTGAGGCTGCATGTTAGCATAATCGATGCATGCGGTGAATATCGCATGGGCATTTAAAATATTTTATCGGGAGGATGGAATTGTCCGAGAAAAAAGATATGAATGAAATTAATCCTGTGCCTGCCGCGCAAACTGAAGAAGACCTCGATGCGATGCTGAAAAATTTCGATGATACCTGCGGCGAGGGCTTGCCGACCCCGGAAAAGGTGGCCGAAATGGCACGCAAAGCCCCCGACCCCGCCGTTAGCGGCAACGAACAGGTCGAAATCCTGTCGCACGAGCTCATCCTCAAAAAGGCTTCGGTTGCCGGAATCGGCAAGGGTGTAACCTTCTCAGTAAGGAATAATACGGAAACCAGCATCGGAAAGCTGGTATTCGAAGCGTTATTTTTTGACGTCAAGGGGAATGTTGTCGATACCATCGAACGCAATATAAATGATTTCGAATCAGGCAAAACCTACAGTATGCGTATCCAGAGCGTTAAAACGGCCACAATCGATATCGTAAGCTACGATGTCCGCATAAAGGAAATGGTTGTCACCCCGCTGCCGGAAGCCGCAGGCGACCAGAGAATCATCATTATAAAGCATAGCTTTGAGGATACTAGGTTGCTCAATATCGACGTCAATCAAATAAAGAGGGGCATAGAACTGGCCATCAGGAACGTTTGCGGACAGAGTATTGCCTCGGCCATATTTGCCGCCGACCTCTTCGATGCCGAAGGCAATTATATCACCACTTTGAAACACACCGAAACCGATATCCAGCGCGATACCAGCCGTGCCTTTTTAATTCAAACCAGCAGTATCAAAGACGATATCATCAGAAGCTACAATATCAAGTTAATTAAAACGGTAACTGCCGACCTCGAAAAGGTGCAGTTGCGCCGGAATGAAGTCAAGAAACTACCGGGCGGCAAAGAGGAACTGAGCGGGCTGGTAAAGAATGTCAGCACCGTTAAAACCGGCGCCGTCCTGGCGGTAACCTACCTGGATGCCAATGAAGAACCCATCGGCGTGCGCACACTGGAGTTGAAGGATATCGCTCCGGGCACCGTATGCAAGTTCGCGCTGGATTTCGAATGCCCCGAAGGGCTGACGGTGAAAAAACGCGATATCGATATCGGCGAACTAGTAGAGGCTGAGGCGGCCGCCGCAGCTTAAAATAAATGTCGCTAATCGAATTTCTGCAGTAATAATTCGTTGCGGTTCGATTAAAATATATTCGGGAGGATTGTGGAATGTCTGAGAACGAAGAAATAAAAGAAGAAGTTTCAACCGGAGAAACAGTCGAGGGAGCCGTTGTACCATGCGCTCCGGCTGAGCCAACCGTTTCCGGGAACCCGCATATTGAAATTATCAGCCATAGCCTGCTCATAAAGGAAGGCGACGGGATACAAGGCAGCGGAGTGGTGCTAAATCTGAAAAATAACGCCGGCAAGGATATCGGCAAGGCGGTTTTCAGCGTTGTCTTATATGACGCTGACGGTAACATGTTCGATACCGTTGAAGAGAGCCTTAAGGATTTCGACAAAGACGGCATACGCAGTTTCAATATAGAATACCCTGACTCCGGGGTCGACATCAGGAGCTATGCCGTGAGTGTCGTTAAAACAGTACTGACGCCCGACTCCGAGGCTGTCGGCAACGATAAGATTGCGGTTTTGAGTCATCGCATACTTGAACCCGATGCCTGCGCTTCCGGAAAGCGTTCGCTGGAGCTGGAAATCAAGAATATCTGCGAAAAGACACTGGCTACAGCCGTACTGGAAGCCAAATTATTCGACGGGGAAGGCAATCTTTTAGATAGCGTCTGCCATAAAGAACTCGAATTCAAGCCGCAAAGCATCTGCACGTTCAACATCATACCGGAAAAAGCGGAAGCGGAGGCGTTCAGGACATACAAGGTTTCCGTTCGCAAAGCGCTTACCATTGATTTCGAAAAGGTACAGATTAAGAGCCATGATATGAAGCCGCTCGATGATGCGGTGGAGGTTTCCGGCGTGCTGAAAAATGTCAGCGACGGCAAGGCGGATGCCGCCGTGGTTACCCTCTTTAAGGATGTAAAGGACGAAAAAATCGCCACCAGGGTGATTTATGTAAGGGATATCGAACCCGGCGCCAGTAAGCAGTTCAAATTCAGGTTCGTTGTGCCGGCCGGGGAAACTGTCAATTCGTATGTCATCTCGGTGGGGAGCATTGCCGAGGAGGCTGCCAAGCCCGCTGCATAATCGCGCCGCGTTGTGAGTCAGCCGCCAATTAAGTCAATCAGGATAGCCCGGGAATAAGCCCCCGGGTTATTTATTTGACTGACCCTCATCCGGCGTTTCGATAATTTCGAAACGCCACCTTCCCCCGAGGGAAGGCGTTTTTTCAGGCTTCCCCTTGGGGAAGCTGTCGAGCGGAGCGAGACTGATGAGGGCAGCCTACAGCCTGTTATTGATACAGTATTCCCTCAGCGTATTCAGAGAGGCGAAGAAGTTTCTCATCATGATGCTGACGGAGTACATCCCCTTATCGGTAACATAGATGTTCTCCTTGTCCTCTGTCAAAAGCCCGTAGAGCTTCATGGCCGCCAGTTCCTTAAAGAGCCGCACATCGATATTCTTGCCGAAGTCTTTTCTGAACTGCTCCTTGTTGACCTGCATCCCGAACAGCTTGGTGAGGAAATAGTAGTAGATATGCTCGCGCTCGGAGAGGTTGCGGAACCTGATAATGGGGAACTTGTCCTCATTGATTTTCTTGATATAGTTCTCGACGGCAAAGGCATTGACGTAGAAGTTGCCGTTTACCAGCCCCACCGACCCCGCCCCGGCCCCGGCGTAATCCGGCGAATCGACGATATACTCGTCAATCATGTGGTCGCCGCGCGAAAAGCACCATACAGTCGATACGGTGTAGCCGTCGTTTTTCAGCTCATCCAAAAGGATTTTATAAAACTTCGGCTCCCGCGAAAAGTCCACCTTGGCAAACTTCTTCTCCATGGCGGTCTTCTTCCTGGGTGAAGGCATCAGCGGGTAGAAGGTGGCCTGGTCTATTTTCAATTCCTTAAATGTCCTGACATCCGACATAAATGTCTCGATAGGTTGATAGGGGAAGTTGAAGATGAAATCGCAGTTGACGGTATCGAACTGCCCCTGCGAGCGGATAAGCGCCTGCTTCGCCTCTTCACCGGTAGCAATCGTCCTTCCCATTGCCTCCAGCACCTTGTCGTCGAAGCTCTGGATGCCGACTGAAACGCGGTTGACTCCGCAGGCCTTGAGCCTGTCGATATTCTCCGGCGTCATGGCCGGGGGCGTCGTTTCCACCGACACCCTCTTGATGTCGTACAATTTCCGAAGATGCGCAATCAGCGATTCCAGCTCGTCCATCAATATAGTGGGAGTCCCGCCGCCGATATAGACATCCGAAAAGTTGAAGCCCTTTGCGGCGTACATATCCAGTTCCTTTTTCAAAGCCAAAAAATAAGCCCTTGCCAGGTCTTCCTTGAACAAATACCTGTTGAAGCAGCAAAAAGGGCACAATTTGTGGCAGAAGGGCACGTGGACATATATGGCAGGCACCTCGAGCGACTTTAAGTCCGATACGGGGGAGATGTCGTCCATCCCCTCGCCGGCAAGCTTCATAAACTTGGTGCCTTCGTATCTGGTGATGTTGTCTAATAGTTTGTTAATCATTTTTATAAAAGACTTTCCCTGTATATTACCTGTCATAAGGGGATAGAACGCGAGGCAAGTTAATATATATTATACAGAATTGGGGGCGGGGATGCATGTCGGGGGGGGGGATTTTGACTTAAAACAATTTAAGCGGTAATATGCGGACATAAAATAACACTTGGAGATACTATCTTGTTTGAACAGACTTTTAAGAATATCGATGATGTCCTCTGGAAAGACCCCGGATGCAGCAGTGAACTGGATTATGTAGAACAGACTTCATGGGTGCTGTTTTTAAAATATCTGGATGACCTCGAAAAGGATAAAAAAATATCTTCTGACTTGGCGGGAAAAAATTATGAAAATATAATTAGACTCGAATATAGCTGGGAAAGTTGGGCTGCGCCCAAAAACGGCAACGGCAAGATTGACCACAATAAGGCTTTAACTGGCGATGACCTGAAGGAATTTGTAGATAAAGAACTATTTCCATACCTGAAAAAATTCAGGACAGAAGCTAAAAGTTCGGATACCGTCGAATATAAAATAGGTGAAATATTTACAGAGCTTAAGAACAAGATTCAGAGCGGTTATACCTTACGGGATGTTATCAACCTTGTCGATACGCTCAGTTTCCGTTCCAGTACAGAAAAGCACGAGTTATCGGTACTTTATGAAGAGAAAATTAAAAATATGGGTAATGCCGGACGCAACGGCGGTGAATATTACACACCCCGGCCGCTAATTAAAGCCATTGTTAAGGTTGTAGCTCCGCAAATCGGCGACAGAATTTACGATGGCGCAGTGGGCTCTGCCGGTTTCCTTGTCGAATCCTACGAATACCTGAGAAACAGCAGGCAGTTAAGCACGAAAGATATCGATATACTTCAAAAGCAGACGTTCTACGGTAAGGAAAAGAAGTCGCTAGCCTATATTATCGGCATTATGAACATGATTCTGCACGGGATTGAAGCTCCCAATATTATTCACACCAATACGCTGGCTGAAAACCTTGAAGATATTCAGGAAAGAGACCGCTATGAAATAGTAATGGCTAATCCACCCTTTGGCGGTAAGGAACGCGCCGAAGTGAAGCAAAATTTCCCGATAAAGACAGGCGAAACGGCATTCCTGTTCCTTCAGCATTTTATCAAGATTCTAAAGGCAGGCGGCAAAGCCGGTATCGTTATTAAAAATACTTTTCTTTCCAACGCAGATAATGCAGCGGTAAGCCTGCGTAAAAAATTGCTGGATGAATGCAACCTGCACACTATACTGGATTTACCCGGCGGTGTATTCTTAGGCGCCGGTGTAAAAACAGTGGTGCTCTTTTTTGAAAAAGGAGTGCCGACACAAAAAGTATGGTATTACCAGCTTAACCCGGGACGTAATCTCGGCAAGACCAATCCGTTGAACGAAGCCGATTTAGCAGATTTTGTTTCATTGCAAAAAACCAAGGCGGATTCCGAAAATTCATGGTCGGTCAGCATTGCGGATTTAGATACTACCACCTATGACCTTTCTGTAAAGAATCCGAACAAAAAAGACGAAACTGCACTAAGAGAACCTGTCGAAATACTGGATGAGATAAAGCAACTGGACGAGGAAAGCGCGGAAATCCTGAGTAAAATCAGGGGGATATTATAATTAAAATGAAAAGTGACTGGAAATTTAAAAATTTTGAAGACTGTATTGAAAAAACAATCTATACAAAAAAGGTCCCAAGGACGGGTTTTCTTAAATCAGGTAAATTTCCAATAATTTCGCAAGAGCAAGAATTTATTAATGGTTATTGGAACCACGCTGAAGACTTATTTAAGATAAAAAAACCAGTTGTTATTTTTGGTGACCATACACAGATTGTAAAATATGTTGATTTTGATTTTGTACTTGGAGCGGATGGGGTAAAAATAATTCAACCGATAGCCGATTTCAATTCAAAGTACTTTTATTATTATATAATTAATACAAATATTAAAAAACTGGGTTACGCACGTCATTATCGATTATTAAAATCAATTAAAATCCCCCTCCCCCCACTCCCCACCCAACAGCGCATTGTGGCTATTCTGGATGAGGCTTTCGATGCCATTGCCAAAGCTAAAGAGAATACGGAAAAGAACCTGCAAAATACCCGCGAAGTTTTTAATTCGTATCTGGATAACATCTTTGCCAATCCGAAAGAGGACTGGGAGGAGAAGCGGTTGGGGGAGATTTTTGAAATCGAAAGAGGAGGCTCGCCAAGACCTATTGATTCTTTCATAACAGATTCTCCAGACGGAATTAATTGGGTAAAAATTGGTGATACAAAGGACATTACAAAATATATATACCACACAAAAGAAAAGATAAAACCAGAAGGTGTTAAGAAATCTCGAATTGTAAATGATGGAGACTTCATACTTTCTAACTCAATGAGTTTCGGACATCCATACATAATGAAAACAACAGGGTGCATACATGATGGATGGTTGGTTTTAAGGAAAAAAGAAACAGATATTAATCAGGATTTTCTTTATTTTGTTTTGGGTTCTGACTTGATATATAAACAATTTGATAGTTTAGCCGCAGGTTCCACAGTAAGAAATCTAAATATAGGTTTGGTGAAAAAGGTTCAAATCCCGCTCCCCCCACTCCCTACCCAACAAACCATAGTTGCCAAACTGGATGAACTGTCAGCCGAAACCAAAAGGCTGGAAGCTATATATCAAAAGAAGCTGGCGGATTTGGAGGAATTGAAGAAGTCCATTCTTCAAAAAGCCTTTAACGGGGAATTGACGGATTAAAAAGTTTGTAAACATCTATCTGTTAAATGTTTACAAACTGGCGACTTTGTAAACATTGCACTGCGTTACAGAATATTGATAAACGTGGATGTTTAAAAAGTTTGTAAACAAGTATTGACAAATGTATACAAACTGGTATACTTTGTATACATGTTTGGGGAGATGTTTACAAAGTGGCAAATATTGAAATAGGTAGACTGAGAACACAACCGGGTGGCTTTAAAGCTTTTATTCCCGATTCCTTCCCTCCAAAGGATGGATTTGAATTCAGTCATGCTATAATACGCAAGGATAATCAAGCTACCCGTCTCTTGGGGAAACTGGATGGGATTACCCGTCTGTTGCCTGATTCTGATTTCTTTCTCCTGATGTATCTCCGCAAAGATGCAGCTTCTTCAACCCAAATCGAGGGGACAATGGCAACTATGGTGGATGCTATCGAAGCCGAAGTGAAAATCAACGATAAAATTCCATCTGATGTAGATGATATTCTGCACTACATTAATTCTCTTCACTATGGGATGAAACGTGTAACCGAAGATGATTTTCCTATTTCGTTAAGATTAATACGTGAATTGCATAAAGAACTAATGCAAGGAGCACGAGGATCTCCATTTCCAACTCCCGGGGAATTTCGTATTACTCAAAACTGGATAAATGGAACACGTCCGGATAATGCCAGTTTTGTACCGCCGCCGGTGACTGAAATGATGGTATCTCTGGGAGAATTTGAGAATTTCATACATGATAAAGATAATATTCCGACTATTATAAAAGCCGGGATTATTCATGCCCAGTTCGAAACTATACATCCATTTTTAGACGGTAATGGCAGAACAGGCAGAATGCTGATTACTTTCTATTTGTGGCAAGAAGGTTTTCTGGAAAAACCAATCTTGTTTCTATCATCTTATTTCAAGCGACATCAAAAAGTTTATTATGAAAAGTTGGCAGCCTATCATAACGGTAATGTATCGGAATGGGTAGAATTTTTTCTTGATGGTGTTATTGAAATTGCTAACGAAGCCATCGAAATAGTGGATAAAATCACCGTCTTGCGAGAAAAAGATATGGCTTTAATTCAAACACTGGGAAAACGGGCCTCTGAGAGCGCAATCCAAGTATTGCCGCGGTTGTACGGGCAACCAATCGTCAATATGCCGATTATTCAAAAATGGACGAGATTTACACGCGCTGGAGCGCAAGTAGTTATTAATCGCTTTATCGAAAAGGGAATACTAATCCCTAAAGATAAAGATAAAAAATATGGGCAATCGTATGTCTATAAAGAATATCTGGATATATTCATCGGCAAGGATTAATGGAGAATCATGAACGAAACAGAGACCACGGCAGAACTTATCGACCCGCAGCTAAAAGCATGCGGTTGGGGCGTTGTCGATGGCTCAAAAGTATTTCGCGAATACCCTATCACGATAGGTAAGCTACAAACAGGTGGCGGCAGAGCTAGACCATTAAAAGCCGATTATGTTTTGGCATATAAAGGGCGTAAACTGGCAGTTATCGAAGCAAAAAGTGACGAACTGGAAGTTGGCGAGGGTGTGGCTCAAGCCAAGAATTATGCCGAAAAAATGCACCTCAAATATACCTACGCCAGCAACGGTAAAGATATCTACCAGATATGCATGGAAGACGGCAAAGAGGGCTTGGTTGCCGCGTTTCCTACACCACAGGAACTCTGGAACAGGGTATTTCACAGTGAAAACGAGTGGCGGGATAAATTCAGTTCGGTTCCGTTCGAGGATATCGGCGGCAGTAAAAAGCTGCGCTACTATCAGGAAATTGCCGTCGATAAGGTAATGTCCGCTATTGTCGAAGGAAAGCAAAGGATTTTGCTCACTATGGCGACTGGCACAGGTAAAACATTTGTCGCTTTCCAGATAGTATGGAAACTCTATCAAACCCGCTGGAATCTGAAAAGAGACGGGGCGCGCCGCCCCCGTATTTTATTCCTTGCCGATAGAAATATTCTGGCAGACCAGGCATTTAATAACTTTTCGGCTTTCCCCGAAGATGCGCTGGTTCGTATCAAACCCGATGAAATCCGGAAAAAAGGCGGAGTTCCCACCAACGGCAGTATTTTCTTTACCATTTTCCAAACCTTTATGTGCGGGGAAAACAATACCCCGTATTTTGGCAACTATCCTCCCGACTTTTTTGATTTTATTATTATCGACGAATGCCATCGCGGCGGGGCTAACGATGAAAGCACCTGGCGTAGCATACTGGAGTACTTTACTCCGGCGGTACAACTGGGTTTGACTGCCACACCCAAGCGCGATGTTAATATCGATACATATCGATACTTCGGCGAACCTGTATATATCTATTCGTTAAAAGAGGGTATAAACGACGGCTTTCTGACTCCTTTCAAGGTAAAAAGGATAAATACAACTCTTGATGACTATATTTATACTTCGGATGACTATGTTATCGAAGGCGAAATAGAGGAAGGGAAACTTTACCAAGAACGGGACTTTAACCGGGTTATCGAAATCAAGGAACGCGAGGCAAAACGCGTAAAAATATTCCTTGCCGAAGTCAATCAGCAGGAAAAAAGTATTGTCTTTTGCGCTACACAGGAGCATGCCGCTGCCGTAAGGGATTTAATCAACCAGTATAAAAATAGCAAAGCCCCCAATTACTGCGTAAGGGTTACTGCTAATGAAGGAGCTTTGGGCGACCAGTACTTACGCGAATTTCAGGATAACGAAAAAACCTTGCCGACCGTGCTTACCACTTCTCAGAAGCTATCTACCGGTGTAGATGCCAGAAATATCCGCAATATCGTCCTTATGAGACCCATCAATTCAATGATTGAATTCAAACAGATAATCGGACGGGGCACACGATTGTTCGATGGCAAGGAATACTTTACCATATATGATTTTGTGGATGCCTATCAACATTTTTCCGACCCTGAATGGGATGGTGAACCGGTAGCACCCGAACCTTATGAGCCTAAAAATCATAATATAACGGAAGAACCAAAGCTCATTTTTACGCCACCTGAGCCGGGCGATTACGAGAAAATTAATAAAATTAAGGTTAAACTGGCTGATGGGAAAGAACGTGAAATTCAACATATGGTAGCCACATCATTCTGGGGCGCGGACGGGAAACCGGTATCTGCGCAGGAGTTGTTGGAAAAGATGTTCGGCACCTTGCCGGAATTCTTTAAAAGCGAAGCTGAATTACGCAGAATCTGGTCCAGCCCTGTTACCCGCAAAGCCTTTCTTGCCAAAATAGCTGAAGCCGGTTATGGAAAAAGCGAATTGAAGACAATCCAGTCATTAATCGATGCTGAAAACAGCGATTTGTTTGATGTCCTCGAATATATCTCTTTTGCCGTAAAACCGATTAGCAGGGAATTGAGGGTAGCCAAAGCGCAGTCATTTATTTTCGATTCGTTGGATAACAAGCAAAAAGAATTTCTGGAATTCGTGCTCTCGAAGTATATCGAAGATGGGGTGGATGAATTAGACCAGGAAAAGCTGCCCCATTTGTTGACGTTAAAATATCAGGCGATTGATGATGCTATGAGGATACTGGGTGGGGTGGAAACAGTAAAAAATACCTTTATCAATTTCCAGAGGCACCTGTATTCCGAAGCTGTAGCGTGAAACACCCGAAGAACGTAATTGTTGCCGGATGGCCTTAGACCCTTCACTCCGTTCAGGGTGACAATTGTAAAAATGTCTTTCTGAGTCCTGATGAAATCCTGACGAATCCCGATGTATCGGGATAAGGCTTATCGAATGGTCTTAGCCTCTTCACTTCATTCAGGGTGACAGGACGCATCGAAAACACGGTTTTAAAATATGGCTGAGTACTACGTTTATATAATGACCAACGGCAAGCGCACTCTTTATACAGGTGTAACCAATAATCTCTATCGAAGAGTTTCTGAACATAAAGAGAAGCTGGTTCCGGGTTTTACCAAAAGGTATAACATAGATTACCTGGTGTATGTCGAAAACACCAACGACGTCATAGCGGCGATAACCCGCGAAAAGCAGATAAAGGGATGGACGAGGGCTAAAAAAATCTCCCTGATAGAATCGTCTAATCCAGAATGGCGAGACCTCAGTCTTGACTGGTAAGTCTTAGACCCTTCGCTGCGCTCAGGGTGACAAAACGCCCGCCCCGGTGCGGACGGTCATTGACCGCCCCTACGGAAAAGACGGGCTATAGGATTCCCTCATTCCCGACCAGTCGGGACTTCCCCAAGGGGAAGCCTTAAAAACGTCCCGATTTATCGGGATGTCAGACCTATTTATGGGGCTGACGGATGAGGGTCGGTTTTTAATCCTCCCCGGATTGTTCGTCCAGTCCTGCGAGACCTGAGTCTTGAATGGTAGGTCTTAGACCCTTCACTTCGTTCAGGGTGACAGAACGCTTTTCCTACTCGTCGTCGGTGGCGATTCTGTCTTCCCCGACCTTATCCGCCAGCCGCGTCATCATCTTCGAGTTTATCCCGATATGCATATTGGGCATCTTCATCTTGAAGACCTTGGTTCCGTTATCCACAATGATGCTAACGACATCGTCTCCCGGGTATTCGTTCAGGATATCCATCACATCATGCAATTGCTTTACATCCCCGGCCTCATCCCCTGTCTGCTTAAGCCGTACCGTCAGGCGGCGGGTTTTGCCGGGTGTTTTTACCGTTTCCTCAGTAGCTTTCGGTGATTCGAAAAATTTGGGAGCTACCACTTTTTTCGCCAATGTCTTGTCCTCCAGGTTATATATATCTACTTTTTCACACAGCAGTTGCGGCTTGTCTGCCTTGATCTTTATCTTACCGCTAACCAGAAGGATATTTCCCTCCTGTAAAAGGTTTCTATTCGCGGCATAAACCCGTGTCCAGACCATAACCTCCAGCTTGCCGTTCAAATCCTCCAGCGTGACACTGGCAAAGGGCTGCCCTTCCTTGTTGGTTAGCTGGCGTACAGATGAGACCATGCCCGCCACCATCACCGACTGCCCCTCCATCTCCTCGTCCACCTGCCCGCAAAGCAGGGTGTTTTCCGCCATCGCCTTCTCGGCAAAGGGGCTGAAGGGGTGCTCCGAGAGATAGACGCCAAGTAGCTCCTTCTCCCAGTCCAGTATTTCCTTGCGCGAGACCTCCACCGCCTCCAGGTCGAGGCTGGGCAAGGGGACGCTGACGCTGGTTCCCCACAGGTCGAACATGGTGGATTGCCCCGAGCTTTTCATCTGCTGCTCGCGCTGGGCCGCAGTCATAATGACGCTGATATTGCCAAGAAGCGTGCCTCGGTCACCCAGGCAGTCCATCGCCCCGGCTTTAATCAGGCTTTCCATCACCCTTTTATTGATAGAACAGATATCGACGCGGCGGCACATATCCTCGATGGTCTTGTAATCGCCGTTGGTCTTTCTTTCTTCAATAATCGGTTCGACGGCGTTCTTCCCGACATTTTTAATGGCTTCCAGCCCAAAGCGGATGCCCTGCGTGCCGTCTTCCATTTTCTCGATGGCAAAATCGACCTCGGAGTGGTTGATATCGGGTTGCAGTACATTTATTCCCATGCGGCGGCATTCATCCACCGCCACGCTGATTTTCTCGGCCTGACCGTCCGCCGCAATAAGTAGCGCCGTCAAATACTCGATAGAGTAATGAGCTTTAAGATAAGCCGTCTGGTAGGCAATCAGGGCATAGTTTACGGCATGCGCCTTGTTGAAGGCATAGCCGGCAAAGGGTTCGATTAAAGCATAGACCGTTTCGGCGATTTCGGCTGTGTAGCCGTTCTTTTCGGCGCCCTTGATGAAGTTGGCTTTCTCCTTTACCATCACCTCGGCTTTTTTCTTACCCATGGCCTTGCGGAAGATGTCCGCCTGCCCCAAGCTGTAGCCGCCGAAGGCGCGCACGATAAAGAGCACCTGCTCCTGGTAGACGATGACGCCGTAGGTCTCCTCTAAAAACTCCTTCAGGGCGGGGTGGGGATAGGTAATCGGCTCGATGCCGTACTTGGAGCGGATAAACTTGGGAATCTGCTCCATCGGCCCCGGGCGGTAGAGGGCAACCATGGCGGCGATATCGGAAAAGACGGTCGGTTTCAGTTCCTTGATATAGCGGCGCATGCCGCTGCCTTCCAGCTGGAACACGCCCACGGTCTCCCCGGAGGCCAGAAGCTCAAAGGTCTTCTTATCGTCCATCGGTATGTCATGGCGGTCGATATCGATGCCGCGGTTCTGCTTGATAATCTGCTGTGTTCTTCCGAGTGTTGTCAGGTTGGAAAGCCCTAAAAAGTCCATTTTCAGAAGCCCGATTTTGGCGATATCGTCCATCGGGTACTGCGTCATTACCAATCCTGCCTCTGTTTCGCGGCTGACGCGTTGCAGCGGGATGTGGTTGGTGAGCGGGTCTTTGGAAATTACCACACCGGCGGCATGGGTGCTGGCGTGGCGCGCCACAGATCGGAAGAGCGTCGTGTAGGGAAAGAGTGTAGGATAGGGGGGTG
>CAZJMW010000017.1:0-20690 GCA_964547375.1 uncultured Dehalococcoidales bacterium | reverse complement strand
GGATCCGGGGGGTGGGGAGAAATAGCAGACTCGTTGCCCCGGCATCAGGCGGAAATGCGTTAATGACCACCCATCCCCAGATGCTTCATTCGACCACCACGAATTCAGCATGACAGTATCGAAGGATGTTGAGTTCAGGCAAGCCGGAACGAAATCCCGATTTATCGGGACTTCATTCGAACACCATTTATACTTAGCATAGCTAATGTACTAATTCAGCATGACAAAACTAAAAATGTCATCCTGAAGACACAAGGGGTGCCTGAAGGATCCGGGGGGGTGGGGAGAAATAGCAGACTCGTTGCCCCGGCATCAGGCGGTATAACCACCCTCATCCGTCATTTACTTCGTATGTGCAACTGGCACATAGGTTACATTTTAGTACAGGCACATAGTGAACAATGCCCTTCCCTGAGATTCTTCGGAAGTAATTTCATATTCTATCTATTTCCTATGAGATTAAAAGAGTATATAATAAGGAAAATTAACTTACCCTAGATATCGCTAGGGAAAGATATGACAAGGGCGAAATGACCAAGAACGAACCGGAGGAGATAAAGAGGAATCTGGAATAACAAAATGCAACCTTTTATTTTAAAAGCCGTGATATGATAAAGAGGGGAAATCCTGAAGGAAAGACGGAGGTAAAATAAATGCAGTACTTATATTTAGTCTTATTTGTCATAGGGTTAATGTTCGCTGCTTTTCTTTTCTACATATTAATCCTGTTGTATCAAGCCTTAACGATTTACATTAAAAAGAACAGGGACGAAGAAAAATATATTGCCAGGGGTGAAATCACCAAGAACGAACCGGAGGAGATAAAGAGGAATTTGGAGTAGCAAAATGCAACCTTTTACTTATAACTTCGTTATATAATAAGGAGGGGATAAAAATGAAAAGGGGAAAATTAACTTTCATTACTATCCTGCTGATGGTGCTGCTGCCCGTCACCGGCTGCCAGCCTTCTATAGATGAAAACCCTACCACTCGGGAAGAAGTTCAACCGCAGGAATACTCCGACCTCGAATATGCCCTGCCATACCGCATAGTATCCGAAGGGAATCTGGCTAACGAAGACCCGAGCCGCAGTGTCGGGCTGTGGTTTATAACCTCTGAAACCGCCTCATGTTTCGAAGAGTATGCCGAGACAGCTATCCAGGCAGTTCGTGATTTATATAGCATGTATGGGAGGGATTACACATCCGTCCAGTTAATCCCGAACGATAAACTGGAGTATGCCGGAGTATCCTATGCCCAGGCAAAATTCGCCGCCGATGGCAAAGGCGCCGCCGGGATGACCGGCTCGAATCCGGCAAAAGAGGGTTACTGGATAGTGCGCGCTGCCGACCGCCAGCTCAACGAACTGGAACTGTCAATCGCCGAACTCTGGGAAGCCAAATATCAAGACTTTCCCCAGCATGACATTGCAAGCAGTCTCAGCTACGACGCCGAAGCCTTACGGCATTTCATATCTATTAAATTGAAAATCCCGTATGAAGAAGCACAAATGCCCAGGCTGAAGTTGCAGGAATATGAAGTGACCGGCATGGAATAAAGGAGGTTGATTATGAAGATATTAGCATCGATTATAGTAATTTCATGTATTATGATTCTATCCCTCTCTGCCGGAGCATGCGATACTGGACCGAATCAAACTGAGAGTTCGACTACAACCAGTCAATCTATATTAACTATAGAAGGCTGCGTAGCCGGTTATTATGCAAACATGGAGGAATTAAGCAGCGAAGCTGACCTTATTGCTTATGGTGAGATAGATGTTGTAATTGACGTACAGGAATCTATTATGGCACAGTCTGACACGAGAACTTCTTTTTACTATACTACTGATTTCAATTTCAATATAAGTCAGGTTTTAAAGGGTGACGAAACAGAAGAAGTAATAATACATCAACTGGGAGCTGCGGGAAAAATGGTAGTTTCAGGAGACCCTTTATTCGAACAGGGCGAAGAATATGTCCTTTTCCTGCATAAAACCGAATCCGGTGTTTATTATGTGCTGGGAGCGTGTCAAGGCAGGTTTAAAGTGGTTGATGGGAAAATATTCTCAATGGATAATCTTATTTCTGATAAAATCTTTATAAGCCCTGAACTTAGTTTTAACGGCGTGGATTTGGAAGATTTCATTGGGGAAATATCAGAAGAGCTTGAATGAGTGGATGCTATCCGTAATAAAAGACTGTTGATTAACAAGGGAGAGGAATCTGGGTCAGCTTAATAAGTTAATCCAAGCGCGAAATGAAGAGCCGATTCGACAGCCTTGATTTTCCCGGCATCGAGAGTCGTAATTCTGTCGCTCAGACTTGTTTTAGCAATTGTAATAATAGTATCCAGGTTAACTACGCATGCCTTCGGTAACCCATCTTCCAGCCCTAAAGAAACCTCGGAAGGTATATTGCGAATTCTGGTAGTTACCGGAGCGACGACTACCAACTCCCTGATGGAATATGCCTCATCACGAGAAAGGAGCAGCACCGGACGCCTGCCAACAGGCGCTTCCAGTTCCGCCCACCATATCTCCCCGCGCTTCACTGC
Organism: uncultured Dehalococcoidales bacterium; assembly: GCA_964547375.1. Taxonomy (GTDB): domain Bacteria; phylum Chloroflexota; class Dehalococcoidia; order Dehalococcoidales; family UBA5627; genus UBA5627. The sequence continues at coordinate 18,134 of CAZJMW010000017.1, read as the reverse complement.
CAGGGTTCCTCAGCCAGCACGGATTCCCCTAAACGACTTACCGTATCGACTTCCCCTGACGTCTCCGGCATTGCCCGATAGCCTTTGATATATAACGCTACCTCTTTAGACTCCCTTTCCTTTTTCAGAAGACTCTCAACGGCGCGGCGGAAAAACTCGCTGCGGCTTTCTCCGCTGACTTTTCTTTCTTTTTCAACTTCATTAAGAGTATTCTCGGGAAGACTGATAGCTATTTTTGTGCTCTTGTTCAGCATACTACCTCCCAAATCATTTCATACTTCCTTCATACTAAAGTATGAATCTTTTATGCCGTATTGTCAATACGGATTTATCGAAAAGATACAGATAGTGAAGTTGGCTGGGGATAGAGGATTCGAACCTCTCCTCACGGATCCAGAGTCCGCTGTCCTACCGCTAGACTAATCCCCAGTACGCTAAAAATTATATCACGGAGAGCTTTTCAAGGCAACGTTTATTTCTACCCCCTATTCGGACGGATTAAACTAAGGCATTTTTAATTATTAAAAATTTCACTATTTTCCCGCCATTTATGCTATATTATTCTTCAGGGAGAGAAAAAATTGGTTAACCCGGCGCATATTAAACAATGTATCGATATTGAATTCAAGGATGAGTCGCTGCTCAAGCTGGCGTTAACGCACAGTTCTTATGTAAACGAGTACCCGGCCATTGCCCCCGAATCCAACGAAAGGCTGGAATTTTTGGGCGATGCCGTGCTGGATATGATTATTGCCGAAGAGCTTTATTTTAAATATCCGCAGCAGCATGAAGGGGAGCTGACCGGGCTCAGGGCTGCACTTGTATGTACTACCACGCTGGCAAACATCGCCAAAAATATCGGTTTGGGTAAATGCCTGCTCCTCGGTAAGGGGGAGGAGGCCAGCGGAGGACGTGAAAAGGATGCCAATCTTGCCGGGGCATTTGAGGCGCTGCTGGCTGCCGTTTACCTGGATAAGGGATTGGAAAGCACACGCAGCTTTCTTTTAGAGCTATTCGATGAGGAACTGGCAAAACTGGGCGAAAAAGATACCTGCATCGATTATAAATCACAGTTGCAGCAAATCTTTCAGGCACGCAAGGGTGATGAAAAAGAGACCCCTGTTTATTATATAGTTGAAGAAACAGGTCCCGACCATAAGCGCGTTTTCACGGCTGAGGTAAAAGTGGGCAAAACCCTGCTGGGAAGAGGCAGCGGTAAAAGTAAAAAAATTGCCGAAACTGAGGCCGCCCGGGCAGCGCTTGAAAAGCTGAGATGACTTTACAGCCACAATTGGCTTTGCTAAACTTCATAATATACACAAAGATATAAAACAAGGAGGATATATGGGATCAAGAGATATCAAACGAGAAACCAAAAAACCCAAGAAGAGTGCCAAAAAAGCAAGCATTTCTGAAATTCTGGATCAACCGCCGGTAGTCGAGGTAATCAAGAAAAAGAGGAAGCCGGGTTCCGAGGAAGACTAGTACTTTTTTTAATACACCATGAACATGATGGCTGATAAAGCTTCGATTAAAGTACTGGTACACGGACGGGTTCAGGGGGTATACTTCAGGGATTTTACATGCCGCAAAGCGGTAGAATACGGGTTATCCGGATACGTTAAAAACCTCTCCGACGGTAGAACCGTAGAGGTCTATGCCGAGGGTGAAAGAACAGGACTTGATAAACTTATCAGTCATCTTAGAGTTGGGCCCCCGGGAGCTGTAGTAAAGGATATAAAGCTAGACCGGGGCGAGTATACCGGAGAATACGGCAGTTTTGATACCAGGTATTAAGACTGCCGTTAATATTTTTAATGCGCAATAACCTGCTGCAAAGCCGCAAGCTAAAGAGCAGAACTACACATTGTATCAAGCAGAACACTTTCCCGAAAAACAACCGGGAACCTTTAATAAATCTCAAACCAAAAGGCAGACCTAAAAGCCGAATTCTGCCATCGATTCCTTAATCAATTCCAGGTAGTTCGTTTTAATACCCAGTGTCTGTGATATCTCGACATCCACCTTGTAGAGGTCACCCATGAATATCTTTCCGCACTCTTCGATTTCACCCTTAGCCGGTTCGTCCCTGGTGATAAACTTCTGGCGCGCTTCGACTATTCCCAGGTCAAAAGGCATCGTAAAGTAGAGGTCGGTAATCACCTTTTCAATTCCCAGGGCATATAATTCTTCCCAGCCGCCCATAGTACTGTTGCCGTATTTCTTGCTCGGCAACAGGCTTAACAGGTTCATAATGCTGAGGTTACCGAAACCGTTGACCACCTTCAAAGGCGACACGGATATCAGGTAATCGCTGGATAATACCACATTCGGAATCCAGAAGGTTGGCACCGCCAGCGGTTTGGTTAACGGGTTATCGACTTCCACCCAGACGCAATCGTTGACATCCAGTGTTATTATACGGGCAAAATCGTAGCCAAGTGATTGATAAATGGGGGAAATAGGCCCGCCGTTGGGAGTACCGTCCAGTATCAGGATATCGGCATCGGTCACTTTCCTTATTCCCTTTATTATGGTAGCCATCATTTCACGGCTGGTAGTCACCGGGTACGAAACCGGAAAACCGGCCATTGGTTTTATCAGTACACGTCGCGCCCTCGAAAGCACGGACGGCGCCTTGAAAACATAATCAGAATAATTATAAATCAAAACCTATTCTCCTGTCAGGTTAATAATACCAAATCGTAAATACGAATTATATATTAATAACGATAAATTTAGTGTAAAGTTACTGTAAATCTCTAAACACGATAACCGCCATCGATGCGGCCATAAAAATAGCGCTGGCTGTATAAAGGATAAAGTGCGGAAGGATTAGAGAAAATACAAACCAACAATTCCCTGTTAATACTATACTAATAAACTCTTATATGATGCAATCCGTTCAGTTGCATCTATATAATAAAGTCTTAAAATCGACTATTTCCTAAATTGCACTCCTATAGATAAATAAAATTAACAATTCAAAATAAAACAGGGAAATTTACTCCCTGCAAAACCCTACTATCTATTTTACCATTGACGTCAACCCCCTTTTCAAGTACCGGAAGGTCATTTTACCGCTACAATAAAATATTTATTTTTTTGTGGCCTATATTGACACGTGTTATAATTTCGATATGAAGATAGGTGAAGCGGGCGAATTCGGGTTAATCGAGATTCTTAACGACCTGATTAGTGAAGGCAGAGGGGAATGCGACCCGAACATACTGGTAGATTTGGGAGACGATGCCGCCGCCTGGAAAAACGATGCTGTGGTGAATCTGACAACTGTGGACTGCCTGGTAGAGGATGTTCATTTCAAACTCGAAAAAACAAGCTGGCGGGAACTGGGATGGAAAGCACTGGCCGTCAGCTTAAGCGATATCGCCGCTATGGGCGGTACCCCGAAATATGCCCTCTTTTCGCTGGCTTTACCACCGGAGACAGAGGTCGCAGATGTAGCCGAACTATACAGGGGAATCCTGGAACTGGGACGTAAATTCAAAGTTAAAGTAATCGGAGGAAATATCAGCAAGGCTCCGCTGGTGTTTATAGATTCCATTGTTTACGGTATTGCGGCTGATCCTGATATTATGTTAACCCGTTCGGCAGCAAAACCGGGCGATGAAATTGCCGTTACCGGGTTTCTCGGTGCAGCCGCTGGTGGGCTGAAAATAATTAAAAACAACCTGTTGTTTGCAAATGAAATAAATGACCCCCTGCTGAGAGCCTTGAATACACCCTGCCCCAGGATTGAGGAAGGGCAAAAACTGGCGGCCGGCGGCGTAAAATGCGCTATGGATATCAGCGACGGGCTGGTTGCAGACCTGGGTCATATCTGCCAGGCAAGCCAAGTTGAAGCTATAATAAATATAGAGGCCGTGCCGGTGCACCCTGCCGTAAAAAGCGCCTTCGGCAAGAATGCGCTGGATATGGCGCTTTCAGGCGGGGAAGATTATGAACTGCTGTTTAGCGCCGGACATGATATCATGGAAAATGTGAAAGAGCAGTTTGCATGCCCTGTAACGGTTATCGGAAAAATCGTTGCCGCTGATAAGCATCAGGTTAAGCTGTTAGATAGCGCAGGGAAGATCTATATCCCATCCGGAAAAGGCTGGAATCACTTTGGAAAATAATCCTCCAAAAGAATTTAATATCACCAGCAACAGCCCCGATGACACCATAAGCCTGGGCAGGAAAATTGGGGAACTGGCCATACCGGGCGATATCTTTTTGCTGACGGGGATACTGGGAGCCGGCAAGACCTGTTTAACACAGGGTATCGCCTACGGACTGGGTATCAACGAATATACCTTGAGCCCCTCATTTGTGCTGGTGCGCGAACTCTACGGAAGGTTGAACCTCTACCATATGGACCTGTACCGCCTGGAAAATATCGAGGAAATCGCCGGGCTCGGGCTGGATGATTACCTGTATGGCAAAGGCGTTTGTGCCATAGAATGGGCAAACAAGGGTATGCCCCTGTTTCCGGATGAACATCTCTCCGTTGAGATTGTTTATAAAGGCGATAACCGGCGTCAGCTTAATTTAAAAGCATATGGACAGCGATACTGTAACCTGCTTGAGAAACTTGGGAAACAAACGGAGTAAAATATGCACTTAGCCATAGATACATCAACGGATAGAGCCGGAATTGCCGTAGCGGACGAATTCAACATCCTGGCGGAACTGGCATGGAACTGCGGACAAAACCACTCCGTGGAACTGATGCCCCGCCTGACACAGCTCTTGGAACAGTCAAGAATCAGATTTGAAGATATTAAAGGGATTACGGTTGCCACCGGGCCGGGCAGTTTCAACGGTCTGCGCGTGGGAGTAAGCACCGCCAAAGGCATCGCTTTCAGCCTCGACATTCCGATAGCTGGTATCAGCACACTGGAAATGACGGCCTACAGCCACAGTGCCACCATGCTCCCGGTTTGCCCGGTAATCAATGCCGGCAGAAGCGAAGTAGCGGCCGCCCTATTCCGGCAAATCGACGGCGATTGGCAGAAACTTAAAACGGAACATATCACCACCATAGCGGAGTTATGTCTTGAGACGAACGTGGAAACAATTTTCTGCGGGGAATTGACACAGGCGGCAATTGACGAACTAACGGATAAACTGGGAGACAGGGCGATAATCCCCTCCCCGTCCGCCCGACTGCGCCGCTGCGGATACCTGGCTGAACTGGGTTATCTAAGGCTTAAAGCCGGGATTTGCGATAATGCAGCCGCTCTGCAGCCGGTGTACCTGAGAAAACCTCCGATTACACAGCATAAAAATATGGCCCCGCTGACCGACCGGGAAATGTGAACTTTACTGGCAGAGTTGATAATTAACTCCAAAATATTGAATAATAGACATATAATTAAAAGATTAAAATATTAAAAGAAGGAAAGAAATGATAGAAAAATCACTGGTTCTCATTAAACCCGACGCTATGGAAAGAGGATTATCGGGAGAAATCATCAAGCGCATCGAAGAAGAAGGACTGACGCTTATCGGCATAAAAATGCTGCATATGGACATGGCGCTGGCCGAAAGGCACTATGCTCCTCATAAAGAAAAACCCTTTTTCAAGAGCCTGACCGGCTATATCAGCTCCGCCCCCATCGTAGCTGCCGTTTTCGAAGGCGAAGGCGCTATAGACCTGATACGCAAGCTGATGGGCGCCACCGACCCGGCCAAAGCGGCAGAGGGAACAATCAGGGGTGACCTTGGCGTAGATATCGAGCACAATTCGATTCACGGTTCCGATTCGGTAGAAACGGCTAAAAACGAAATCAACCTCTTCTTCAAGAAAGATGAGCTCTTTACCAGCTAGGAGCGGGGCTTATTGAATCCGGACAACCGGATTCGCCTGCTTCCAAAGTTCATCCAGTCTATAATACTCTCTCTCCTGGGGAGAGAGTATATGGACGATGACATCGTTATAATCGACCAGCATCCATCCCGATTCGGGAGTTCCTTCCTTATGCAGAGGGAAAACGCTTTCCTGTTTCAAAACACGTATTATTTCTTCGCTTAAAGCATCCATCTGCCGGATGGAATCGCAGCTGCAAAGCACAAAGTAATCCGCAAAATTGCATATCTGCTTGACGTCCAGTAAACTTATGTCGATTGCCTGCTTGTCGCTGGCAATTTCTACTATTTTTCGTGCTAAATCTAAACCTTCCAGTTGTGGCCTCCAATAAATAATTGATTGTTAAATTATTATAGCATAAACACCGCAACACCTGTCGGAACGACCGGCTTTTAATATTTGCCATTGCGGGGAACCCCTCTGCAATTTCATTCCTAGTCGAAGAGGAATGAATCTAAAATAAATCATGGAAAGACTACAAAGCAATCTCTGCCGGTTCTTTTAATACTGCCATAAGGGCTATTCGGAAAAGATTGCTTCGTCCGCCTATTGCGTCGCAAAGACAGTTGTAAATGAGGGCGGTAAACAGCACTCCGCGATTCTCTCCCTTTCGCAAAGGGAGATTAAGAGGGATTTTACATGTTACCGGGAACAGGTCTTCGTTAAAGAGTATTGGCAATATTTAAACTAATGATTTTACTACCTTTACTTTCATAATAACCCAGCATTTCGTCGATTTTCCTTTTATCATAACTGGTAACGCAATCTGAAAGTACATTAACGCCATAATTTGCTTTGCATAAGTTGTAACAGGTCGATTTAACACAAGCAACAGCATCTGCTCCTGCTATGTAGAAATCACATATTTCATTTTTGCTGATAAAGTCTGTAAATTCTTCGCAGCTTAATGCGTTTCCTTTGTATTTTGTAAAAACATTTTTTGATACTATTTTCAAGTCTGATGCTAATTCAGACCCATTTGTATTGGGTTTAAAAGTCCTTGTGCCTGCCGATAAGTTTTCATGCCTTATATAAATAACATGAATACTATTAGTGACTGCCCAATCAATAGCTTTATTGATATTTCCAATAACATCCTTGTAATTCTTTGTTATGTCATTTTGAATATCGATTATTACCAGGGCTTTTTTCTGCATGGTGTTTCCTCCTGACAGGTAGATTGATTTGTTTGCTTTTCTATTATACCTTGTAATTGTTGACAACAGTATGGCAACAATCTATATTGATAACAAGAAATTTTTGAAGGCGGCTATCGGGTGAAAATTGACAGGCTTGTTAGCATTATTATGATACTCCTTGATAAAAAGCGTATAGGAGCACAGGAGTTAGCAGATAAGTTTGAAGTTTCACCCCGCACGATCTACCGTGATATAGACACTATCAATATGGCGGGTATTCCTGTTCGCGGGGCATCGGGAGTGGGTGGCGGCTTTGAAATCATGCAGAAATACAAGATTGATGGAAAGATATTTTCGACTGCCGACCTTTCCGCTATCTTGATGGGGCTTTCCAGTCTTTCCGACATGATACGAGGTGATGAACTGCTAAACGCCCTTGCGAAAGTCAAGAGTTTTATCCCCGCCGACAGAGCGAAAGACATTGAATTAAAAGCCAATCAAATATATATAGATTTAAGCCCATGGATGGGCAACAGGAACATACAACCATATTTAGAAATAATCAAAACAGCTTTGCAGGAAAGCAAGCTACTTTCGTTTGAATATGCAGACCGCTACGGAAATCAAACCGCACGAACAGCCGAGCCGTATCAGCTTGTATTGAAAAGTAGTCATTGGTATTGGCAAGGTTATTGCCATAAAAGAAATGATTTCCGCTTATTTAAACTATCCCGCACATCAAACCTGCAAATACAAGAGGAATTTTTTACACCGCGAGATTATCAAAAACCGCAGTTGGATTTTACTGATATTTTGGCCACATTGCAAACCAGAATAAAAATTCGTATTCATAAATCTGTTATGGACAGGGTACTTGATTATTGCACTTATGAAGACTTTTCTCCAGATGGTGATGAACATTACATTGTCAGTTTCCCTTTCATAGAGAACGAATACTACTACAATATTCTTTTCAGTTTTGGGGATAAATGCGAGTGTTTAGAGCCGATACATATCCGCACAGAAATGAAGCGTAGAATACATGATATAGCTACCATATACGAAAGTTAATACATGGAGTAAGACGAAAAAGACAAACGACTTGCCTTGTCCTTTTTATTTATGGCTTATGATAAAAAAATACGTATTCTTCCACTTTGGAAAAGAGGAAATGAGGGGGATTTGCTGTGGGTTGTTCTATCGATTCCGATAACCTGCCAAAATCCCTCTTAATCTCCCTTTGCTAAAGTGAGAGAATCGCGGAGTGGTAATTCTTGCCTTTATTTACAAAAGTCGTTGCGAGGATGCCGCAGGCAGACGAAATCCCGATTTATCGGGACTTTATTTGACCACTATTTATACTTGGCATAGCTAATGTGCGATTCCACTATGACATTCCGCTAACTGTCATCCAGAAGTCACAAGGGGTGACTGAAGGATCCGGAGGGTGGGGAGAAATAGTAGACTCGTTGCCTCAGCATCAAGCGGAATAACCACCCTCATCCGTCATTTACTTCGTAAATGCCACCTTCCCCCATGGGAAGGCTAAATTTACCTTGCCTCAGGATGTTGCATTCCGGCAAACCGGAACGAAATCCCTATTTATCGGGATCAGAATGACAATAAGACTCCACCCTCAACTACCCTGTTCCGGTTTTAAGGCAAAACGGTATCAATATGTTATACTGTAACCATCATGTCCAAGTTATTATTCGGCACGGCAGGAATCCCCTTAAGCACTCCCGCGGCTGCCAACGGCGACCTCCAGACAATCAAAGGCATTCAACAGGTGGCTGAGCTGGGTCTGGATGGCATGGAACTGGAATTCGTAAACCAGGTTTACCTGACAAAGCCCAATGCCGAAAAGGTCGGAAAATTTGCAAAAGACGCTAAAATTGCCCTGTCGGCGCATGCACCCTATGCCCTTAACTTCAATGCCCGGGACATGCAAAAAATCAGGATCAGCCAGAGCTATCTTTTTAGCGCTGCCGAAATTGCTTACATCTGCGGAGCAAAAAGCATCGTTTTTCACCCCGCTTACTACATGGGAGACTCCTCTGAAAAAGCCTATCAAACAGTAAAAACAGCGCTATCGGAAGTTCTTGAAAAAATGGATGAAAAGGGCATCGATATTACCTTAAGGCCGGAGGTAAGCGGCAAGAGCAGCCAGTTCGGCACGATAACAGAAATTGCCAATCTTTGCTCCGAACTACCAAACACCCTGCCCTGTGTCGATTTCGCCCACTGGCATGCCCGCACCGGCGCTTATAATTCGTATGCAGAATTTGCTTCCGTACTCGATGAGTTATCGAATACCCTGGGAAAAGAATCACTTAAAAATATGCACATCCATGTTTCCGGCATCGAATATACCGCTAAAGGCGAGAAAAGGCACCTGCCATTTCGGGACGCCGATATGAAATATATGGAATTATTACAGGTTTTAAAAGAATATAATGCAGGCGGCCTCTTAATCTGTGAAAGCCCGGTTATGGAAGAAGATGCCCTGCTTTTAAAACACAGTTTCGATTCTTTAGCATAAACAAATCCCGGACTGCCGCAATAAAATAACCCCTATTTCCCGCTATTATTTATGTATACGGCTGTTTCTGTTATAATATATTGTTAGAATAGCAACGCATGAGATATTCTGTTACTTCTTTAACTCCCAAAAATCCCGAAGATATCTTTACTGCATTTATCGAGGTAAATGATGAAAATAAACTGGAAGCGTACCATAATAATTTATGCGGCTTTAATATTAATCGCTATACTTTTTTCCACTTTTATTCTGCCGGGCGAGCCGAAACCGGAGGAAAAATCCTTAAGCGATATTATATTGATGTCGCAGGAAGGTAAGATAGAAAGCATCCTGATAAGTGATAGTCAACTGACTGTCACCGACAATTCTGATAAAAAATATATTACCTATAAAGAAGCCAATGTAAGCATTTATGAGATAGAAGGATTTGTACTTACAGGGGTAGAAGTAGCCGTGGAGCGCGGAGGCATCAACTGGGGAAGCCTGCTTATCAGCTTTTTACCGCTTTTAATATTCGGTCTGCTGATATTTTTCCTTTTCAGCCAGGCAAAGGGTGCCAATAACCAGGCTATGAACTTCGGGCGTTCCAAGGCAAGGATGTTAACCGCCAGCACACCGACAGTCACATTTGATGATGTTGCCGGTGTAGATGAAGCCAAGCAGGAACTGCGCGAGGTGGTCGATTTCCTGAAGATGCGTGAAAAATTCCAGGCATTGGGAGCACGCATCCCCAAGGGTATATTACTGATAGGCCCCCCCGGAACAGGTAAAACACTGATGGCAAAGGCCATCGCCGGGGAAGCCGGTGTGCCCTTCTTTTCCATCAGCGGAAGCGAATTTGTAGAAATGTTTGTCGGTGTCGGCGCTTCGCGTGTACGCGACCTTTTCGACCAGGCCAAGCGTAATGCCCCCTGCATTATATTTATAGATGAAATCGATGCCGTCGGACGCCAGCGCGGAGCCGGTATGGGCGGCGGGCATGACGAAAGAGAACAAACTCTCAACCAAATCCTGGTGGAAATGGACGGCTTCGATACCAATACCAGCGTCATCGTTATTGCGGCTACCAACCGTCCCGATATTTTAGATGAAGCCCTGCTCAGGCCGGGACGTTTCGACCGCAGAATTGCGCTTGACCGCCCCGATATCGTCGGTAGAAAAGCTATACTGAAAATTCACAGCAAAGGGAAACCGCTGGACAAGACAGCTGATATGGAATCACTGGCAAAACAGACCGTCGGTTTTTCCGGCGCCGACCTTGCCAACCTTGTCAATGAAGCGGCAATTTTAGCTGTCAGGCGTGGCAAAAAAGCTATCGGTATGTCGGAGCTTGAGGAATCCATTGACAGAGTTATTGCCGGTCCGGAGAGAAAAAGCCGTAAAATCAGCCCTAAGGAAAAGGAGATTACCGCCTACCACGAGGCCGGGCATGCCCTGGTTGCCAGGATGTCGCCCAATGCCGACCCGGTTCATAAAATCTCCATTGTAGCCAGGGGAATGAGCCTCGGTCATACCAGGCAATTGCCGACGGAAGACCGTTACCTTTTGACACGTTCACAGTTTAAGGATATGCTGGCTACCCTGCTGGGTGGTCGCATCGCCGAAGAAATAGTCTTCGGGGAAATCAGCACCGGGGCTTCCGATGATATACGGCGCGCCACCTCCCTGGCTCATAAAATGGTAACCGATTACGGCATGAGCGAAAAGCTGGGGACACGCACCTTCGGCAACAAGCAGGAAATGATTTTCCTCGGACGTGAAATCTCCGAGCAGCGTGATTATGGCGACGATATCGCCAATATCATCGACGAAGAAGTACATAGCATAGTTCAGACGGCTTACGATACCGCTAAAGATATCCTGCTTAATAACAGGGACAGGCTGACACACATCGCTGTGCGGTTGATGGCCAAGGAAACCATCGAGCCGGACGAACTGGAAAAACTGTTTACAGAGCCGATGGATAAGCTGGAAGCGGAGTTGCAGGAGATTGTAACTACCGAACCGGCAGCAGAAGCCGTTCCTGCCGAACCGGCTGCGGACCAACCCCAAAAAGGCAAGATACCTGATTTGATTAAACAACCCAAACAGGCGCCGGGAACTGCATAAATCAATAATATAAGAGGTGTTGTATTAAATGGTAGAAATTACTAATAACGTCATACCTATTGAAGAAGTCATCAACAGCGTCCGAAACGATGCCAGCGGCGGTATTATCGCTTATATCGGACTCATACGCGATAATTCATATGAAAAGAAGGTTGTTTCCGTGGAATACGGTGATGCTGATAAAAGCGCCGAAGCCAGACTGCAAAAAATAGTCGATTCTGCCAAAGAGCAATGGCCTGTTAACGATATGGCAATAGTACACAGGGTGGGGAAACTGAACGTCGGGGATAATAACCTGGTAATCGCCGTATCCACCGGACACAGGCAGGAAGGCTTCGCCGCCTGCCAGTATGCCATCGACAAGTTCAAGGAACAGCTTCCCACTACCAAGAAGGAAACCTATAGCGACGGCACCTGCCTCGATTATAAACCGAAGTGCTAGTTTAGTTAGTCCAACGATGACTTTGCAATCGCCCGTTCTGAAAAAGGACGGGCGATTTTTTATCTTTAATACTGGTCGTAGGGACGGTCATTGACCGTCCGCTATATTCGTATAAGGGCGGGCGACCAATGGTCGCCCCTACGGTTTTTATTTGTCATGCTGAATTCGTGGTGGTCGAATGAAGCATCTGGGGATGGGTGGTCATTAACGCATTTCCGCCTGATGCCGGGGTAGCCTTATTGCTATTTCTCCCCACCCCCCGGATCCTTCAGGCACCCCTTGTGACTTCAGGATGACAGGTAACGTATTGTCATGCTGAATTCGCGCATTAGTTACTCTGAGTATAAATAGTGGTCGAATGAAGTCCCGATAAATCGGGATTTCGTTCCGGCTTGCCTGAACTCAACATCCTTCGATACTGTCATGCTGAATTCGTGGTGGTCGAATGAAGCATCTGGGGCGGGGGTATTAACGCGTTTCCGCCTGATGCCGGGGCAACGAGTCTGCTATTTCTCCCCACCCCCCGGATTCTTCAGTCACCCCCTGTGACTTCTGAATGACAAATAATAAAATGGCTTTGTGAGGAACCCCAACAAATCCGTTCATGGTGCCTGTCCTGAGGGTCTTGAAGGGAGCCTGTCGAACCACGCGGAAATCTCTACCGATGAATATCCTCATAGCTTGCGCTTTATACACTGTCGATAACGTTTACATATCATATGCGGGGTGGGTTAAATTCAGCCTTCCCTCGGGGGAAGGTGGCATTTATGAAGTAAATGACGGATGAGGGTGAATGGACATAAAAAATCGCAGTCTTATTTGCTTCGCTTGACTACAAAATCGGCCAGTGCCAAAAGAGCCTGGCGGTTTTTGGTATCCGGCATTGCATCCAGATTGCGACGCGCCTTTTCACTGTAATCCGAGGCCATTTTATAACAATCTTCGATTATATCGGATTTCTTTAGTAAATCGATGGCTTCTTCGACGTTCTTTTTACTGTCGCCTTCATGATTGAATATACGCTTTACCGGGTTATCGCCCGGGAATCGCTCCAGAAGCATCATTGAGGGCAGTGTCATGGTGCCCTGGATAAGGTCGGAGGCCACCGGCTTTCCCAGTTCTTTTTCGCTGGCGGTAAAATCGAGAATATCATCAACTATCTGGAATGAGACGCCCAGGTTGATACCGAAATCCCTGAGTGACTTAATGGATTCCTCCGAAGCCTCCCCCAGCACCGCCCCGCCCTCGGTAGCCAGTGCAAATAAGGCCGCCGTCTTGCCGGTAATACGCTCCAGGTATTCATCGAAGGTCTGATTGAGTTTATAGGCGCTGAAGCCCTGCCGCAGTTCACCGTGAGAAATGGCTGCCAGCGTTTCGGCAAAAAGACCGACCACGCGCAGGCTTCCGGTGGAAACGGCAAATTGAGCTGCCTTGGCAAACAGGTAATCGCCGAAAATGATAGCTCTGTCCACTCCCCAGATACTGTTAATGGTAGCCCTGCCGCGCCGCATGTTGGCTTTATCGATGGCATCGTCATGTACCAGTGTGGCGATATGCATCAACTCGCTGGCCGAGGCCATGTAGACAAGTTTTTCATGATTATAGTTAAAGAGGCTGCCGGAATGAAAAGCCAGTAAAGGACGTACCACCTTTCCACCGCCACATAAGATGTGATTGAGCATCTTGTGCAGCTCTGGAAAAGTCTCGCTCTTATCGGAGGCTAGCGTTTTAAAATTTCCTTCTACGCCGGTTAATCCTTCCTTAACCAGTGAATAAACCTGTTTTACATCCACGACGATGTCTCTCCTATCGTATTATATATTGCTATTTTTACCGAGCCTGGCGGTTTCCTGCTCTATTACTTCCTCATCCAGCTTGGTAAAGAGCGGCTGCGGCGGCTGCAACTGCTGCCCGGGTGACGGTAACCGCAGCTGCCATCCGTCATCCTCTACTTTTCCCTCATATCCCAGGTACTCGTGCAATTTCTGAGAACTGAATGGCAGGAAGGGATAAAATGCCGTCCTGAGGCCTGAAATAACCGTCAAGGCCACATATAAAGTAACCGCAGCGGCCTGTTTATCGGTCTTGATTACCTTCCATGGTGATTTCTCTTCGAGGTAGCGGTTGGCTTCCTGCGCCAGTGTCATGGCTGCCCTGATGGCTTCCCTGAAGTGACAGGCGGATATCAGTTCACCCATAGTTTGCAGGGTTTCTTCGGTTTTCTTTAAAAGCACCTGGTTGTCTTCATCGACATCCACCGGGTCGGGGACACAACCGTCGAAGCTGCGGTAGGTAAAAGTGAGCACACGCTGTGCCAGGTTGCCATAAGTGGCTACCAGTTCGTCGTTGTTACGGCGCACAAATTCACGCCATGAAAAATCGGTGTCGCTGGTCTCCGGCATATTTGCCGAAAGCAGGTACCTTAACGGGTCGGGGCTGTAGCGCGAGAGGTAATCCGGCACCCAGACCGCCCAGTTTAAACTGCTGGATAATTTTCTGCCCTCTATAGTGAGATATTCATTGGATGGAACATCGTAAGGCAGGTTAAGACCGCCGTAGCCCAGGAGCATGGCCGGCCAGATTATGGTATGGAAAGGAATATTATCCTTCCCTATAAAATAATAACTTTTAACGTCATCGCCCTGCCAGAACTCGCGCCATTTCTCGGAATTTCCTGAAGATTTCGCCCATTCCTTGGAGGCAGAAAGATATCCGATGACCGCCTCGAACCAGACATAGATACGCTTCCCTTCATAACCTTCGAGCGGCAAAGGAATACCCCAGCTGATATCACGCGTAATGGCACGGTCTTTCAGACCGGACTGGAGGTATTTAAGTGTAAAATTGGATACATTGGGACGCCAGTGTTTCTGCTTTTCCACCCATGAGTGCAACGTCTCTTCAAAAGCAGTCAATTTCAGAAAAAACTGCTCCGAATTCTGAAATTCGGGAGTCGTGCCGCAGGTTCGGCAGCGCGGAGCGTTTAGCTCATTGGGATTTAAGGGCTGACCGCATTTATCGCACTGGTCGCCGCGGGCGCCGCTATAACCGCAAAGCGGGCATGTTCCCTCTACATAGCGGTCGGGCAGATAGCGCTGGCACTTCGAACAAAAAGGTTGTAAAACGATATCTTTATAGATATACCCTTTGTTATAAAGAGTGCTAAAGATATCCTGTGATACTTCGGTGTGATTATCTGTTCCGGTACTGGTAAAAAGGTCGAAGGTGATTCCGAAATCCCGAAAAGACTCCAAAAACTGCTTGTGATACTTCCCGGCGATTTCCGCGGGTGAAACACCTTCCTGTTCGGCACGGATGGTTATGGGAGTGCCGTGCACATCCGACCCCGACACCATTAAGACGATGTTGCCTTTCGTACGATGATAACGGGCAAAGATATCCGGCGGCAGATAGGCCCCGGCAATATGACCTAAATGAAGCGGGCTGTTGGCATACGGCCAGGCGACACCGATATATATCTTTTCTCTCATACCGCTTTATACCTGGTTGATATCCGATTCGGTAAAGAAAGAGAGGATTTTTTCACCCTTTTCTTCCTTGTAATGGGCATAGCCCTTGTTGAAAGCACAGGCTACGCAGTAGCGCACCATCTTACCTTTTTCTACTTCTACGCCGTTTTCTTCATCAACACAAAGATACCTCTCCGGATACAGGATAACACGGTTACAGATATCGCAATTAACTCTTCCTGACGAGATACATCCCCTTCTCATGGTAAACTCCTTTTAAATAACCCTTAACTTATATATTACCGGCTTATGATAACAGTTTAAGCCAGGCCTGGTAGACCTCTTTTTTCGATAAACCGGTTTCTTTAACCACTTTTGCCACCGCTTCCCTGGCCCCTAACCCTTCCTGCTGCAGTGCTTCAAGCTTTGCCACCACATCATCATTCATGCGCGGCTTTTCTTTTGCCTTGCCATCTATGACAAGCGTAAACTCCCCTCTCGGGTCGTTAAAATGCGCCAGCGCTTCGCTAACCGTCCCACGAAAAACCTCTTCATAGATTTTGGTAAGTTCGCGGCAAACAGCAATTCTACGATCTCCTAAAACATACATTATATCATTTAATGCCTCTTGCAGGCGATGAGGCGCTTCATAAGCAATAATGGTACCCGTTTCGCAGGCAACAGTCGATAACGCCTGACGTCTTTCACCGATTCTGCGCGGTAAAAAGCCGATAAAGGTGAATCTGTCGGTGGGTAAACCGGAAACAGCCAGGGCAGTGATTATGGCCGAAGGCCCGGGCACCGGCACCACTGTAAAACCCTTTTCGACGGCAGCGGCAACCAGCTCGTAGCCGGGGTCGGAAATACCGGGCATACCGGCTTCCGATACAACAGCTATATCTTTCTGCTCAAGCTGCCCCAGGATATAATCCAGCTTGTCTATTTTATTATGTTCGTAGTAACTCGTCAGAGGTGTTTTTATTTCATATTTATCCAGAAGTATCCTGGTTTTACGCGTGTCTTCGGCAGCAATTAGATTTACTTCACGCAAAATCCTGATAGCTCGCGGGGAAATATCTTCAAGGTTTCCTATGGGAGTCGCCACAATATACAGGCTAGGCATTTATTTTTGTCTTCCTTATTTTTCATATTATAACGTAATCCCTTTTTAGAGTCTACATCGAGGTATGCAGACCTCTTACCGGTTGTGCTATAATAACCAATTATATTTAACAAACCATCTTTGTTTTTATTTTCTTTTTAACCCGTTTTAACTATAACCGTATTTTCATTAAGGAGGAAAAGGTATGAGCACACCCGAGTATAAAGTGTTACGCCGTGCTTACGGTTTCGATGAAGTCGCCATAGTCCCGGGAGACGTCTCGATAAATCCCGACCAGACCAATTTGGATTTTAAAATCGGTGACATTACATTCGGCATCCCGTTTGTAGCTTCAGCCATGGACGGAGTGACGGATACCAAAACAGCCGCTATCATGAGCAAGTTCGGCGGACTGTCGGTTTTAAACCTCGAGGGTATCCAGACCAGGTATGAAAGGCCTGATGAAGTTTTGGAAGAAATTGCCCAGGCTCCCAACGACCAGATTACTGCTTTAATGCAGAAAATATATTCCCAACCGATGAGAGACGACCTGGTTGCGGAACGCATCAAAGCCATAAAAAAGGAAGGCGCTGTTTGCGCCGTTTCGGTTACACCTGCCAATACCAAGAGACTGCTTCCTGCAATTTTAGATTCCGGAGCCGATATACTGGTAGTAGCATCTACGGTTACCACCGCCCGCCATATTTCAAAGAGTTACAAGGGATTAAGTTTTGTAGAATTATGTAACACCGTCCCCATTCCGGTAGTTGTCGGTAACTGTGTCAGCTATACAGCCTGCATCGAACTGATGAGAACCGGCGTTGCTGCCATACTGGTCGGTGTCGGACCCGGCGCCGCCTGCACCTCCCGCGAGGTGCTCGGTATCGGCGTACCGCAAATTACAGCTACGATGGACTGTGCTGCTGCCAGGGATGACTACCAGAAAGAATCAGGCAGATATGTTCCTATCGTAACCGACGGCGGTTTCCGCAAGGGTGGCGATGTCTGCAAGGCTTTCGTTGCCGGTGCTGACGCCGTTATGCTCGGTTCTATACTGGCACAGGCTAAGGAAGCACCGGGCAGGGGCTACCATTGGGGAATGGCCAATCCGCATGCCTCCCTTCCAAGGGGGACAAGAATTAAAGTCGGCGTCAATAGCTCCTATGAGCAGATTCTGTTCGGCCCGTCTTCGATTACCAACGGCAGCCAGAACCTGGTGGGCGCCCTGCGCACCACCATGGGCGTTTGCGGAGCGGCAACGATTAAGGAATTACAGCAGGCCGAAATGGTAATTGCCCCGGCCATCACCAGCGAAGGCAAGTTCTACCAGATGAGCGGGCTTGCCTCCAAGTAACCGCCAGCTTTTCATTAAATATCGAAGCCCTCGTAAAATTACGAGGGCTTTCTTTTTATTATTCTTTCTTGTCATGCTGGAGATCGATTCATCGGGACTTCATT
>CAZJMW010000016.1:0-21038 GCA_964547375.1 uncultured Dehalococcoidales bacterium | reverse complement strand
CTTCACCTCCCTGTCCGTTCTGAGGTTAAGGTTTGCCCCGCAGTAGGCGCAGTTACCGTCTTTCAAACCGAGTATTTTGGTCTGATAACCCTTTCGTTGTATTATCATCTTCCCGCAGGAATAACAGGTGGTATTTTCATTGCTGTAATCTGGAACGTTACCGGCATAAACGAATTTAAGCCCGGCTTTTTTACCGATATCGATAGCATGTTCAAGTAAGCCCAAAGGGGTGGCCTGAACATCTGTCATATTATAGTTCGGATAAAAGCGGGTTACATGCCAGGGAGTCAGTTCACCCAGTTCTTCTTTTATCCAGCGTGCGATGCCTTCCAGCTGAAAATCATCGTCATTTATATCAATAACAATATTGGTAACCACTTCGACATGCATGTTCCATTTATCTTTAGCACGTTTGGCGTTATCCAGTATGCCCTTCCACTGCTTGATATTGGCCAGTTCCTTATAAGCCTCATTGGTAAATCCCTTGATATCAACACGAAAGGCATCCAGATAGGGGCTGATGGTATCCAGCGCCTCGGTTGTCATAAAGCCGTTAGTAACATAAACGGTATACAATCCGCTTTCTTTAGCCAGTTTCGCCGAGTCCAGCGTATACTCGAACCAGATAGTCGGCTCATTGTATGTCCAGGCAATGCCCCGGCATCCGTATTCCTTTGCCAGCAGGATGGACTCACGCGGCAATATCTGTCTTCCCTGTAACGGGTTATTGACACAGGATATCTCCCAGTTCTGGCAGCCGTCGCAGTGGAAATTGCAACCCCAGCTACCCAGAGAGAATACTGAAGTGCCAGGGTAGAAGTGAAAGAGTGGTTTCTTTTCTATGGGGTCGACTGCTACAGATGATACCTGGGCGTAGTTAAGATTGTAGAGCGTACCTTCAATATTATGATACATGCGGCAAACGCCCTTCCTGTCGGCAGCAATACTGCAATGCCACTGGCAGGTGTTACAGCGCACACGCACAACGGTCAATTTTTCATAGAGCAACGCCTGATGCATAATTAACCTCAACATTATTATACACTATATCCGGATTGTTGGTTTAGCCCTTTTATTTTAAAATATAAAAAGTTGTTTCCTTTAATACTCAAAAAAGCATTGTAAAAAGTGTATAATAGTCTGGTGCAGGGAGGTATGATTATGGCTATGCTTATCGGATTTACACTGGGCGGATTGCTGGTTCTAACCGGAGGTGTTTCGATTTTCTTCTGTATAACCCAGTTCTCTATTTTCGCCTTCAATAACCTTGAATGGCTGGCGATTGTATTTTTAGCTATGGGAATTTTTTCGCTGTTGGGCGGTGTCTATCTCATCTATAACCTTGTGAAGAAGAGCTGAAATCCCGGATTTTCTTTATATATCGCAACATGAAAACTCTTTATAAGGCATTCAATACAACTATGAATGCCTTTTCTTTTTTTGACACAATCACCCTGAAAGCCTAATATTCTATATACATACAGGTGTAAAAAATTCCTTCGGAAAATCGAGTCTCACTCTTTTTCCGGTAACAAGCAGAAGGCAGTGAATCAAACGGAAAACAAATTAAGTAAAAATGTCATTTTAGCAATTGCTGTTATGACCTCCTTTCTGACGCCTTTCATGGGGTCTTCCATCAATATCGCCCTGCCCGCCATCGGTGAAGAATTCTCAATGGATGCCATTTCAATGAGCTGGGTGGTCAGTATTTATCTGCTCTCTTCAGCGGTTTTTCTCTTGCCCATCGGCAGGGTGGCTGATATTTATGGGCGCAAGAAGATTCTTTTACTGGGAATAATCTCCTTTACTGTATTCTCTTTTCTGCTGGCAATCACTACTTCATCCGTATTACTAATTATCCTGAGGGCATTGCAGGGTATTGGCAGCGCCATGATATTTGTCACCGGCGTAGCCATTCTTACTTCGGCTTTTCCGGCCAGGGAAAGAGGCAGGGTGTTGGGGATAAATGTTACATCGGTCTACCTGGGGCTATCTCTGGGGCCTTTTCTGGGCGGTATTTTAACCCAAAGCCTTGGCTGGCGCAGTATTTTCTGGGTCAATGTTCCGCTGGGTTTACTTGTAACCTTTATGATTATTTGGAAACTGAATGGTGAGTGGGCTGAAGCAAAAGGCGAAAAATTCGATTTTACCGGGTCTTTCATTTATGCTGCCAGCCTGATATGCGCTATGTATGGTTTATCTGTACTGCCCGAACTGTCCGGCGTATGGTTTTTAATAGCAGGTTTCTTGTCTCTTTTAGCCTTCATCTGGTGGGAGATGAAGAGCAAAAGTCCGCTTTTGAATCTGAATCTGATCAGGCGCAACGTAGCATTTGCCTTTTCTAATATTGCGGCGCTCATAAATTTCAGCGCCACGTTTGCTATAGCTTTTCTGTTAAGCCTTTATTTGCAGTATACGCAGGGAATGAGCGCCCAGACGGCCGGCTTTATTTTGATTGCTCAGCCGGTTGTAATGGCGATTGTTTCTCCGCTTGCCGGCAGGCTTTCCGATAGAATTCAACCTAGAATAATTGCTTCAATCGGGATGGCGCTGACTGCCGGCGGCTTGTTGTATTTCAGTTTTACAGATGCGGATACTTCAATTGGTGTTATTATAGTGGGGTTGGTGATTGTGGGGTTGGGGCTGGCTTTGTTTTCATCACCCAATACCAATGCTATTATGAGCTCTGTTGAAAGTAGATACTATGGAGTGGCTTCGGCACTGATGTCCACCATGAGAATGATAGGAAACATGTTAAGCATGGGAATTGTAACCGTGCTGTTTGCTGTTCTTATCGGGAGGGTGGAAATTACTCCCGATTACTATGCCCCCTTCCTGCAGAGCATGCAGATTGCCTTCGCAGTATTTGCAGCACTCTGTTTTTTGGGTATTTTTGCATCTTTAGCCGGTGGAAGGCTTAGAAGATAACAGTTAATTACTTAAACATATTCCTGCGATATTGATTTTATCCCGATCAGGGGTTAATATTTGAGTAATACACTTCTCTTAATTATTCTATAAATGCCCCCACTAAGGAGGTATATCAAATTGGTAAAAGATTGCCGGGATAGAGAGAAATCTCAATCACCAAGGCCGCGTACACCAAAAAGTCAATCTGCCCATCAATATAAAATTACTCCCGAATGGTATAAAACCGTGATTCAGGGGTCGGAGGATGGATTTTTATTGGGGAGACTTGACGGAGAAGTAATCGATGTAAACGAATCGCTTTGCAGTTTGCTCGGGTACAGTCGTGAAGAGATGCTATCAATGACAGCGCTTGATTACGACCTCAGTTTAAATAAAAGCCCGGAAAAAATGTCTCAATTGTTAAACCAGTTAAAACAGCTTGGAGGAATTCACCATTTCGAGACGCAATTAAAGTGTAAAATAGGCATTATCGTTGATGTTATCGGCAGTATCCAATACCTCGATATTGAATCCGGGCTTTTCTTTTGTTTTTATCATGACATTACCGAACATAAAATGCTGGAGCGTAAACAAAAAGAATCCGAGAAAAAGTATCGTGAATTATTTGATGATGCCCCGATAGCATACATATCTGTAGATGCGGACGGATTTATCAAAGAAAGCAATATTGAAGCTCAGAAGCTTCTGGGTTATACGCATGATGAATTAAAAGGAATCAAAATATATGATTTGCACCCTGATGATTTAAAACAGGCGGGAAAGCTAATTTTAAAAAAGGCAGCACAGGGCAAAATTATTCATGACAAAGAAGTGGTTCATATAAATAAAAACGGGGATAGGATTTTTTGCCTGCTTTCAATTAACCCATTAAGAAATGCTGAAGGGAAGGTGGTAGCTTTTAGGGCAACGCTAAAAGATATTACCATACTCAAATATATCGAACGGCAGCTGCGCGAGAGCAGGCAATTGCTGGAAAATATCATCAAGGAAATTAAGGATGGTTTTGCTGTCATCAATCCCGACGGTATTTTAAAAGACGTAAATGATTCGCTATGCCGGATGACCGGTTTCTCACAGGAAGAACTGGTCGGGATAAAAATGCCCTATCCGTTTTGGGCGGATGAATCAGTAGATACTATAAAAGAAAATATCAGGAATAATTTAGACGGGATTTTTATCGATTTCGAAGTATTGTTAAAAAAGAAAAACGGGAAGTGCATTCCGGTTATAGTTAGTCCATCCTGTGTTAAAGATGACAGCGGGCGTGTCGTACTTTATATGCAGACAATCAAAGATATCAGTGAGCGAAAAAAGATCGAAATACAATTACAGGAGAGCAAGGAATTTTCGGAAAATATCATAAGGTCTATGAAGGATGGGTTTTCCTTGCTCAGTGATAAGGGCGAACAATTGGATGTCAACGATGCTTTCTGCCGCATGACCGGGTTTGAACGCAGTGAACTGGTCGGCAAAAAGCCGCCTTACCCATACTGGCCTGAAGAGGAATACGATAATATTCAAGCAGCTTTCCAAAAAACATTACACTGTGAATTCGATGATTTCGAACTGGTCTTCAAGAGAAAAGACGGAGAGCGTTTTCCGGTTATCGTCAGCCCTTATTATATTAAGAATACTAATGGAGAACTATCCTATTATGTTGCCACTGTTAAAGATATCAGTGAGCGTAAGAAATTGGAAAAACAATTGCAGGAGAAAAAGGATTTCTCAGAAAAAATAATCCGGGTTATGAAAGACGGATTTTCCATGTTCAATAAGGAAGGGGTTTTACTTAATGTAAATGAAGCTTTATGCCATATGACCGGATACGAATACCATGAGCTGGTCGGGCAGAAAGCTCCTTTCCCATATTGGGCTGAAGAGGATTACGATACGATAACCGGCGCTTTTAAAAAGGTATTAAAAGGTGAATTTTCGGATTTTGAACTGGTATTCAAGAAAAAAAGCGGGGAGCGCTTCCCCGTTATCGTAAGTCCTTATTCGGTGGTAAATGCCGACGGCAAAATAATCTATTTCATGGCGACTATCAAAGATATCACAGTGCGCAAGAAAATGACTGAAGCGATAATGCTTGAGGCAGAACGTTTGAAAAGTCTGGTAAATATCGTACAGCATGAATCGGAAAGTATTAAGAGCCTTCTTGATTACACGCTTGAAGAGGCTATAAAACTGACTAAAAGCAAAATCGGATACATTTATTTTTACGATGAAGACAAAAAGGAGTTTACTCTGAATACATGGTCGAAAGACGTGATGGATGAATGTGCGATAGTTAATCCGCAAACTGTTTATCAACTGGAAAAAACGGGTATTTGGGGTGAAGCTGTCAGGCAGGCGAGAACGATTGTTGTAAACGATTTCCGGTCCTCAAATCCGCTAAAAAAAGGGTATCCTTTGGGGCATGTCGAACTAAATAAATACTTAACCATACCTGTTTATTACCGTGGTAAAATTGTGGCGGTTACCGGCGTTGCCAATAAAGAGATCGATTATAATGAATCCGATGTGCAGCAGCTTATTCTATTAATGGACTCCGCCTGGAAGGCGGTGCTGCGTAAACGCGCCGAGGAGGAATTAAAGACTCAATTACAGCAAAAAATGGAGTATACCAGGGCACTGGTACATGAGCTTAAGACTCCTTTAACGTCTTTGCAGATTTCGAGTGACATCCTCAGTGAAATTGCTACCGAAAGTCCATATAAAGATGTTTCCAATAATATCGGGCGCAGTGTGAAGCAGCTCTCCAAAAGGGCGGATGAGTTGCTGGATATCGCCAGGGGTGAAATCGGTTTGCTTAATTTAAGATATCGTAAAGTCAGTTTGGAAGCTCTTTGTGAGGGGCTTAAAGAAGAGTTGATTCCGATTGCACAAAAAAAGGATATTGCGCTGGAATGTATTAATAATGCCGATATTGTTTTGGCAAAGATGGATGAAGAAAGAATATTGCAGGTAATATATAATCTTTTTGACAATGCCTTGAAATTTACCCCCAGAGGTGGGAAAATTGAGATTTCCATCAAGTCCGATAAAGATAATATTTTCATATCGGTAAAAGACAGTGGTTGCGGAATCAGTAAAGAGAAAATTGACAGCTTGTTTGATGCCAGAAAAACATCACCTGAGAATAATCAAAGGTTTAGCGGTCTCGGTGTGGGCTTGATATTGTCTAAAATGCTGGTTGAATTGCATGGCGGAAATATCAGCCTTGAGAGTGAAGTACACAAGGGAGCTAAATTTACTTTTTCACTTCCAGTTTGCGGTAAAAAATAAGTTGGTGCACAAACACAATTTAAGGAATTAATGAAAATGAAAGTATTAATAATTGAAGATGATGAAAACATTGTGGAATCGCTGGCACTTTCTCTGAAAATGCGCTGGCCGGATGTCGAAATTTCTTCAACCGCAATGGGGGAAGACGGTTTGCAGTTGGTTGAAACTATAACCCCGGATATTGTAATACTGGATTTGGGTTTACCCGATATCAATGGTTTCGAGGTATTGAGGCAGGTAAGAATGTTTTCCGATGTCCCCGTAATTATACTTTCGGTTTTGGGAGATGAAGACGATATCGTCAGGGGATTGGAGATGGATGCCGATGACTATATCGTTAAACCGTTTAAAAAAATGGAGTTTCTGGCGAGGGTCAAATCGCTGGTGAGAAGAAAAAATATTCCCATCGATTTAACAGTTTACGAAAGAGGGAACTATAAGGTTTTTCTGTCGCTGCACCATTTATATTACAATGAAAACTAAGTAACGCTTACAAAAAGCGAATGCCTGATATTCTATAAGCTCATCCAGAATGCCAATTCGGTGGTTACTTATTCCAGTATTGCCCGTGAACTCTGGGGTGATGAATATCCCGGTTCGATAGAAGCTATCCGCGTGTATGTACAGAGGCTGCGAAGGAAAGTCGAGGCTATCAGCGGTAATAGCGCAGTTATTGAAACCAAATCGAATGCCGGTTATATTTTTAATCTGAAGGAATAAACTTCTCCTTTTGTTCTTTTCAGCCATCATAAAATCTTTATTGCGCCAATCGGCAAAACACCTCGTTGCTAATTATCCGGTTTTGTAATAACCGGTCAAAATACCTCTTTTGTAATTTACGACTGTTAATTACTCGTCTATTTTGTTAATAAACATTTGGATAATTTAACTTTTTCCCTCATGCTTCCACGTCTTATTAATAATAAAATAACAATACTGTAATAACTGTTGTCGGTTTTGTTATGCGGATTGTTACGTCGTTATAGTATCCTCTTTAGCAAATAGATTATCACCCGAATTCCCCTGTATATAAATTAACATCTACTTAAGGTCATAGATACTGACAAGGATGGGGAAATGAATGTTTTGATTATAGATAATGACCTCGAAGATATATCCATAATTGAAGATATATTTAATAGTCATCTTCCAGAATTTAAAGTAATCACCGATTCGGGTTCTGACTGCCTGGATATTTTTAAAAATAGTAGACCGCAGCTGGTTGTTTTGAGCCTTAATATACCTGATGTGGATGGCATAATGACAATAGAAAAAATACGCATTATCTCAGATGTCCCGCTTATTGCTTTATCAGGAAAAGGCTGCCCTGAAATTATCGATGCCCTTGAAGCCGGGGCAAGTGTTTGTATGAGAAAACCTGTTAATCATCGTGAATTTGTTGCGAGGGTGGGGGTGTTGTTGCGGGGTGGAAATCATGATTGTGATAGTTAATTTACTATGAAAGAGGAGGTGATGTAACTTAGCATAGAGAAATTAGGGAATTGTTAATTTACACCTTGATTTATTATAAGGAGGAATATGTGAATAAGGATCATTCAATAAAACCATTAGATGAAGAAAAGAAACAAGCAGGTGAAGTAACCAGAAGAGATTTTCTGGTCGGCGCCGGAACCGTTGTTGTCGGTGGAGCCGTTGGTGCAGGCCTGCTTTCCAGCTGTAAGGGTGAGACCCAGACTGTTACGACAACCAAAACGGTTGAAAAAACAGTTACTACCACAGTTGGCGGCAGCGGTGGAGCTACAGTTACCAAAACGGTAACAACAGGTGGTGGCGGCGGTACAGCTCCTTATCTTGAGCCGGAAGAAACTATTGCGCTTTATAACCATAGCGGACTTACCGCAGCCGAGGTTAAAAACGGTAAAATTGTCAGGAGCAGACCCTGGCATTTTGCCGATGATGTTCAGCCTTTTACAATTACGGCGCGGGGCGAGACATTCCAGGCACCCAAGAAAACCCCGATAGCCAGTTTCGTAATGACATATTACAAGAGACAGGATTCACCCAACAGAATTCTTTATCCCATACAGAGGGTCGACTGGGAACCCGGCGGCGACGCTGCAAAAATTAATGCACAGAATCGCGGCAAGAGTAAATATAAGAGAATTACGTGGGATGAAGCGTCAACTATAATTGCCAATGAGTTGAAGAGAGTTGCCGATAAATACGGCGCTTCAGCAATCAGTGATGTTTTTTCAGGTGGTCATAACGAACCGAAAAACGTTACCAACAGCTCCGGTATACATACCAATTTTATGCAATACTGGGCACTTTCTGAATACGGAGAACCTATTACCGAGCATCACGGTGCTGCTACCACCTCTGCCGGAGGGCAGTTGGGCGGCAGGTATGTTTGGGGTTTTGACTACGAAGGCAATCCCAAAACCCATGATATCTCCGAAAACACTGAAATGGTTCTCGGTTGGGCGTGCGATTCCACCAAATCATGGATACAGGCTTATGGAACTACTCAGCAAATGGTCCACAAGTGGTGGAACAAGATCGGTATTAAACAAATACATATCGATCCCCATTTAACCCACACCGGTGCGCTCTATGCCAGCAAATGGATTCCTGTTCATACACGCACTGACTGTGCCCTGATGGCGGCAATTGCCTATGTCTGGTTTACCGAAGATACTTATAATAAAGAATATATTGCCACCCATGCCCTTGGTTTTGATAAATGGGAGGCGTATGTAATGGGTACTGACGACGAAGGTGTTGCCAAGACTCCTGAATGGGCAGCGCCGATTACCGGTGTTCCTGTATATACCATCAAAGCTTTAGCTCGTGCCTGGGCGAATAAAATCACCTCAATAATGAACGGACGCAGAGGCGGCGGTTGTTGCAGGGGTTTGTATTCCGAGGGTTCTACCCGCATGTGGATTTATCTTTTAGGTATGCAGGGATGGGGTGGCCCCGGTGTACACTATATCGGTATGTATGACGATATCATCCAGGGTTCGGCACCGGTAAGCACAGGTGTAACTACCCAGCGCCCCAGCACAGATATCACCAACAAGCAGGTCGCGGAAACCGGAATCAGGCTCAGCGGCAACGATAATGACAGGCAATTCGTTCCCAGGGACCTTATCTGGAAGGCCGTTACAGCCCCGCCTGTTGAATGGTGGTCTACCGGTGACCAGTTTAACAAGCGTACTTACCCAATGGATGGCAAATCGGAAATTCATATGATATGGGGAGCCGGTTTCGGTTATACCGGCAGTCGTATCGCCGGATTTAAAACTCTTGCTGCTTTCCGCAGCCCCAAGCTGGAATGCATTGTCGGCGCGAATATGTTTATGGAAGACGGTATGTGCATGTGCGATATCATCTTACCGATTGAGTGTATTACAGAAACAGAGGATATTTTTAGCGTCAGCGATACCGCTCAGCACCTTGTGCTTCAGAAAAAGGTACTTACTACCAGAGGGGAAGCCAGGAGCGACTACATGGCTATTAAAGCAGTAGCCGAAAAACTTGGCTACGGTGATAAACTCAACGACCGCGGCGCCGATGATACACCTGCCGGTCGTATTAGAGCTGCGTTTGATGCAGCCAATCTGGCGGATTCGATCAGTTGGGAAGACTTGAATGAAAAACTGGTCTGGAGCCAGTCTAAAGACCCCAACTGGCAGGAGGCTGCACCGGCATCCAAGGATTTCTACGATGACCCCAGCAAAAATCCGCTGCGTACACCATCCGGGCTTCTTGAATACGAATCCCAGCTCTTGCTTGAAAATCATCCCGATGATAAGGAAAGACAGCCGGTAGCCAAATACATACGAGGAGGTCCCACATCGGAAGGCTGGACCCATAACGAAGACAGGCTGCTCAGTGATAGGGCTAATGATTATCCGTTGCTTCTAAACATCAGCACCCGCAGATGGGGCAGACATTCACAACATAGCGATATCCCTTGGACCCGAGAGATTAAGTATAAGATTGGTTTCGACGGGTATGCTTATTCTGAATGCTGGATCAATCCGAAAGACGCTGAGGCTAGAGGCATCGAAAATGGTGACCTGGTTAAACTGTACAATGAAAGAGGTATTGTTCTGGCTGTTGCTGAACTTTCTGAAAGAGCAATGGAAGGAGATGTATATCTGGAGAAAGCCGGCGGCGGTGACTTTATTGATATTGCTTCCATTAACAGAGGCGGTAACGGTAACTGTATCAGCCCGGATTGGGTAATGTCTTATCGCTCTTATGGTATCAACGGTTACGGTTTCTTAATCGATGTTGCCAAGGTAAGCGGCGAAGAATATATGGGATGGAAAGAGATGTATCCCGAAGCATTTGAGAGAAAATATGATCCGAAATATGGTCCCATCTTTGAGGGCTGGATAGAAGGAGGCAAATAATGTCCAAAGTATTTGTTTTTAATGTTGCAGAATGTGGCGGTTGTTATAACTGTCAAATCGCCTGTAAGGACGAGCATTGTGGTAACGATTGGATGCCCTATGCTAAACCACAGCCGGTATGGGGGCAATTCTGGTGTAAAATAAACGAGCATGTCCGCGGGCAAGTTCCCAAGGTTAAAGCCGCGTATGTTTTAACGATGTGTATGCATTGTGACGATGCTCCCTGTATTCCTGTCTGCGCTGATGAAGCGATTTCCCAGAGAGATGATGGGCTGGTAATAATTGACCCGGCAAAATGTACCGGTTGTAAATTATGTCTGGATGCCTGTCCTTATGGAGCCATTTACTTTAATGAAGATTATAAACTGGCTCAGAAATGCACAGGTTGCGCTCATATTCTGGATCGCGGCTACCCGATAACGGAGCCAAGATGCACCGATGCCTGCGGGATGTCAGCCTTTATGTTTGGAGAAGAGTCTGCTTATAGTTCCGAGATAGCTCAGGCTGAGGCACTGGCTCCTAATTTCGGTGCTACGCCGGATGTAAGAGTCCATTATCTGAATTTGCCGAAACGGTTTATTGCCGGCACGGTATACGATCCGGCTTCCAACGAAGTGGTAATTGGTGCTACTTGTACCCTTTCCGGTGACGGAAGTGCTAATGCTACCACTGATGAATTCGGTGACTTTTGGTTTGAAGGATTGGCTGTCGGTACCTACTCGTTAAAAATTGAGAAAGATGGCAAATCTCTTACCAAGGACAACATCAGTACAGAGGAAGATGTCAATGTCGGAGACCTGGCACTTTCCTAACACAGTGCGGATATACAATCAAAGATTAATGCGTTAGATTGTATAAAAGATAGCAGAGGGGGGAGATTCACACTCACCCTCTGCTATCCCGTAAATTAAAGGAAAAGGAGATAAATTATGAGCAATTCTAGAACCTGGATATTCAGGGCTTTAGTTCTGGCAGCAGCGGCATTTTTTGTATTTTCATGGTTTCAACCATGGTGGACAGCTTATGTTGTAGAACTTAAAGTTACCGCTATAAACATTTATGCCTATGGACTTGAATCATTTATTCCTGCAGAATATAAAACTTGGATAGCAGGTTATGATGAAGCTATGCCGGCGTGGTTTACGCCATTTATGTGGGTCTATCTTGTGATATGTATGGCTGTTCTTGCATTCAGCCTGTTTGCCAAAAGCGAAAAAGGTATCAGCCTCGGCAAGTTCAGAATATCACTGCCTACGCTTCTTATTGCCGGTGTCGGTCTTTCAGTAATCGGTGTTTGTATTATTGGTATAATTGTTATACAGATGAATCTGGTAAACTTTTATAATGCGCCTTTAAACGGCACAATTATTGTAGATATGGGTGATCCGTATTCAAGTGAAGTGGATACCTCGTTATTATCAGGTTACTACATGATGTGGGCGACCGGTGCCGTGTT
The DNA here is from genome assembly GCA_964547375.1 of uncultured Dehalococcoidales bacterium. Lineage (GTDB taxonomy): Bacteria > Chloroflexota > Dehalococcoidia > Dehalococcoidales > UBA5627 > UBA5627. The sequence continues at coordinate 8,978 of CAZJMW010000016.1, read as the reverse complement.
GTTAGTTCTTTCTATACTGCGGCAGTTCATTGTCGGTAAAAGTAAGTAATCAGAGATAATAATAACCTTGGTTGTCGTTTTATGTAGGCTACTTAATCGGGAGTAATTCCGATAAGTGGCCTATATAGGCGTTTAAAAAACATACGTTACTCTGAGAAGGATATAGAAGTAAATGAGTGTATCCGGATTTATGATAGGCACAGCTACCGGATTAGGGATACTGGTATATTATCTCACAATGTATCTGGTTACTGTACTCAATATAAATACGGTGGGATACTGGTCTATCTACTTCCCGATATTTAGCTGGTTAAACTGGATAAATATTATCTTTGCTTCCCTTGGTCTACTTCTTAGCCTCATAGGTACCATTAAAGGCAACCGACGTCTTTTCGGAATTGCCGGCATTATAATATGTATGATAATAGTAATACTGGGTGTTACAGACTTGCCTTTACCGGATATCCAATGGTCTCAGGGTGCCACCCCCGACCATGGGAAAGGTTTTTAGTAATATTATTTGCTGCAGTACTTACGATTTTGAGATAGCAAAATGAGAATACCGAAAAAGAATTATTATTACTACATCGTATATATACTGCTGGCTTATGCGTTTCTGGCGATTGCTTTTACAAGCTACATCATTTGGTTTGTGTTACCGAAAGGGGAAGGGCTGAATGATTCTCCTTATTGCGATGCCAGATTAACCGGGCTGGGTGAGTGGGGAAACCTGTGGATTATTTTCGGAATGACAAGGTACCTATGGGTGGAATTGCATTCATGGATTGGTATTATAACAGCGGTTATAGTAATAATCCATCTGTTAATACACTGGCAATGGCTTAAAGAGACGTCTGTAAGGTTTAAAAATTATATCCGGAAAAGACAGGTATACATTTTAGAGCGTTACATAACTGTTTTTCTGCTTTTTTTGTTTACAGCATTTCAAACCCTGTCCGGTTTTGTCCTCTGGTTGATTATGCCCAGAGGCCTGGGTGACTTTAATGAGATGATCAGGGGCATTGGGCGTACATTTTGGGGGTTGCAGAGAAACGAATGGCTCGACTTGCATGCATGGGCATCTGTATTGATGTTAGCTATTATAGTTATTCATTTGATTATACATTGGCGCTGGAATCTTAACATGACTCTGGATAAAAAACGTAACCGTGTCGATAAAGAAACGAAAGATGCAACAGTTTTACAGAAGCCCTATCAATTAGATATTGAATTAATTGAAGGTGGAACGAGTTATCTCCCGCGTGCCGGATTTTTTATCGGTTTTATGGGGGCGATATCATTTCTTGTCTTTATGATTGTTTATCAACAGCTTGACCAGGCTGGTAGATATGACTACATGTTATATCTTATTCCCGTACCTTTTGTTTTACTGCTGTTAGCATGGAAGCAGCATTACATCGGCGGAGGATTTCTGATTCTCCTTGGTATATCGACTATATTTATAAATTTGCACAATCCGCTCGGCATGCATGATTACAAATTTAATGCCGGATTAGGTTATATGCTCGTTTGCGTGACAATCCCCCTTTTTATTTCCGGGTGCCTTTATATATTATCCGGATTGAAAAATAAACAAGTCAGGGATTCTCAGTGAGTAAGATATTGTAGGTGCATAGCTTGGTTAGAGCAAAGCATGAGAACAAACAAGTGTCAAATAGGGGGTTATCAATGGAAATGCAGTTAAATGAAGAAAAAAATTATCAGAACAGCCGGATCATGAGTTCAGCAGCTTCGGGTAACGAGGAAATATGCATAAAAAAGCACAATTTATTTTATGAAGAAGGTGCTGGAGTTAGCGGTTTGGTAACGGGAGTCGAGTTTGAGGCGACGAATTTATCTGATTCCATTATCGGCGGTACCTCATTCGAAGTCATGTTTTACAATGAAGACGGTATTTTAATAAATACCAGGAATTATAAAGTTATAAATTGGCCGCCAAATTATAGCCGTACTATTCGTATCCCTTCTACGGCAGAGGATATGAAAAGTATTAAGAGCTATCAGATTAATCTTATAAAAACAGCAACGGCTCCGGAACCTAATGTTACCGGTAACGACAGGCTTGTTATATTAAAACACAAATACTTAGATGCATGTGAAGACCGCGGTCTGGAAAGCGCCGCAGGTGTTGAGGTTGCATTAAGGAATGTTTCCCAGATCACAATAGCCACAGCATTATTTGAAGCGGTATTTTTTGACGTTGAAGGCAATGTATTAAGCACGGTCAAGCATCATGAATTTGAAATAAAACCGAACTTCAGCCGGTCGATTTATATCAGTTCAAACATCGAGCAGGCAGGTGTTGTTAAAAGTTATGACGTTAAAATAAAAAGATTAACGACAACAGATATGGAAAGAATACAATTACGCTGGAAGAAGATTGTGACAAACAGTGCCGGCGAAGAAGAAGTTTCCGGAGCCGTCAAAAATATAAGCGATAAAAACAGCGACGCGGTTCTGTTTGCTACTTTTTTTGACCGCGATAATGAAAATATTGGTACCAAAACTAACATCTTAAAGGATATTGAACCGGGTACTATTCGTCAGTTTCAATTCAATTTTAAACCGCAACCCGGAGATAAAGTAGTAACGTGTGTATTAAATGTCGGAGAACTTTAAGAATAAGTTCATAGGGTGGGTGGCTATTTTAAAGAGTTTGTAAATACTGTCAATAATTATCATAAAAACAGAGTAATAATATAAATGAGTATTTCAGGATTCATAATTGGTGTGTTTACCGGAATCGGATTTATATTATTTTATATTTCTTTGTATCTTGTTGAAATATTCAGTTTGAGTACGATAAACAGTTGGTCAATACAGCTTCCCGTTCTTAATTGGTTTCACTGGATTAATATTTTTATGGCACTAATCGGTTTTTTTCTATGTCTTGCGGGGAGTATTAAAGGTATTAATCGCATTTGGGGGATTGCAGGTATGATAATATGCGTGATTATCATAATATTAAGCATTTTGGAGGTCTCATTCCCGGGTATTAAATGGCCCCCGGGAGCTACACCGGATACCGGTATTTGTTATGGGGATTAATATTTATTGTCGCTTTTAAGGATAATACATGAAATTCCTGCCAAAAAAATACTACAAATATGCCGTTGATTTTCTGATGGTATATGCTTTTACAGCAATTAATGCTTCCGGTTTTATTCTCTGGTTTATACTGCCCATGGGGCAGGGTTCAAGAATATCTGATTATTGTCATAAAACTTTCAAAACAGGACTTGGGCCTACAGGTAATGCCTGGACGGCTTTTGACCTTCCGAGGTATATCTGGGTAGAACTCCACTCATGGATAGCGGTTATAGCAATTGCTATTATATTAATACATGTCATTTTACACTGGAAGTGGATTTTAAAAACCTTAAAAAGGATAAAAGAAAGAGTATTAACACGTCAGAAAGCAATTTTAGAACTCTATGCAGTTAATATAATGCTTTTCATTATGACCTGTTTCGAGGTGTTATCGGGCATTGTTTTATGGTTGATTTTACCGAGGGGTGTCGGTGATTTTGTAAATATGAAAAATGATTTGGGGAGAGTATTTTGGGGATTGCAAAGAAATGAATGGCAGGATTTACATGCCTGGGTTAGTATTTCAATGGCAGCCATTATAATTATACATCTTATTATCAACTGGCGGTGGGTTGTCAGTGTAACAATTGGGAAAATACACGGTAAAAAATCTAACGAACATGTGGTGCAGGAAAGTATTAATAACACTGATAAATCATCTGTATCTCTTTTTAAAACAAAGGATGTATATAGACAAGGCGTGTTTCTTGGAATAATCGGTGCTGTTGGATTTTTAACATTAATAGCTCTATACCAACTTGACTGGGTAGGTAGGTACGCGTCCATGTTATATCTCTTTCCCTTGCCCTTTGTCGGAATTGTACTTGCTCGTAAATGGCCTGTTATCGGTGGGGGCTTTTTGGTAATTTTAAGCCTGTTCGTTATTGTTTTGAGAGAATTGTTCGTTATAGGGTCGGCATCGCGCGTAATTGGGCTAGACATAATTTATACCTTATTATTTGTTACCTTGCCGCTTTTTGCTGCCGGAATTGTTTTTATTTTCTCTGATTTCAAGAAGCATGAATGTAAAATACAACCTTAAAGGCAATTTATCTATACAGTCTTTTTCTAAGAGCACTTATTTAATGTTTGGAAATTATAAGGTATCATATAGTTTATATAATTAATTCGATTGCCGACAAAAATATTACTGATTAATTCAGATTACTTCTAAAGGCTTATATTATGAAAGTATTGCTTATTTTCCCTCCGTTCTGGATACCTTACAGGCCCTATTTAAGCCTGCCCTCTCTCACGGGCTATCTTAAAAGCAATGGTATCGATGTTATTCAGAAAGACTTCAACATCGAAGCCTTCGATATCCTGATGTCAAAAAATTTCCTGCTGGAAATCAGAGAGCAATTGGAGCAGCGGTTTAAGGTTCTTGATTCGAAGGATAGCCTTAAACCCGGTGTAGAGCAGCAGTATTACAGCGACCTGTTTAAAGCCAAATCCAGCGTTCCATATATCGCCGGCAGAGTCGAAAAAGCCAAGAGGGTATTCAAGGATAAAAAGGACTTCTACGATATCGGGAAATTATCGGAAGCCAGGGAAATACTGCGTCAGGCTCAAAGTATTATTTCCACCGCCTGTTTTCCGGGGGGAGAGGATTTGGTCTGGCCCCTCAATATGCGTATTCAGCGTTCTTTTGAGGATATCAAAAAAATCACCGCAAACAGGGATAAAAACCCCTTTATAAAGTTATACGAAGAGCATTTGTTACCTTTTATTGAAGAGCAATCCCCCGATGTAATCGGTATTTCGATTGCAGGAGACAGCCAGTTTATACCGGCTTTGACACTTTCCCGTTTATTGAAGTCTTTAAATAAAAAGGCGCATATTACGGTTGGCGGGTATATTGTTACACTGTTTTCGGAGGTATTCGGAAAATACCCCGAATTATTCGGTGATTTCTTCGATAGCGCCATCGTCAATGAGGGGGAATATCCTTTACTCAAGCTGGTAGAACATCTTTCAGAAGGGAAAGAACTGCAGGGCGTTCCTAACTTAATCTACCGTGATAAAAATGAAGTGCGCTTCAATGACGTTGCCACTGCTGCCGATATCAACACACTGCCCGCACCTGATTTTGACGGTTTCCCGCTTGATTTATACTTAAGCCCGGAAACGGTTCTTCCGATACTGGCCTCGCGCGGCTGCTACTGGGGCAAGTGCGCTTTTTGTTCTCATAACGAATCGTACCGCTGGAGCTATAAAACCCGTGCCGCCGGTAAAGTCGTCGATGATATGCAGGAGTTGTCACATAAATACGGCGTTTCCCATTTTGCCTTCTCCGATGAAGCCATCAGCCCTGCCTCTATGAACAAACTGTCCGATGAGCTGATTGGCAGGGGGACTTCTTTCAAGTGTTCGACCAATGTCAGGTTGGAAAAACAGTTTACTCCCGAACTCTGCGAGAAGATGTACCGGGCCGGTTTCAGGCTGCTTTACCTGGGGCTGGAATCCGCATGCGACCGCGTGCTAGCCCTGATGGAAAAAGGAACTGATTATGAAACAGCGGTTGAGGTCTGCAAAAATTTATATAATGCCGGTATCTGGAATCACCTGTATACCTTTTTAGGTTTTCCGACCGAGAGTGCCGAAGAAGCGCAGCAAACAGTCGATTTCCTTATTGAGCATAAAGATATAATCCATTCATTCAATATCGCCAGTTTTCTTTTGAATAAGGGGGCGCAGGTGGTGAGATGCCCGCAAAAATACGGGATAAGCGCTGTCAATCCGGGGCCGTCACCAGATTTTACGCTTGCTTACGACTATACGGTATCTTCGGGTCTGTCATGTTCCGAAGCAAGCGAGATGAGTAACATCTACCGTGAAAAAGTAGTTGCGGAATATGCCAATAAAGAGGTTTTCAAGCTGGATTATGAAGAAATACTGTTATACCTGTCTCACTATAGGGAAAGCGACCCTTCACTGATAATGCTGTCATCAAAAAATGAAGAAAAGCGCATTACGGATAAAAAAATAACGCAAAGGTCGGTTCCCGTTATTAAAAGCCACATTGCATTAGATTCTGTCAGCTTTAATATTCTTGATATTAATGAGCATGTTTCGGCTAACAACAGTCCGCTGTATCCCGATACGACTGCCGTTCTGTATAATGCTGTTTCGGGGGCAGCTACCTCTGTCAATCCCCTGATTACTGAAATTCTTTCCCTGTGCGATGGAAAAAGAAACGTGCGGCAAATCGCTTTCATTCTATCTCAAAAATTCCAGGCTCCCTTTCAGAAAGTGGAGACAGACTGCATTTCCTTCCTGGAAACATTTTATAAACAAGGCTATATAGCTATTTGAACTCCACATCCTTTTGTTGTTCCCATCTTGTTAATTTTAAGCTCACGGCGTAAAATAGCATAAAACCTGCGCATGCGTCATATTCCGGTTTATCCTTTAAATTAATCTGTAACATCGGGGATAAAACAGATGGGAAAGTACAAAGCCGTCATTTTCGATATGGACGGAACACTGCTGGACACGCTTGAAGATATCAGCGACAGTGTAAATTATGCGCTGGCAGGTTTCGGGTTTCCTCTGCGCGATATTTCCGAAATCCGTAATTATGTCGGAAACGGGGTAATCCGCATGATGGAACTTTCCGTACCGAACGGACTGCAAAAACCCCGCTTTAACGATGCTGTCAGTCTTTTTCGCGAACATTATTCCCAAAATTGCATGAATAAAACGCATCCGTATGCCGGTGTAATGGATTTACTTAAGGCGCTAACGAAAAGGGATTACGGGATGGCCGTAATTTCCAATAAGTACGATGCGGCGGTACAGGAATTGAATAGCTGCTATTTCTCAAAATATATTAACGTGGCCATCGGTGAGAAAGAAGGCATCGCTAAGAAGCCTTCGGCGGATATGCTTCTGGAGGCATTAGAAAGGCTCGGAATCACTTCGGGCGAGGCGGTCTATGTCGGCGATTCCGAAGTGGATATCGAAACGGCTAAAAATGCCGGTGTCGATTGTATCTCAGTTACATGGGGTTTTCGTGACCGGGATTGGCTTATAGGTCACGGGGCGGGTATAATTATTGATTATCCCGAAGAAATACTATCCTTGTTATAGAGTCCTGTTTTTTCGAAGGAGCATGGTGTGGCTAAGAAAGTAATCATCATCGGCGGCGGGCTGGCAGGTCTTTCGGCCGGGTGTTATGCGGCCATGAACGGGTTCGAGACTCAAATTTTTGAACACCATGCGGTGCCGGGTGGTGTGGCAGCAACCTGGAAGAGGGGCGGCTATATGCTGGACGGCGGTATTCATTTCGTGACCGGGCATAAAGCCGGAAACGGCATGCATAAAATCCTTACTGAACTGGGCGCTGCCGACCCCGCCTTGTTTACCGATATGCAGGATTACGGCAAGTTTATCCATGAACCGGCCGGTTTATCGCTGAAAATCAGCGGCGATGTCGAATTGCTTTCCAATCGGTTGAAATTACTGGCTCCCGCCGACCGCGAAAAAATCGAGGATTTTTTTAAAGGTGTTAAGGCCTTTCGCGGACACGACCTGAGTACAATGGGTATGAGCAATCCTCCTGAACTGGCATCTCTTTTTTCACGCATCAAAGAGATGTGGCAGATGAAATCGATTATCAGGTATTTTACGGGAATCTATGCGAAAAAAATCAGCGACTATGTAGCCGATATAAAAACGCCGTGGCTAAAGGATTTCTTCTGCAGATTATTTATGCCTGAATCGCCGGTGTGGTTTCCGATGATGGTTATGGCAATCGTAGCCGATAGGCAGGCCGGGTTTCTGGCAAAGGGTTGCCTGCCTTTCGTTCTTGCAATCGAGAAATACTACAAGTCTCTGGGCGGCAAAATCAGTTACAGGTCAACTGTCGATAAGGTACTGGTGGAAAATGCTCAAGCTACCGGCGTGCGGCTGGAAGACGGACAGGAGTATAAATCGGATTACGTAATCTCCGCAAGCGACGGTTATAATACCGTGTTCAAAATGCTGGGAGGCGAGTATACGGATGAAATCATAAAAGACAGGTATGAAAACTGGCCGCTCTGCCGTCCGTTTTTAACAATCAGTTATGGCGTGAAGCGGGATTTTAAAAACGAACTGCCGTTAAATACCATTGTTTTGGAACAACCGTTAATTATTGGCGGCGAAAAGGTGAAAACAGTCTTGATTCGCATCTTAAATTACAGCGACTACTTTGCTCCTGCCGGGAAATGTGTTTTTCAAATAGAGGTGGAAAACGATTTCGATTACTGGTTCAAGCTGCAAAACTCAGACCGCAACAGGTACGATAGTGAAAAGAAGAGGCTGGCAGCGGACCTGCTGCAAGTGGTTGAAAATTATTACCCGGGAATCGGTGCGCAGGTGGAGGTAACCGATGTGGCAACGCCTTTTACGGTATGGCGGCATACACTTAACAGGCAGGCTTCATGGGGCGGCTGGCAACTGGGTGCGGATAACATGATGGAAGCTGTCGAACGCAGCCTGCCGGGTCTTTCCAATTTCTACATGGCGGGGCACTGGGTGATGGGGGGAGTCCCGGGCGTTTTACTTTCGGGGCGTCACGCCGTACAGCTTATTTGCCGCGATGAAAAAAAGAAGTTTACAGTCAAAACGCCGGCTTAGTATTAATACGCTTTTTGCGGAGGGATTTTTATGGATATACCCTATGCCGGGTGGTACGATGCAATCGCCAAAAGAAGGTCGTACCGCACATATGACAAGAACAAGGCGATAGAGCCTGAAATTATTGAGGCAATGGATAAAGCCTGCCGGGAATTCAGGCCGTTTACGGATGCGCGCGTCATACCTGTAAATAAACCGGTGGAGGATATTTTTAAATTCATTGCCGGCAGTTACGGCGTTATCAG
>CAZJMW010000015.1:0-21221 GCA_964547375.1 uncultured Dehalococcoidales bacterium | reverse complement strand
CCTTGAAACGGACGGGATATTTTCATCCCGTGAAAGTCGCCAGGCTCGTCGAGAAATGCCGGAAGCAGGAAGGGGCCCTCCTGAGCGAGCGGGAAAACATGGCGCTCGTCGGCATCGTTTCCACGCAGCTGCTGGATGACCTCTTCGTGCGCAACTTCCCGATGACCTCCGCACAGGAACCGCAAAACGTGCGGGTGTTCACGCCTTAAGGATATGCCATCCCCCGACAGCCCATCATAAGAATGAATATGTTCCATCCGTCATCTCGGTGATCTTACCGAAATTACAAGAAGTTCGATTTTCGAAGCATGCTTCGCACGTGTCATTCCCGCGAAAGCGGGAATCCATCATGGATGCCCGTTTGCACGGGCATAACATTCTTCGATACCCCGTTGCTCGCTGCGGGGTAGTTCATAAAAAACGCTCATTGAGGAGAAATTACAACCATGGCGCAACCACAGGCAACGGTCAGGATATGTTCGCGCTGCATCCTTCCTGAAACCTTTCCGAAAATCCAGTTCGACAGCAGCGGAGTCTGCAGCTATTGCCGCAAGGAGGAGAAGACGATAGCCGAAGCACCCGCCAGGAAGGAAAAATACCGCCGGACGCTTGACGACCTGATCGACAGCCTGCGGGATAAGGCCCCCGTCTATGATGCCATCATGGCCTTCAGTGGCGGCAAGGATTCGAGCTACACGCTGAAGCTGCTCAAGGAACGATACGGGCTCCGGATCGTCGCCCTCACATTCGACAACCATTTTGTTTCCCCGGCAGCATGGGCAAATATCAAGGCAGTCACGGATACCCTCCATGTCGATCTGGTGACCGTGAGGCCGCCATGGCCCGCGATGAAATCCCTGTTCACGGCGACGGCGAAAGAGGACATTTTCCCTGCCCCGACCCTGCTGCGCGCAAGCGCGATGTGCACCGCCTGCATCGGCATGGTCAAGAGCCTCGTTCTCCGGTACGCCCTGGAAATGTCCATCCCCATGGCCGCCTTCGGGTGGTCGCCGGGGCAGGCGCCGATACAGTCGGCGATCATGAAGACCAACCCGGAGCTCATCCGGCAGAACCAGAAAGTCCTGAAAGCCGCCGTCAGCGAGAAAGTCGCGTCTCAAATCAACGGGTACTTTGTACCTGAAAAGTATTTTACCGACTACAGGGACCGTTTTCCCCACAACATCCATCCGCTGGCCTTTTTCGATTACGATGAGGAGAAGATCAAGGCGGAGCTGGAATCGATGAATTGGACGGCCCCGCAGGACACGGACACGAACTCGACCAACTGCCTGCTGAACGCCTTCGCGAACAAGTGCCATCTCGACCGCCACGGGTTCCATCCCTATGTCTGGGAAATCGCCAACATGGTCCGCCAGGGCGTCATGGGGAGGCAGGAGGGGATCGAGAAAATCTACGTCGACCAGGATCAGGAGATGGTCGAATACGCCAAGGGCCGGCTGGAGGTATAACGACATGAAAATAATGCAGCATCGGTATATTCATGATTTCCTCGAGCAGAGCGCCCGGCTGCACCCGCAGAAGCTTGCCCTCGTCCATGACAGGGTGCGAAAGAGCTACGAGGAAGTGAACGCGCAGGCCAACCGGCTGGCCTCCTTCCTGATCGAGTGCGGAGTAAGGCCTGGAGACCGGGTCGTCCAGATCTTCGAGAACAGCCTGGAATATGTCGTGGGCTACTACGGGACGATGAAGGCGGGGGCCGTAACCGTGCCGCTGAGCAACGATCTCAAGCCCGACGGGCTGAAGTACCTGCTGAGCGAGGTGGAGCCGTCCGTCATCCTCTCGTCGAACAGGGTCGAAAAGCTGCTCGCCGAATCTCTGGGAGAACAGCCGTACCTGAAGACGCTGGTGATCAAGGCGCCGAAACAGAAATGGGAGGCACGGACCTTTCAGACGCATGTGTGGGATGAGGTCGTCGAGCGGGAAGGCCCTGCAGCAAACCTGGATCTCCCGCTGAGTCCCGACGACCTGGCGAGCATCATCTACACATCGGGCTCGACGGGACGCCCCAAGGGGGTGATGCTCACCCACAGGAATGTCGTGACCAACACGCACTCCATCTGTCAATACCTCCGTTTGACGGAAAACGACATCCAGATGGTGGTGCTGCCGTTTTTTTACGTCATGGGCAAGTCGCTTCTCAACACCCATTTCGCCGTGGGCGGGACTGTGGTTATCAACAACAGGTTCGCCTTTCCCGCTTCCGTTCTCGAGGAAATGGTGAGGGAGAGGGTAACCGGCCTTTCCGGCGTGCCTTCGACATTTGCCTATCTCCTGCACCGCTCACCGCTTGCACAATACAGGGACAGGCTTACTGCGTTGAGATACTGCAGCCAGGCGGGCGGAAACATGCCCCGGATCATCAAGGAGGGGCTGCGCAGGGTGCTGCCCGACCACACGGACATCTTCATCATGTACGGCGCAACGGAAGCCTCGGCACGCCTGTCTTATCTTGAGCCGGAGCGGTTCCACGACAAGATGGACTCGATCGGCAAGGCCATCCCGGGGGTCATGCTGCGGGTCTTAGGGCCGGACGGCAAGGAGGTCCCGCAAGGGCAGGTGGGGGAGCTTGTGGCGGCAGGGGACAACATCATGCAGGGGTACTGGAAGGATCCGGAGGCAACCGCAAAGGCCCTCGTCAATGGCTGGTACTACACGGGTGACCGGGCCTATCAGGACGCCGACGGTTATTTCATCCTGGCAGGCAGAAACGACGACCTCATCAAGGTCAGCGGCCATCGGATCAACCTGCGGGAGATCGAGGATGTGCTCATGGAATCGGAAAAGTTTGTGGAAGCGGCGGTCGTCGGCGTGCCCGATGATCTCCTGGGGAACAGGCTTGTCGCCGTCGCCGTTGCAACGGCGGACGGGCTGAATCAGGACGACATCCTGACCTACTGCACGGGCAGGCTGCCGAAATTCAAGTGCCCCTCCGAGATCAGGCTCGTCCGGACCCTGCCGAAGAGCCCCAGCGGCAAGGTCAACCGTGCAAAATGTATGGAACTTCTGAAATGAAGTTATCACGAGTCGTGATAAAGAGGTTGCATATTGAACGGTACATCGATGGACATGTTGTAGGCGGTGTCATTCCTGCGCAGTCAGGAATCCATGAAATACTGGATTCCTGACCGGGTTCGGAATGACAGAGGCAGCGAAACACCACAATGACGTCATTCCCGCAAAGGCGGGAATCCACTCATAACCGGATCCCGGACCAATCTTGTGCTCGAGAAAGCGAGTATCCAGTATGATACGGTTGCGATGTTCAACTGCCGCAATAAAAACAACGGAATATATTGAATTGAGGTGATCTATGAGTCGAACGGGTAAAGGACTGCTGCTCATAATCATCATTTCTTTCATGATATTATCAGGTTGCGGTGGAGGTAAAATGGCCGATAAGGAAAGCGCCGCTGCGGTAATCAAGGGCGTGCCTCAGGCGCGCTGGAAGAGTCTCTCTGAAAAGAAGATCTATTTTGGACACATGTCTGTAGGTAACAATATTCTTGAAGGTGTTCGCGATCTTGCGAAGGAATACCCGTTTGTCCAACTGAAAATCGTCGAAACGAAGAGTCCGTCGAGCTTTGATCAGCCGGTCTTTGCACATTCGCCCATCGGGAAGAATCAGGACCCCAAGTCCAAGATCGATGATTTCTCACATCTGATCAGCTCGGGGGTCGGCGAAAAGGCGGATATCGCCTTCTTCAAGCTCTGTTACATTGACATCCTTGCAGCCACCGATGCGGACGGGGTGTTCGAGCAGTATAAGATTGCCATGGAGACCCTGAAGAAGAAATACCCCGGTGTAACCTTTGTCCACGTGACGGCGCCGCTTCGGCTTGTCCAGACCGGCGTTCTCGTCCCGATCAAGAAAATCATCGGCAGACCCGTCGGCGGTTACGCGGACAACATCAAGAGAAGCCGGTTCAACGAGCTTCTCCGGCAGGAGTACAGGGGGAAAGAACCCATGTTCGATCTGGCTGCGGTCGAGTCCACCTATCCCGACGGAACGCGGTTCTTATTCGATAGCGGGGGAAAAAAATATGAGTCGCTCATCGCCGATTACACTCACGATGGCGGCCACTTGAATGAGTACGGGAGAAAGATCGTCGCCGCTCAGTTCTTGGCCTTTCTGGCAACCCTGCCAAACTGAGCGAGGAAGCCCAAAGCATCCACTTACCTGAGTATTTGGGCCTTATCATCAGGAAGTAAAAGCGTCATTGCGAACGAAGTGCGGCAATCTACGTTATTGAATGCAAAATGGACGTCTGCCAAGCCAAGCCAGGCGCTTAATGAGGTCGCTCCTCCGATGCAAAGCCAGGCCAGCACCCGGCCCGACAACGGACAACGGCAACTTCTGTTAACGGTCGACGTAGAAGACTGGTTCCAGGTCGAGAACTTCAGGGGCATCATCCACCCGTCCTCCTGGTCGACATTCGAGCCGAGGGTCGAGCGCAACACCCACCGTCTTCTTGAACTGTTTAGTGAAATGAAAACGCGTCCTTCGGGCCTTGAGGGTAATAACCCTGGACACTGTCCCCTGGACACTGGACCCTGTATTCACGCTACCTTCTTCATCCTCGGCTGGATAGCCGAACGGATGCCCGGCCTGGTTCGAGAGATCCACTCAATGGGGCATGAGGTGGCCTCGCACGGCTACAACCACGAGCTGACCGGCGACTGTGGCCGGGAAGGCCTCAGGAGGGACATCGAGAGCAGCAAGAAGCTTCTCGAGGACATCATCGGCGGGCCGGTCTACGGGTACAGGGCACCGAGTTTTTCCATCAGCGCCGACATGCTCAAAGTGGTCGAGGACTGCGGGTATTTGTACGACTCGAGCTACAATTCTTTCTCGGCGAACAGCCGGTACGGCAGAGTGGATTTGTCGGGGAACGGCAATGTGGGAATCGCAAAGAAAATTTCAGAGGGATTCTACGAGCTTCCGATCAGCAACATTGAGTGGGCAGGCATGGTTGTGCCGGCAGGGGGGGGCGGGTATTTCCGCCTCTATCCCCTGCATCTGTTCACCTTGGGCGTCAGGGCCGTGATGCGAAAGCACAACGCATACATGTTCTACATGCATCCCTGGGAAATCGACCCCGGGCAGCCCCGGGTGAGCGGGGCATCCTCGCTGTCCCGCTTCCGACACTACGTCAACCTGGAAAGGACGATGGACAAGCTGAGAGGGCTCATTCGTGGGCTCGACGATTGCGCATTTCTCTCCTGCAGGCAGTACCTGTGCGGCTGCTGAACAGCCCGAACGAACGCACACACCAAGAGGTAAAGAAGGAATGATACCGCAAAGAGCAAACGAAGAAACCGGGCGCGACATCGTCGTCAAACAGGTATCGGGAGGCGATGCCCCGGAGTGGGAAAAATACGTGCGCGATAATCCGAATGCCACGTTTTACCATCGGATCGAGTGGAAGGGCATCATCGAGAAGAGCTTCGGTCACCGGACCTATTATCTCATGGCGACGGATCGGGGGAGACCCGTAGGCATCCTTCCCATGGTTCACATCAGGAGCCTGCTGTTCGGCTCCATCTTCTGCTCTATGCCTTTCCTAAACTTCGGCGGGGTCTGCGCGGACGACGCAGAGGCGGAGAGCTTCCTGCTCGAGGAGGCGGAAAAGATTTTGAGGGAAAAGGGCGGCGACTACTTGGAGCTGCGTCACCTCAAGCAGACCGCGACCGGCGTTCCGTGCAAACAGCACAAGGTGAGCATGACGATCGAGCTGAATCAGAATCCGGAGGCACTCTGGAGCGCTTTCACCACCAAGCATCGCACGGCCGTCCGGAGAGCCGCCAAGAACGGGCTGGAGCTTGTGTTTGGAAAGGGGGAGCTCCTCGCAGAATTCTACGGTGTCATGTCTCTCGGGTGGAAGGAACTGGGGACGCCTGTTTACGACTGTTCATTTCTGCAGCAAATCGTCAATGCCCTGGAAAAGGAAATCGAGATTTGCCTCGTCAGGCACGAGGGCAGGGTCATCGCGGCAGCCTTCAACGGACTTCACGGGGATACCGTGGAGGGCATGTGGCTGACGTCCCTCAACGAGTACGCCAAGCTTCAGGCCGGCTATGTCCTGTACTGGGAGATGATCAAGCGGGCCTGCGAAAAGGGCTATCGGCAGTTTCACCTGGGTAGGTCATCCACAGAGAGCGGGGGCGAGTTTTTCAAGAAGAAATGGAATGCTACCCCGAAGCCTCTTTACTGGGAATACATTCTGAACAAGAGCAAAGACGTACCCGAACTCAACGTCGATAACCCGAAGTACCAACGCGCCATCGAGATCTGGAAGAGACTGCCGCAGGGCGTGACAGACTTCATCGGCCCTCATCTGGCAAAGAATATTCCCTGAAACTTTATCCGTCATTGCGAGCAACTGCTCCGCCTTCATTCGGGGTTATCGATGCAAGAAACAGCTCAGATCCGTCATTGCGAGGAGCGTCAGCGACGAAGCAATCCCTCGAATTCTTTGAGATTGCACCGCTTTGCCAGCAATGACACTTCAGGACTGTTTCTTAGGATCGGAAACGGCAATCTTCTTAATTACATTCTAACTTGACGATTTCCACTGTGAGAATGAATCCCGCGTCAAACGGAACGACTATTTGAATATTAAAAAAGTGATTAGAAACATGATCGCCCACTGCCTCTACTATACGGGCGTTCTTTCGCTTTTAGGGAAACTGAGGTTCAAAAACAGGGCGCTTGTCCTCATGTATCACCGAGTTGCTAATGACGATGACTTGGCGAGATGCCCCCATCAAACCGGAATCAGGGTATCACGATCAACCTTCGAAAAGCAGATGCTTTATCTCAGGGAGCGCTTCCGAATTCTGCACTTGAATGACTTCATGGAATGCATCGAAAGGAAATCTGCGATTGGGCGAAACAGATGCTTGCTGACGTTTGACGACGGTTGGAAGGACAATTACCAAAATGCATACCCGATATTGAGGGAAATGGGGTTGCCTGCAGTGATATTCCTGGCAACAGATTATGTGGGAACACGGGCAATCTTCTGGCAGGACAAGATGGCAGAATTGATTCGCCAACTCCGTGATGCGTATAGGAGCGGCGGCAGTATCCGAAGCGGAAATTGGCATGAGTTACATGCCACAGGACTTGAGCCCCTCATGCAGGCAGACGAGGGTGGTTTCCAGACAGAACTGTCAAAGTATCTCAGTGCTATGAAGAAAATGAACAGGGAGGATAGAGAGGCTCTAATACAAAGCGTGTCCGGAATGACTACTGAAATGAGCAGTCGGTGCACCGCCGAAGAAGCGTTCATGAACTGGGAAGAAATCAAGCTCATGGCTGAAAACGGGATATCGTTCGGTTCGCACGGGAAGAGCCACACGATCTTGCCGACTATGGCGAATATCGACGTTGAACGGGAAGTGCGGGAATCCAAATCAATGATCGAAACCATGCTCGGGACATCCGTAGAATGTTTCTGCTATCCGAACGGGGATTATACTGAGGAAGTGATAGAAACAGTGAAAAATGCCGGATACAAGGCGGCATTCTCGACCGAAAGAGGAACTCATGGTGAAGACGACAATCCGTACCGGATACGGCGTATCAATATTCATGAGGACATGACATGTAACACCCCCATGTTCATGGCAAGGATTGTCGGGTTATGGTAGCCGGTATGCCGCATTGTGGCCGGAGTGCTCGAACCGGGGGGAGTGAAACCAGAGGGATTTGTTCCATTGAGAGCTGATTCACATCGGCCGTCGGCAGTCATAGCGGGTGCATACCAGACGGGCGTGCTGGGTGTTCGCAGTCTGAGACGGCGCGGAATCAATGCGACTTGTTTCGACTGCAATCCGTCTAATCCGGGTTTCAGGTCGATTTACGGTCCCGCTCACCTTTGCCCCGATCCGGACAGCAACTCTGACGCCTGGCTGGAGTTCATGATAGCATTGTCCAGAAAGATTGGTGCGAAATCGGCGTTGATACCGAGCTCCGATCAATTCGTAACCGCAATCGCCCGGCATGCTGAGGAACTGAAGAACTGGTACATCCTTTCGACGGGTATATTGATGCAGGGGCAATTAGCGGAAAAGCAGACACAATACGAGCTTGCCGCTGAACACGGCATGCCGATGCCTCGAACTCGGTTCGTCCATTCCATCGAAGAAACTGCAGAGTTTGCGCAAGAGGCGACTTTCCCCTGTCTCATCAAGCCCATCCATTTTCGCGAATGGCGGCGATTCCCGGTCAACCACCCTCTTTTGGGCTCGAAGATATCGATCGCCCGCAGCAAGCAGGCCTTGTTGGATGGCTATGAACTGGCAAAAGCAGTGAATCCAAGCGTCATCCTTCAGGAGATCATTGAAGGCCCCGACACGGCGAAGCGTGTCTATCTCTCGTGCTATGACGCTAGCGGCAAGCGCATAGCAAAAGCCATGTTTCGTGAGCTTCGCTGCAGCCCGATGGGCTTCGGTCCCGCCACGGTCACGGAGCCTGTCGTCGATGACGAGACGGATGAGGTGTGCAACCAGTTCCTGAAGAACATCGGCTATGCGGGAATTTGTGAAATCGAAATGAAATGGGACGAAAAAGACGGGAAAGTCAAGCTCATCGAAGCGAACCCAAGATTATCCGGCAGCGGCGATGCAGCGCCCTATGCGGGTGTGGATCTATGCTGGCTGCACTATCTGGACCTGATCGGCGAGAAGGTCGATCCCGTCGCTCCGTCAAGGAACAGCTTCAAGCATGTTGTGCTGCGTGCGGA
This sequence comes from uncultured Dehalococcoidales bacterium, assembly GCA_964547375.1. Classification (GTDB taxonomy): domain Bacteria; phylum Chloroflexota; class Dehalococcoidia; order Dehalococcoidales; family UBA5627; genus UBA5627. The sequence continues at coordinate 12,453 of CAZJMW010000015.1, read as the reverse complement.
TGCTGAAGCCGTGCCGGCTTATTGGAAAGCGGGGTTGATCGGGCCCAGGGACGTTCTTCGATCCTACCGTCCTCCGCTCGCCTTTTACGATCTGGACAGAAGGGATGTGCGATACTCCGCGGAAACGCTTCTTGTATCCATGTACACCTTGCTCCGCGGTATTCTCAAAGGCATGTTCAGATAAGGGAACGACCGATGAAAGCCATCGTATCGCAGGAAAAAGTAGAGGGGTATCATGCGATTGTCATCTCGAACAACAAACTGCGTGCGGTGGTGCTTCCCGAACTAGGCGGAAGGGTCTGGGAGTTGGAAGACCGGGCCAGAGGCAGAAAATGGATTTGGCACCGCGACGACGTTCCCTTGCGAAAAGCGCAAACAGGGGCGTGCTATGACGATGTCTGGGCCGGTGGATGGGAAGAGCTATTCCCGAATGATGCCCCGTGTCGATTCGACGGGCGTGACCTCCCCGACCATGGCGAATGGTGGACGATGAGCTGGGATGCGACAGTTCTGTCCACGGGGGATAAGGCTGTCGTACGACTTGCTGCGGAATCGACGGCAGTGAAGACGACCTGTGTAAAAGAATTCAGTCTATCAGCCGATGCGGCGGCACTCGTTGTGAACTATCAAATCCGTAACGATGAAGACCGGCCGATTCATTTTCTTTTCAAGCAGCATCTCGCGATCGGCATCACGCCGGATTGCAGGCTCTGGATGCCGGGCGGCCGGGTCCAGCCGGTTGACGCGTCATTCAGCACGATACTGCCGGAGGGGGGGCCGTTTGACTGGCCCTTTGCTGTCGGGCAGGGAAAGTCGGTTGATTTGCGCGCTATTCCGCCAGCTCGCGCCGGAGCAAGGGAGTTTGTCTACGTATCGGAACTTCCTGAGCCGTGGTGCGGGGTTCAGGACATGAAAGAAGGCGCAGCAATCCGAATGGATTTCGATTCGCGCAGCTTTCCGTATGTGTGGCTGTTTCTCACGTATGGGGGCTGGAGGAACCTCTATACTGCGGTTCTGGAACCATGCACGAACCTGCCTAAGGACCTTTCCGAAGCGGTTCGTTTAGGGCAGTCTGCCAGACTTGAACCGGGACACAAGTTTGAAACAGTGGTTTCGGTCACCCTGGCCGGATTGAAAGAGACAGAGCGTTGAAAAGGATAATCGCCGTCAAACGGCCCGTATGGGCTCATCGAGGTATCCGGGCAAGCCTCTGGCGAAGCTTTGCGGTCGCCCCAACCTCGCCCCACACAATGCAAATGCCAGCTTATTAGCCGCCGATAATGCTCACTCGAGCAGTATTCGGAATCTTCTTCAAGCACTCGAAAAATGGAGCAAGCGATGAGCAAGGATCACCCGGAAACCAGTATTGTCATTCGTGCCTTCAACGAGGAGCGATGGCTTCCTGAGGTATTTTCAGCCCTTGATAAACAGCAGTACCGTGACTTCGAAGTACTGGTGGTAGATTCGGGGTCCGTGGATCGGACTCGAGAGATAGCGGCGGCGAACGGTGCCAGGATTGTAAGGCTAAGATCAGAAGATTTTACTTTTGGACACGCATTGAATTTGGGAATCCGAGACGCCCGCGGATCATTTATTGCGATTCTTTCTGCGCATGCAATTCCGTCCAACGAATTTTGGCTTGGGAGGCTTGTAAAACCATTAAGGGAAGTTGACACTGCCATGGTTTATGGCAGTCAACGTGGACATGACAAATTTAGTAAATTTTCAGAAAAACGAGATTTTGAACGTGTTTTTAAACCGCAGGTTCATCTAGTGCATGAAGATGATCCTTTTACCAACAACGCAAATTCTGCAATAAAAAGAGATCTATGGTTAAAACATCCTTTTGATGAAATGCTTCCTGGTATTGAGGACACTGAATGGTCCAAATACTGGGTGGAACGAGGTATGAGGATCTTATACGAACCTAATGCTCGCATTATCCATGTCCATACTGAATCATGGCCACAACTTCGTAATCGGTATTACAGGGAGGCGATGGCTGCTCGATGGGTGGGCAGACTTTTTCTCAGGCATATTCCAAGAGAAATATGGCGCGAAATACGTTGGTGCTGTCACGATCTTTTGTCAGCTTTACTTCAGGAGCACTTTAGTAAATTCTTTGTTGAAATATTAAGATTCCGATATGAAAAAATGGTAGGAACTATTTCAGGGATTATTGATAGCAGAAGGATTAATAATCCGGCTAAACCAGAAGCAATATTTACTGGCAAAGATTATCCTGCTTTAGTTGTCAATGGCCCAAAAGATATTAAATTGGAGAATCGTGTTGTGCCAGCAATGAAACCAGGTGAGATTTTGATACATGTTTCTCATGTAGGCATTTGTAGAACAGATTTGGAAATTATTGATGGAAAGCTTGGATACTATCAGTCGGGATTGGCTCACTATCCAATTGTGCCTGGCCACGAGTCGTCGGGAACGGTCGTTGCCCTTGGTCCGCGCGTATCTGGGCTCAGTGAGGGGGATCGGGTGGTGGTGGAGTGCATTCAGGGATGCGGGGATTGCCCTGAATGCGCGCGTGATGAAGCAATTCGGTGCCGTGCGAGACGCGAGGTCGGCGTTATCGGACAGGATGGTGCATGCGCTGAATACCTTGTGACACACAGACGATATGCGCATCGGGTGCCGGAGGGATTAACGTTGGCACAAGCGGCGCTGACGGAGCCGTTGGCGGTCGTCCTGAAGGGATTGAGGCGTCTCGGTTCCCTGCCAAACGGGGATCGTCCCAGGAGGTGCGCGGTCATGGGGGCGGGCACGATCGGACATCTTGCCGCCCGGGTTCTCACGTTGCGCGGTCATTCTGTAACATTATTTGACAAGGAGAAGGCTCGCCTTGAACTGCTGAACGGACATGTAAATACTTCTCATACTATCGAAGGCCTGGATAGCTTCGAATGGCTTATAGAGGCGACTGGTGCGCAATCGGTGCTCTCTATATTGCTTCAGGAGGCATCTACCGGTGCGACGATGCTGCTACTGGGTATGGCGTATTCGGACCATACTTTCAACTTCGAGTCGATCGTTGCGTATGACCGATCGGTTATAGGTTCCGTTGGGAGCAACGGTTCTGACTTCGAGGAAGCGCTAGCAACATTGCCGAATATAGATACGGCACCATTTCTTAAAGAATCCTATCCGCTCGAAGAGTACGAAAAGGCTCTGCAGACGGCGTGTTCGCGTGCCATTCTTAAGGTAATGCTAAAGGCAGATTCCACAGCGCGTTGAACTATTAGAAAGACTTTTATCTTCAGAATAAAGAGTGGTAGCAAACCTACATATAATTCATGTTAGCAAGAGGGTATAAAGTTGTGTCTGATTTAAAAGTGCAGAAACGAAAAATCAACCTGATGATTGCTGCGGCAGGTTTAAATATTGGCGGTGCCGAAGTGGTGATCAAGCATCTCGTGCAGACGATCGACCGGGAAAGATTCAACATTACAGTGTGCTGTATAAAAGTGAGCGGTGTAATAGGCGATGAGCTGTCGCGTGACGGCGTTGACATTGTCACATTATCGAATCCGAGTGAGTCGAGAGTTAACTATTTCACGTTCAGAAAACTTCTGAGAATTATCCGTTCGAAGCAGATCGATATTGTACATACTCACACGACAGACGCGTTAGCCGACGCTGCGATTTGCAAGTTATTCATGCCGAAGTTCAGACTTATACACACATTTCATTTCGGCAATTACCCTAATCTAAGAAGCCGTTACCTGTGGATGGAGCAAGTATTCTCTAGACTTGCGGATCGCCTCATAGCAGTTGGCGAGGTGCAGAGGCGGCAGATCATGGACGTATTTTGTTTTCATGAAAATAGAATCGGGAGAGTATGGAACGGCATAGCCTTCGGCAGCAATGAAAGTGATGGTGAGTTCCGGATGCGAGTGGGTGCTGAAAATTGCATCTTAATAGGAACAATTGCCACCTTGATCGAACAGAAGGGATTGCATGACCTTCTGGCTGTTGCCAGGCAGGTTCGAGACACTGGAAGGAAGGTGCGTTTTGTCGTCGTGGGAGATGGACATCTGCGACAGGAACTCGAAGCGATGCGGCGGGCATTAGGACTCGAAGAAACTGTAGTGTTTGCTGGCTGGGTGATGAACGCGGCCAGGGTGGCGTTGCCTGCCTTTGACGTCTTCTTTCAGCCGTCATTATGGGAGGCTATGTCGATTGTGATTCTGGAGGCGATGGCAGCAGGTAAGCCAATTGTGGCTACACGTGTTGGGGAGAATACACGTATCATAGAGAATGAGGTTGATGGATTTCTTGTTAAGCCACATGATGTAAATGGAATGGCTGAGGCGCTCGGCCGGCTAATAGATGACGCTGGATTGCGATGTCGCTTGGGTAATGCGGCTGCAGAAAAAGTCGCCCAACAGTTTACAGTAGAGCATATGACCCAGGCATACGAACAGATTTATTTAGAAACACTTGGAGGCATGCGAATATAATCGGACGGTGTACTTATTCCTGAAACAAGTATCCGAATGAATGACGGCTTCAAATAATATTGAGAGTGTGGTTGTGGGAGTTCAGGCATTACAGGGAATCATGACGACCATCTTTTGGGTGAGCGGTCTGGCTATTCTTTACACATATGCCGGGTATCCGCTGCTGTTGAAACTCTGGCCAAAGATAAGTAGTGAGGATAATCGGTATGAGGGTCAGCTTGAGATTGAACCTTCAATATCCCTTATTATCCCCGTGTACAACGAAGAGAAGATCATCAGTGAAAAAATTGAGAATACTATATCTGTCGATTACCCGAAGGACAAGAGAGAGATTCTAATAGTTTCCGATGCATCGAATGATAGAACGCAGGAGATAGTAAAGAGATATGAGAAAGAAGGTGTTGAATTGTTTGAATTGGAGAACAGGCAGGGGAAGGCGGGTGCGTTGAATCGGGGCCTGCAGAAAGCACGGAATGAAATTGTTGTTTTTTCTGATGCCTCTATTATCCTGGAGCAGAATGCGTTGAGAAAGATAGTGGGCAAATTTGCAAATCCCAAAATAGGGTGCATTTCTGGCGAGGACCACATACTGGCAGGAGGGGAAGAAGGGGCGTACGGAAAGTATGAACTATCCTTGAGAAATCTCGAGAACCGCGCTAGCTCCATAGTTGGGGCAAGCGGTTGCTTTTATGCCCAGCGGCGAACCCTTTGCGAGCCATTCAAGGAGGGGATGGCTCCTGATTTCTTTTCGGTTCTCGTGACGGTCGAGAAGGGCTATAGGGCGGTGACGGAGCCGGAAGCGATGGGAGTTATGAAGAGTGTGAGTGATCCACAGGGCGAGTTTCAGCGGAAGGTGCGGACCTTTCTCCGAGGAATGACCACGTTGCTTCATTTCAAGCACATGATGAACCCCTTCAGGTACGGGATATTTTCACTCCAACTCATAAGCCACAAACTCATGCGTTGGTTCACCGGGGTGTTTTTGATATTGCTCTTTTTGAGCAATCTGTTCCTTGTCGGATCGAAATTTTACTTGGTGGTTCTTTTGCTCCAGTTGGCATTTTACATGCTGGCTCTTGTCGGTTGGCTGGGCACGACAAAGCCGTTTATATTCAGAATGCCATTCTTTTTCTCGATGGTAAACCTCTCAGCCCTGGTTGCCTGGGTCAAATGGATTTGTGGATTCCGCCAGGAGATCTGGGAGCCTTCGAAAAGATAAAATGAAAGCCTGAAAGCAAGGAGGCGAGAAGGCTGAAAGGCGAACCAACCCCCCAGCTTCCCAGCTCAGCATTTAAGCATCCTATGTCTGAAACCCCATTTTTCTTCCCTAACGGAAAATACCGGCTCTTTGGTGTCCTTCACGAGGTAAAGAATACACCGCGCAAGGAAGGGTTTGTCTTTTGCGCGGCTTTTGCTGAAGAGAAACTCTGGGCGCACAGGGTTATGGTAAATTTCGCCAGAGAATTGGTGGCTAGAGGTTACCCGGTACTGCGGTTTGATTACATGGGTAACGGCGATAGCGAAGGTAACTTTGAGGAGTCGTCGCTCGAAACGATGATATCTGATACGAAATGCGCAGTGAGGACTCTCAGGGAAAAAATTACAGATGTCGATTCGATCAACGTGCTCGGTCTTCGCTTGGGGGCCACAATTGCAGCGCTTTCTGCAAATGAGAATCGAAGTGCCGGGAAGCTGATCCTCTGGGAACCAGTAATTAATGGGACCGCGTACATGAGAGAGATGCTGAGGATCAACCTCTCGACTCAGACGGCGGTTTATAAGAAAATTCTGCATAACACAGAAGCACTTATCCAGATGATGAAAAACGGTGCAACGGTCAACGTCGACGGATATGAAATGGCTTGGCCACTGTATGAGCAAGTTGTGAGAGTTGATCTGCTCGATGGGTCCAATTCTAGCGACGTCTGTGCTTTGATTGTGCAAATAATCCGCAAAGAAAATAAAGTAAGTCCGGCTTTTGAAAAGCTGGGAAGAAAATATTCGAACAGCCGGGTAGCCTTCTCGGTTGAAGAACCATTCTGGAAAGAGATCCGTCAATATTATTCCAGGGCAAAAAACCTGTATCAGACAACATTGAGTTGGTTGGCACAAGATGAGCAGTAAGGTAGAGTCTGTATTCTTTGACAATAGGGATAAAGTTAGACTATTTGGCATCCTCCATCGACCAGAGAATGCAAGGCTGGATGTGTGTATTATCATTCTCAGCCCGGGCATCAAAAGTCGCGTAGCCCCGCACAGGCTTTACATCAAGATGGCGAAGCGATTCTGCGAAATGGGTTATTTTGTTTTGCGGTTTGATCCCCATGGTATAGGGGATTCAGAAGGTGAAATTGAAGAGCAAATGGCGGCTGATTTTTATGCATCCGTCCAGGTGGGCAGATTCGTAAACGATACAATTGATGCCATGAATTGGATAGAGAGGGAAAATGGAATATCCCGGTTTATTCTTGCAGGGCTTTGTGGAGGAGCAATTACCGGGCTTTTGGCAGGTGCTATGGATAAGAGGGTTTGTTCGCTCTTGGGGCTGGGTATACCAGTCATACTGGACAGTGCCAACACCGATCAAACAAAATACATGACGAGAGGACAACTCGAAAATCTCCGCGACAGTTATCTGAAGAAACTTATCGACTTGAAGGCGTGGATGCGGTTTTTTGCCTTCAAAAGTGATTATCGCCTCATTCTTAAATCACTCATGACATCAATGAAAAAAACAGATAGCTCCACTAACACTGTTCGGGATTTAGATTCTCAATTATCGGAAATCGACAGCAATCGTACCGTGAACAACCTCAATCCATACTTTCCGCCGGCTTTCCACAAATTTCTCACTACGAGAAAGATGCTTTTGATATTCAGCGAAGCCGACAGGCTGTACTGGGAATTTGAGGAAAAATACAGTTCTTCATACAAGAACGAATATGAAAAATACAAAACGAACGTAGAAATACACATAGCGAAAGACGCTAATCACATATTTTCATTCAAGGCATGGCAGGAGGAGATGCTCAACATATCCTGTATGTGGCTTATGCGGCAATATCAATAAATATACTGAATCGGCCAACCCCAAAAACGGTGCAAATAAGCAGATATTCTAATTGCTCAAGCGATGTATGATAATACAGTGGTGCTAAATGTATTAGAAAAAATATCGGTCGTTCTTTACCCGCCATAGGGAATAAAATAGACATCTATCTAGCACCCGCTGTCATTGAGATGCATCTTCGCATCCTAGTGCGGCTAAAAACACGCCGGCATTGATGCATTTGAGAATCGCAACCATCCTGGCAATACTCTGCATCGGCAGAGGAGACTGAGAAAATGAACATGATCGACGCTTATGTCGAGCGTTTCGATCACAGACAGACGACAAAATGCGAGCACCTCGAAAAGCTTACTAGCAACTAAAGATAGCTAGGCAGGCGTCATATAATGTATCTTGCGCCAAGACCAGATCGTACTTCGTATGCGCAGCACTCTGATGTCCACATAACATATCCTTACCTGCCCGCGGCAGGAAATATTATTCGCCATTATTTACAAAACATGGTCTTCGAATATTGATATTCATAAGGTAACCGATGATTAGATCCGGATGCAATATAAGGACTGAATGAAAATACGTGCAATTATTTGGAACGCGAGTATATGTCATTTTAAGTGTGAAGCAAATAACCTGATATGCGAGCAGAATCGATGATAAATGTATTGCATTTAATAGATCATTATAGAATCGGAGGTCCGGGAAAAACTATTATTAATACTGCAAAATATATTGATAGAGATTTATTTACACTGCATGTGGCATGTTTTCTACCGGAAGGTTGTGAGACAGAACTGTCAACTGAAATAAAAAAAAATAAAATAGCATTTCTTTCGCTGCGAGATGTTCGAGGTATATCATTGTATAACATTCGTACTCTAATAAAGTATATTGATATGTATGATATTTCAATATATCATGGTCACGGTTACAAGGCAGATATTTACGGAATACTATTGTGCGCACTGAGAAGAAAAATGATTATTTTGACTACTCATCATGGATGGATAAGAAATACATATGCCCAAGTAATATTAGGCTGGGTTACAATAAAGTTATCTTTTCTGTTTGAACATACCATTATTGTATCAGAAGAAATGCAACGCTATTTGTCTAAATATACATTAAAAAAAGGTTCATTCACTACAATACATAATGCAATTCGCATGGAAGATTACAAGGCGCAAGGAATTCGAGATGAACAAAGAAAGCTTATCAATGCAGATGAAGACGATATTGTTTTACTATCTGTTGGAAGATTGAGTGATGAAAAAGGATGCATAAATCTTCTCAATGCATTTACCAGAGTATATCATAAAAATCAAAAAATCAAGTTACTGTATGTTGGTGATGGTCCCCTCATGTCTACACTAATGAAGAAAATGAAAATATTTAATCTTACAAAAAGTGTCATATTGTGCGGTTATCATAGATTAGTTCAACCATATTACGAAGCAGCAGATATATTTATATGTCCTTCTGATACTGAAGGATTATCTAATGTGATTTTAGAGGCGATGGCTTATTCATTACCGGTTATCGCCACTAATGTCGGCGGCAACGCAGAGATTATTGATCATAAAATCAATGGGCTTCTTGTACCCCCAAAAAATGAGACAGCATTAGCAAATACAATAACGCAGTTGACAGAAAATTCTGAGCTGAGAAAAATACTGTCCCGTTCGGGATATGAAACAGTAAAGAATAAATTTGCATTCGATAAAAGAACAAAAAGAATAGAGAATTTATACTTAAGGTTATATGAAAATTCACATCATTCTCTAAAAGGGCATTCATGATAGAAGAAGGTGAACACAAGCAGTTAAAGTATATTATGAGATAAGAATGTTTTATCTGGAAGGCATTACACATATATGTGTAAAAATAGAAGCATTGACATTGAAATACTAAGTCTTTTTGACGCGAGTTCTTTTATGGTGGGGAAGTTGTTCGCAACAGCGCCGAAAATCAGCATACGTGTTTAAAAGAATATCTTGTTAAAGGATGAATATAATGAAATTAGATAAGTATATTTATATTGTGCGACGTGACTTGCATCGCTTAAGAGACGAGGTGTTGTATTTTCTGCTGCGATGTCGGTACAGAAATGGACTGATAATCAAGAATATTCAGGGTAGCAAGATGCACTTGGATCTTAAAGATAAGGGAATATCAAAAGATTTAATTCTGAATGGTATAAGAGAGGCGCGAGGTACTGAGATTATGCATAGTATTCTTGAGCCGGGACAGGTAATCGTGGATATAGGTGCAAATATCGGATATTACGCATTAATGGAAGCAAAAATAGTGGGTCCTAGTGGAAAGGTATATGCAATTGAACCTGTTTCAGAAAACGTCGACATCCTTATTCGTAATGTTAAAATCAATGACTACAAAAATGTCGATGTCTATCATCTTGCCATAGGTAGTACAGAAGGCTTATCTAAAATATATTTATCCGATCGTCGTAATTGGCATTCGATGATAAATAATGATGACAACGATCGTAGTGAAGAAATACAGGTAGTGAGATTAGACACCTTTTTGTTGAATAAATTAAAGCCGGATCTTGTCAGGATGGATGTCGAGGGTTTTGAAGGAGAAATAATTAAGGGAATGGTGGACACTCTCTCAAGTACGAGAAACATGAAATTGTTTATCGAAGTGCACCCACACATTATGAAGAAAGACGATGTAGTCTTATTCTTTAAAACGCTCGAAAATGCAGGATATGAAGTAATAGTTGCCGCAGACCGTCAGCGAAATTCATATCCAAAAATGAAAGATATTCTTGAAGATGATGCATTTTTAGAAGGAAGAAGGGGAGGCCTTTTGATTTTTTTTGGAAGAAAGAATTTACCAGCATCACAATAGTGGAAGAATGAATCAGTAGCATCAAAGGGGTAATGCTGTACTTGGAATACTGCGAATGAATATATATTAGATGTACACACATGATATCTTAAGACAAAATAGATTCGACAACGGTCTAAAGAAGCACCTGCGGTATGCACGGAAAATAAGTGATGAAATCAATGTCCTGAAGACCCTCAACGCAGGCGTTGATGAAGTACGCCGCAAGGAATATCGAGAGTACCCCGATTTGCTGCACAAATGGCATATCTGCTACCACCAGCGTTATCTGCTCGTATCCTGAATATGTAAGTACTTTTGGGCCGTAAACATTAGCCTAGATCCGATCAAAAAGGCTGACTCGAATATCATACTATATTGGCAAGGAATCATTAGGTACTACCTTCTGGTTAACAGAAATATTCTGGAGGGCATCAATAGCAATATTTATGCTGTCTAGGTGAACGCGTGATTTTGTAGCACCGACAATAACGTCATTACGATGACATTTCTCGCCAGCGGCATACTGCACTTCAATCTACCCAAATGAAACAGTGAGGAACCTAATGAAAGTTATGCTGATTCAGACTAATCGAAAGCATGGAAATTTGCATACATCACATCCTCATATGGGAATAGCCTCTTTAGCTGCTTATAGTATACAAAATAACTGCGAAACGGCGGTAATAGATGCAATGTATGAAGGAATAGATAATAGTGTCTTATATAATCGGATTATAGCATTTAAGCCGGATATTTTGGGTATTACTGCAAAAACGCCAGATATAAAGGAAAGTGAAAAGTTAGCGAAGAAAGTAAAAATATCTATACCAAATACAATCATACTAATAGGAGGTTCTCATATTACTGCAGTCAAGAGAAGAGTTCTTGAAGAATGTTCATATTTTGATTACGGAGTATACGGTGAAGGTGAAATTACCTTCTCCGAATTATTGAATTATATATCTAAAAAAAATGTTAAAATATCGAATATTAGTGGGTTGATATTTAGAGATTGTGGTTCTATTGTTGAAAACGAGCCTAGACCGTATATCAATAATTTGGATACATTGTTATACCCGGCATGGCAATTATTTCCAAAAGGAACGGATCTACCCCTTTTTACATCGCGTGGTTGTCCATTTAATTGCATATTTTGTCAACGTGTCATGGGAAATAAAGTAAGATTAATGTCTGTGGATCGTGCACTCGACGATATTAGAAGAGGCGTTAAGGAGCATGGTTCAAAATTCTTTCAAATAGAAGACGAGACATTTGGTGTTAATAAAATATGGACATATGAATTTTTGAATAAAATAATATCTAGTGGCTTAAATAAATCAATTGGATGGGCTGCGAATTCTAGGGTGAATTTGGCCGACTATGATATGTATAAAATGATGAAAGAAGCAGGATGTCGTTTACTGGGATTCGGTATTGAATCAGGCAACCAAAGTATTCTTGATGCAATCAACAAGGGATTCAAACTTGATCAAGCAATAAATGCAATAGCTACAGCAAAAAAAGTAGGAATTAATACATCAGCATTTTTTATTTTAGGTCATCCTAATGAGACATCTAAAACAGTTAGAGACACAATAAACTTCGCATGCAAATTAAATCCTGATATGGTGTCGTTCGGTCTTATGGTTCCTTATCCAGGAACAAAAATATACGATTTAGCAAAAGAAAATAAAGGTGGATATATTAATTTAAGTGATGACTGGGAGCAATATACGAAATACTTTGGAAATGCAATGGAATATGTCAACTTTCGAAAAAAACAATTAGAAAGATACCAGAAGCAGGCGTATTTAGAATTTCATGTAAGAACTCTTAAATGTAAAAGTATATGGAGAATCATAAAAAAGTATCTAAACAAAGAATCATAAGAAAATATATTATGTAAATGAATCATAAGTATAAGAGAGAATTAACTATGTTAGGGTATAATCAGGGTGGGTTAATTCATGAAGACGGTATGTGTAAATTGTGAAAGTTAAGGACTTCCCAAACGGGTTCAGTTAAAAAAAGTGGCAATCAGCCTCCTCTTCGGTT
>CAZJMW010000014.1:0-21960 GCA_964547375.1 uncultured Dehalococcoidales bacterium | reverse complement strand
AACAAACAGCACCAGAATCCCAATCACCAACGCGGTCAAGGCAGAAATTAACACGATAGCGGCAGAGATATCCTTTACAGCTTTGATAGAAGGACTTCGATTGCCGTTCCCGATTTCATCGCCAGCCTCTCTATGGCATTATTAAAAAGTTCGGCAAACGGCATAAAACCGATGGCAAAAGCGACCAGACACCACTTTGCAGACGGAAGACCGAGATATAATCCAAGGATAATAGCCAAAACAGCGGCAATAAGGTGTATTTTAAGATTACGTTCGGTTTTTTGGCCGCCCAAAGGCCCTCTAAAGCATAACCAAAACCCTTGATTAGACCTTTCATCCAATTCTCCCGCTGCTTTAACGACTGTACAGAAACTCTTCGATATCCTTGATAAACCCCAGGGTTCCTTTTTCTATCTCCCCCGTTAATTTATCCCTGTCAGCGAAATCGGGATTGTCGATTAACGTATGTTCTAAAATGGAATCGACGCCCTTATCCTGAGGCACAATGCGGTATTTATTCCAGCCGCTTTCATTAAACAATTTCCAGTATTGCTTCTGGACGTTCCTGTTATATCCCGATAGCCATACTTCGAATCTGAATGAATCGTGAATGAAGACTATAGCGATTTTCAAATTGCGCTCTTTTAACGATTTGGGCGAAAAGGAGAAATAGGTCATATCCATGTAGCCGTAATAAATGTTTCCGGATACGAAATAATCCGGATACTTGTCCTGAAAGTGAGTTCTTAAAGCCATTATGTATGACATCAATCCCTGATAGGCCTTTTGTATATCACCCTTCTCCATCTGCTTTTTATATTCGTTCATGTATTCAGTTAATGATTCCATATCCAATTCCCTCACCTATTCAGGATAATTCGAGATGACGTTAAGAAATTATATTTCCCCACACCCCGCCCTCGTAAAGACGTTCGACCAGCACTTCGCTTATCACATTCGTCAAATCCCTATCGCTGGCGGCATAGACCTTTATGTAATTGCCGGAATAGCCGTTCCAGATAGCGTTATCGGCCTGCTCCCAGAGTACCCGAAGACTCTTTCCGATAAAGCTGCTGTGGAATGCACAAGACGACTCTTCAGCCAGGGCCAGCATCAAATCGCTGCGTTTTTTCTTTACCTGCGGAGAAATTTGACTGGGCATGATATTTGCCGCAGTGCCGCGCCGCTTCGAATAGGAAAAGACATGAATACGGGCAAACCCGATTTTCTTACAGAAATTGTAGCTTTCAAGAAACTCTTCATCGCTCTCTCCCGGAAAACCGGCGATGATATCTGTGGTGATTGCGGCATCCCCTGCTATCGAACGTATTAAGGAAACGGCACCGGCATAATCGGCTGTGTTATAAAGCCGCCTCATCCTCTTTAAAACGGCATCGTTGCCGCTTTGTAATGAAAGATGAAAATGTGGGCACAACCTTTCATTTTTCCACAGGGAGATTAAACCGGCGGTCACTTCCTGCGGCTGCAAAGAAGACAGCCTCAGGCGTTCGATAGCGGATTCCTTGAGTATTATGTCAATTAAACCCTCAAGGCTTAAACCGTCATAATTGTATGAACCTATTTCGGTGCCGGTTAACACCACTTCCCTGAAACCGTGCGAGACTTTATCGTTAATCTCTTTAACCACCTGTTCGGGGGCAACGCTCTTCTCCCTGCCGCGCACATAGGGCACAATGCAGTAGGAGCAGAAATTATTACAGCCGTCCTGTATGCGTATAAAAGAACGCGTTCTCTGATTGGCGCTAGCGTAGCCGCCAGTTGCGGCTAATCTATCGGCAGACACCAACCCGGATTCTTTCAGGAGTTGCGGCAGCTTCATCTTCTCCTGATTATCCACCGCCAGCTTAACGCCTTCGATTTTCAAAAGGTCTTTGGCAGCATGTTCGGCATAGCAGCCGGCGGCAACCAATACTGCTTCGGGATTGCGGCGGTGCGCCATGCGTAAAAGATGACGCCCTTTGCGGTCTGCAATATGTGTAACCGTACAGGTATTTAAGATGTAAACATCGAATTCCTGATCGGAAGTTACAATGCGATAACCCGATTGGGCAAACTTTTCCGTTAAAGACTCGGTCTCAGCCTGGTTCAGCTTGCAACCCAGCGTATCGAACGCTACCCGTATTGTCCTGTTTTCTTTCTTCAACCCCTACCTCCGGATGCCATAAAGATTATAGCAAATGGTGCATGTCCTTGCAGATAAAGCTCAAATTATGTTATAAATAGCCAGAATATTCATCAACTCTTAACATATGTTATATAGTAACAGCATGGCATTAACACCCTTTTTTAAGGCTATTATTAAAGGCTGATGCTGAAATAAAGCAGATGTTGCGAAGAGTAGAGAGGAAACAATTTGAATCACCTTCGCTGGAATCTCCTTCCGCCGGTGCCGGACGGACATCCTGTCCATAACTGCGATTTTTCGCCCCTATTGGCACAGTTGATGTACAATCGCGGATTAACCGACCTGGCACAGATAGAATCTTTTACCAGCGCCGACAGCAGGCTGTCGGGAGACCCGCAGCTGCTGCCTGATATTCACCAGGCAACTAACCGGATTTACCAGGGCTTGCTCTCGGGAGAGAAGATTGCTGTTTACGGCGACTTTGATGTTGACGGCATAACCGGTACCGCCATACTGGTGCAGGGATTAAAAGCGCTCGGCGGCAACATTACACCATATATTCCCCACCGTATAAGAGAAGGACACGGGCTCAACTCGGATGCGCTCGATTACCTGAGAAACGAGGGAATGTCGCTGGTCATTACCGTGGATTGCGGTGTGACCGGTATAGCACAGGTAAAAAGGGCTAAAAAACACGGGCTGGATATCGTAATCACAGACCATCATACACCGTTGGGAGAACTCCCCGAGGCTGTTGCCGTTGTCGACCCCAAGAGAGAGGATTCTAAATACCCCTTTAACGAACTGGCCGGAGTCGGTGTTGCCTTTAAATTCCTGGAAGCGCTCTACAACGGCATGGGCAAGGAAAAACAAATAGAAAACTACCTTGATTTGGTAGCCCTGGGTACGGTTGCCGATATGATGCCTCTTCTGGGAGAAAACCGCTACCTGGTAAAACAGGGCTTAAAAGTACTCGCTAAAAACCGCCGCCCGGGTATCAGGGAAATCTCGGCTCTGGCCGGAATCGATGCTTCTTGCATCGGTACGGAAGAAATATCCTGGGCGTTGTCTCCGCGCCTCAACGCCGCCGGCAGACTGGAACACGCCTTAACCAGCTATAAACTGATGGTAACAGAATCGACGGAAGAAGCACAGGAATTATCGACGGTTTTGGAAGAACAGAACGCCGAAAGGCAAAAAATGACCAGCCGCTCGCTGGCAAAGGCCAAGGAACAGGTGCAGGCCAAAGGCGTGACGCCGCTTTTAATTGCCAGCGACCCCGACTACCCGCCCGGGATTATCGGATTGGTTGCCGGCCGGCTTTCAGAGGAGTTTTATCGTCCGGCCATCGTCATCAAGGTGGGAGAAAAATCCAGCAACGGTAGTTGCCGCAGCATTCCCGAATTCAATATTATTAAGGCATTGAATGAATGCCATGAACTGATGAGCGATTTCGGCGGACATGCCAGGGCAGCCGGTTTTACCATGCCGACCAAAAATCTTTCCAAACTGGAAGAAAAGCTTAACCTGATGGCAGGGGAACAGCTGGCGGGGCTCGACCTGCGTCCGAAACTGGATATCGATGCTGTGATGTCGCTTGCTCAAATGGGGGGTGAAACCTATCAATCGCTTCAAAGCCTGGCGCCTTTCGGGATGGGTAATCCCGTTCCCACATTTCTCAGCAAGGGAGTAGAAGTTATCGACTGCCAGACCATGGGCAACAATGGCGGACATTTACGGCTGAAACTGAGGCAGGATAAGGCTAACTGGGAAGCGGTCGCTTTCGGGTTGGGCGAATGCTTTAAGGATATGCATTCGCATATAGACATAGTATATAATTTAAGACTGGAGCGCTGGCGCGGAGAAGAAAGACTGCGTTTAAATATTCAGGACCTTGCTCCGTCGAAATAATACTTGCCCAAAATAGAGGAGGACTACCGTGACGGCTGAAATCATAATTAAAATAATCGCTGCTTTTATAGCTGCTTATCTACTGGGTTCCATACCATCAGCCTATATCGCCGGCAGGCTGACCAAGAAAATCGATATCCGCAGCGTCGGCAGCCATAACATGGGTGCCATGAATTCATTTTATAACCTTGGAAAGGGTGTCGGTATCATGGTACTGGCAGCGGACGTGCTGAAAGGCGTCGCCGCTGTTGCCCTGGCCGACCTTGTATTTGATATCCCCAACCTGTATATGTTCATCTGCGGTTTTATCGTCGTTTTAGGACACAACTACCCGGTGTGGCTGAAATTCAAGGGAGGCAAGGGTGGAGCCACTGCCATCGGCGCCATGATATATTTCATACCCTGGGCTATACCTATCGGGTTTACCATCTTCCTGATTATGATTGCAATTACCAGATTCCCCACCCTCAGCTACGGCATCGGCATGGCAAGCTTTCCGTTTGTGGCATGGATACTATACACCCCAGACCTTATACTCTATACGGCCTTATTGGTACTGGTACCATTCCTGAGTTATATCCCCAGGATTAAGGAAATGAAAGCCAAGGGCGGCAGCTGGAAAAGAGTGGTCAAGCGCAAGAATCTGCAGGATAGATTTTAACTTCTAAAGTCATAAAGACAAAAAGGAGCGGATCATTCCGCTCCTTTTTTATTTCCGTCAAATTGTTACTTTATTTCTTTTTGGCGATTATGGCAACAAAGTTCATATATTTGCCGGCGCCGGCTTCCATTGCCGGACGGTCGCTCACAGCATATTCATTATCGCTTTCAAGCCAATCACCCCAGAATTCATCCATACCCTGCATCTCGCTGACTGATTCGACTTCGATTTTCTGAGATTTGCTAAGGAGTTCTCTCCACCACGCGCATGAATGAAAAGTGGATAAATCCTCTTTCGTCCACGAATAGCTCATTTCAACAGGGAAGGTGCCATTCAATTCATTCTTTACACCGGGGACGGCAATGGCGATAACGCCGCCTTTTTTTACCAGCGGCGCCAGTTTTTCGTCCATGTAGCTTTCAGTCTCGCCGAAATACTCGTAGGCATCCACGCTGATTACAGCATCGAAGTATTCATCGGCATAAGGCATATCATTGGCATCGCCGTGAATAGGAATAATCAGGTTATCCAGCTTGAATGATTTGAAACGCTGGTAGTTTTCTGTAGCGCCGACCCATAAATCATGCGCAAAAACATGAACGCCGAACTCTCTTGCCAGAAAGATGGATGTAAGCCCTGTACCGCACCCCAAATCGAGCACTCTCATGCCGGGCTGTAAAGTGAGACCTGCCGTCATCTCTTCCAGGATTTTCATGGCATTCGGCCCCATCATGTTATCCAGAAGAAACTGCTTATCATACTTGCTTGTCTTTATATATTTCAAAGTAAACTTCCTTCAATATTTAAAATTAATAAAACAAATTCAGATTTCCAGCAGTCTTGCAACCGTGGAATCAGGTTATAAAAATTACGATTAAGTTGTTTATTTTAAGGAAGATTACCTTACAGGCTCCAAAAATTGCCTCCGTTTTGAAATATATTTATCCATGATTATTAATTCAAATCAGCAAAACATTGAAGCCGGCTTATTCAGACCGGCTTCCCGTTAATTCCAGGTAATTTATCAGAACTGCACCTGGTCGGACTGCTTATAGCGCTCCTGAGATTCCTTTATGATTCTCAGGGTTTCGGTTAAATCCTTGTTCCAGCCCTCGACACCTGTTTTCTTTTTCTCCAGATCCTTGTAAATCGTAAAGAAATGTTCGATTTCTATCAACAAATGCGGCGGTACGTCATCCAGCGTTTGCAGGTAATTCCACATCGGGTCTGCAATAGGCACACACAGGATTTTTTCATCGGGCCCTTTTTCATCCCTCATCTTGAATAAACCGATCGGTTTTACATCGACCAGACAACCCGGGAATGTCGGCTCTCCCACCAGTACCAGCGCATCCAGCGGGTCGCCGTCCAGCGCCAGCGTTTCCGGGAAATAACCGTAGTCGCTGGGATAATGCACCGATGAAAATAACATGCGGTCCAGTTTAATAAGCCGCCTTTTTTTATCGAACTCGTATTTATTGCGGCTGCCTTTAGGTATTTCGATTAGTACTTCGAATACCATTTCTTCATTATTGTTTTCCGTCTCCAACTTCCCCTTCTTCCTTTTTGACAATATCTGTTTTCTTTGTAAAGCTTACCTTATTTTTTACCGCAAACGCAATGATGGCAATCAATATACCTATCGCAATTACCTGCGCCTGGTGCAAACCGAACAGGAAAGGCGTTCCTTCCCGAACAAAATCGATTATGAAGCGCCATATGGCATATCCGGCAAAGTAAACCATTGCCAGGGCGCCGTCGGGCTTCAACCTGCCTCTCAGCTTGTAAAGCACTGCGAATAGCAATAGCATAAATATAATTTCGTAAACCTGTGTCGGGTGCACTACACCGGCGCCGTAGCCGTAGCTGTTGGGATTGGTGTATTCGATTCCCCATGGAACGGTAGTGTTATCTCCGTAACAGCAGCCGTTTAAGGTACACCCCACCCGTCCGATTGCCTGCCCCACGGCAATACCGGGAGCAACAACATCCAGTAGATGACCGAAATTAAGCTTGCTGTACCGGCTGTAAATCCATATTCCCAGCAGAGCGCCGAGGATACCGCCGTAAATGGAAAGCCCGTCTCCCCCGATAATTCTGCCGAGATTCTGGCTGTAGTATTCCCAGCCGTCTATGACATGCACCAGCCGGGCAAAGATTATCCCTGTGGGGATTCCGACAATGGCCGCCATCAGTAAATTATCGTAGGATATGCGGGCGCCCTTCCTTATTTCATACATCGCCCAGAATACCACAAACATTATTCCGAATGAGACAGCCAATCCATACCAGCCGGGATGGAAAGGACCTATCGAAAATATGACCGGGTCAACACCGATTTTAATCATTCACCCTCCGCTTCGTGCAACCTGTTCACACTATTATAGCAAATCTTTAAGAATATGCAGAGCCGCTGCTTTATCGAGCGGGTGATTGTTATTTCCGCACTTGGGTGATTGAATACAACTGGGGCATCCCTCCAGGCAGGGGCAGGCCGTAACCGCATCGAGTGTAGCCTGCCATAAATCATTGATTAGTTCATAACCCTTTTCGGAAATGCCCACCCCGCCCGGATAAGCATCATAAATAAACACCTGTGCCCTGCCGGTATCCGAGTGTAAGGCTGTGGAAACCCCGCCGATATCGTTGCGGTCGCACATGGCAAAGAGCGGAAGGATGCCGATAGCGGCATGCTCAACGGCATGCAATCCGCCGGCTGTATTCAGCCCCGCTTTATCGAGTGCTTTCAACTCCGTATCCGTTATGTCAAACCAGAGGGCAACCGTACGCAGTCGTTGCGGCGGCAAATTGAGCGGCTCTTCTCCCAGTATTTCTTCGGTATACTGCGCCTTCTTCTTAAAACCGGTTACCACGGTAATCACTTCCACCTCCCCCAGGCAGACCTGCGTCTTGCCGCACTGCTTTTCTTTCAGCTTCTTCAAGACAGTTAAATCCGTCAGTTCCTTGGTCACGGTGTAGTAATTGGATTTGGCAGGCTCGCATTTGGCGATGCGTGCTTGCATATCCAGCGAGGTTACCAGGTAGGAATCTCCCTGGTGTAGATATATTGCGCCCGGATGCACCTGCATAATGGCAAAACCGGCTTCCACGGTTTCCAGTATAGAATTTGTAGAGGTATCTATAAGAGCAAAATTATCCGCCGAAGCGGAACGGATATTCACTTCCTGCGAGGGGTAGTTTACAGATGGCGACGGGTACCAGCGGCCGTGTCTCTGCCTGATTAAACCGTCGTTTTCCAACGCGGAAAGACCGCCGCCAAAATCGATACCGAAATAGCTTTTATCGTTTTGACCCAGGGGCAATTCCCAGGCGGCGCATAAAAGATGCTCATTCAGTATATACGGATTTTGCGGATTTATGAGGGCATTTTCAAAGCTCTTTTTAAAAAACATTTCCGGATTACGCATAAAATACTGGTCGAGCGGATTATCCATGGCAACCAGGAAGCTTAGCGACAATTCGCCTCCCCTGCCGCTCCTTCCGGCCTGCTGCCAGGTACTGGCAACGGTTCCCGGGTAGCCGGTGAGTACTGTGGCATCCAGGTCGCCGATATCGATGCCCAGTTCCAAAGCACTGGTCGCCACCACGCCCATCAGTTGCCCGTTTAATAGTTCCTGCTCGATTTGACGCCGCTGCTCCGCCAGGTACCCGGCACGATAGGGTTTGATTCTTTTGGCATGCGACGGGCTTAATTCTTCAAGCTTTTGTTTGGAAAATTTATATATTAATTCCGTCAATCTGCGCGTGCGGGCAAAAGCCAGTGTGCGGATATTATGCCGTACCAGATCGGTAAAGAGGGCGGTAGCTTCGCTGTTGCTGCTATGCCGGGTGCCCCTGACCACATCGGTTACCGGCGGATTCCAGAATATGAAATCCCGTGCGCCATGCGGCGAACCATCCTCATTGACCACTTCGAAAGGCAAACCAACCAGCTTCTCGGCGTGTTCACAGGGGTTGTCGATAGTGGCAGAACAACATATGAACTGCGGATTGGCTTCGTATTTATCGCAAATGCGCCTTAACCGGCGCAAGACAAGAGCTACATGCGAACCGAAAACACCGCGATAGCTGTGCGCTTCATCTATGACAACATACTTGAGATTACGTAAAAACTTTATCCAGTCCTCGTGATTGGGGAGAATACCGACATGCAGCATGTCAGGGTTGGTTAAAACGATTCTAGCCTGCTTTTTTATTTCACCCCTCTCCGTTTGCGGTGTATCCCCGTCGAAAGTAACTACCTGTTCCCTGCCTATAAACTGTGGAGAGAATAGGTAATGCAGCTTGCCGAGCTGGTCCTGTGCCAGCGCCTTGGTGGGGAAGAGATAGAGGGCGCGGGCGGAAGGATTGGAGATAATTTCTTCAATGACGGGTATGTTATAGCACAGGCTCTTGCCGCTGGCGCTGGAGGTGGCAATCATGACATTTTCACCGCTGCGGACCGTGTCTATCGCCTGCGCCTGGTGCAAATATAACGGGTATATGCGTTTTTTCTTAAGGACTGCTTCTACATCGGCATTCAAAGGCTCTTTTGTTTCGGAATAGATTGCCTGGCGCGGCGGGATATTTTCCAGGTGCGCGATTTGCCCATCGTAGCCGGATTGAGAGGTAATGAATTTTATAAATAATGCTGTATTCATAATTAAAACGGTATAATTTCGACTTCCTGACTGATAATCTCGACCTCGAAACGCCCGCTGTTGATAAAATTGATGATACTTGTAATGACTTCATCGGTATACTGTCTGTCATTGCTGATAAAACAAATTCCCAGTGTGGCTATCTGCCACAGGTCGTTGTCTTCCACTTCGGCAACGGAGACATTGTACTTATTCTTAATCAGGGCGATGATAGGTTTAATCACCTGACGCTTGCCCTTTAACGACATTCCCTCAGCCAGTTTGAGCTTTAATCTACATACCCCGACATTCATATCATACCCGAAACGTCTTCATCCCTGTTTCCCCCAATATAAGTTATTGGGTATAGTTAGTCAAGATATCAAAAGCGGCATTTGAATGAGGAGGTAATTTAGCACTGTTTAATAATCGGATTGCGGATTAATAAAAAGATTGATACAATGCTTATCAATTATGGAAAATAACGAAAATTCGCAGCAACAAAAACCTGACTCTTTTACCCTGAAGAAGGAAATCGCCTATCTGGGACTGGTCGGCAATTTAAGAAAAGACTACTGCATCAAATTTATAGAAAAGAAAACACTTTTTTTCGATAACCTCTACCGTCAGCAGGAAGAAAACCTTTCGACAAAAGGCGAAACGCTGAGCTGCTATAAGGGTTGCAGTCGCTGCTGCAGCCTGTTTATCGGGGCATCGATACAGGAAGCGGAAGCGATTGTCTATTACCTCTACCAGAATGAGGATAAAATGCAACACTTTCTCGAATCCTATCCGGTCTGGAGAGAAAAAGTCAGGGCAGCCGGCGACCTCTTCAAAAAACCGGCAGCAAGTGATAAAAACAAGGGGATCGGCGACCTGGCTGCATATGCCAAAGCTAATATCCCCTGCCCATTTTTAGAGGATGACGCCTGTTCCATCTATGAAGTACGCCCCTATGTTTGCGCCGGGCTGATTGTAACCACGCCTCCCGAATGGTGCGACCCGAAACACCCGAAACATAACAAGAGAAAAAGATATATAATACCGGATGCTTCCCTTGTAGACCTCACATTCTACTGGAAAAACCTGCAAAAACCGGTCTGGTCTTTTATGCCGATAATGGTCCATGATATCCTCGAATACGGGTTAAAAGGCATCTCCGGTATATCGGCAATGGGAGACCTGCTGTCACGCTATGCCTATGACCCGGAGGTTCTGGACGTAATCCGGCGCTATGAAAAACCGTCTGTTTAACAACGTTTAACCGGACAGGTATGACGCAAGCCGGTCTCCGCTTTTTAAGGTAGTGTATCAGTTTGAAATCCTTAACTATTGATATGCTTAACCGCTTATGCTAGTATTAAAGTATGAGTAATAAAAAAGAACACGATTTCGCAGTAACCGCCTTTAGAGTGGTACAAGAAGCCACAGAACAAGAAAAGACCGAAGTAGAAAAGCCTTTAAATATAGAAAAAAACCCTGCTGCTGTTGCTTTAGGTAGATTAGGTGGGCTTAAAGGTGGTAAAGCTAGAGCTAATAAACTAACACCTGAACAGCGTAAAGAGATAGCTAAAAAGGCTGCTCAAACTAGATGGTCAAAAAATATTTAAACCTTATTCTTGGCAACTACTTGACAATATGTGATATCTATGATATAAGTAAAATTACTATAGTCCCTGATGTCCTCCTTGCATTGCAAAGGGCATATCAGGAAAGCATGAAGTTTAGAATGGGCTAAGATTAAATCTTAGCCCATTCTTATTAAAAGGGGGTATATTAAATGTCTATGCTTGCAATATTTGTTGATGGGGGGTATTTAGATAAAATGTCTAAAGATGAATACCATGTTCGTGTAGATATTGCTAAATTGGCTAGCGAAATTTGTAGGGTAATAAATGATAAATCAGGAGATAGAGTCGATATATTAAGACTATTCTATTATGACTGTTTACCATATCAAAGTCGAACACCCACAACAGATGAGGCGGAGAGATTTAGTAAAAAACGCCAGTATTTCCATTCGATAAGTATGCTACCTCGTGTTAAAGTTAGAGAAGGTAGATTAAAATTTAGAGGTATTGATAAACAATCAGGAGAGCCAATATTCCAACAAAAGAGAGTCGACCTACAACTTGGGCTTGATTTTGCATTATTAAGTGGGAAAAGGTCTATAGCTCATGCAGCTATAGTTACAGGTGATAGTGACTTATTACCAGCCCTTGAAACTGCAAAAGAAGAAGGGATATTAGTTTGGTTATTTCATGGACCTTCAAAATCATGTAAAGATAATTGCCCAACTTATGCATCTGAATTATGGAGCGAGGCTGATGAACGTTACGAAATGGATTCTAAATTCTTCAATGCTATAAAACGAAACTAAATAATTATTTTAATATAGATTATATATTGACAATGCTTGAGCGGTATAGTATAATATAATCAATTAGAAATGAGGATTATAGCAATGAATAAATTAAGTTTAGACCGCCAAGCACAAATCATAAAGGTACTCTGTGAGGGTAATTCGCTAAGAAGTACCGCTCGGATTACTGATTCCTCAATAAATACTATTGTTAAACTGCTTAAAGAAGTAGGTGCAGCTTGTTTAGAATATCAAGATAGAGTAATGAATAACCTACCCTGTAAAAAACTACAATGTGATGAAATCTGGAGCTTTGTTTATTCCAAAGATAAAAATGTACCTGATAATCATAAGGGCGAATTTGGCTATGGTGATGTTTGGACTTTTACCGCTATAGACGCTGACACTAAATTAGTTCCCTGCTGGAAAGTAGGCAATAGAGATTATGAATGTGCTTATGAGTTCTTTATTGACCTTAAAGATAGACTAGCAAGCAAGGTACAACTAACAACAGATGGTCATAAAATGTATGTCGAAGCTGTTGAACACGCTTTCGGTTCTGAAATAGACTATGCTCAATTAATAAAGTTATACGGTCAGGAATTTAACGAAAAGGAAAAGCGTTATAGTCCGTCAGAATGTATAGGTGCTGATAAAAGAGTAGTACAAGATAATCCTGATAGTTCAACAATATCAACAAGCTATGTAGAGCGTAAAAATCTTACAATGAGAATGTGTATGAGACGCTTTACCCGATTAACAAATGCCTTTTCTAAAAAGTTAGAAAACCACGTTTTAGCCTTAGCTCTGTATTTTATGTACTATAACTTTGTTAGACCGCACAAATCTTTAGCAAATCCGTATCCTAGAACACCAGCTATGGCAGCAGGAATAACAAATAAATTATGGACTATTGAGGATATTTTAACCCTTAAATTATAACATTTCTATCTGGTTACTATTTTGCATTTTAATGACATCTATGACTTGTAATAACTCATAACTGTGGCTTATTAAATTTCTTTCAGTATCGTACTTATCGGAAATTTGCACTATTCCTTTTATTGCATCACCTGGTTGTATGTTAACTTTATTTGATTGGAATTTATCAAGCCATTCTTTATCAGAAATTTTTACAGGTATATTTTTTTCACCAAATCTAAATTCCCACATTGAATCACCCAAGAAATCCGCTTTTTTCACCTTCATAATTTGTGTAATTTCCTGAACAAGCACTTCTTGAACATATAATTCCTCTATAGAATCGGGGGCTAATTTAAATTCCATATTAAAAAATGCCTTTTCCTCTTTTGTAATATATACAGCTTTATCACCAGCAACTAGATGTGATAGGCTTGTAGATATATTACTCATATCTTCAAGTAACAAACGTGTATCTATCTGCTTATAATCTGGTATCATACGCACGCCAGTTTCTTGTGCAAGTATATTTAACTCATTTTGAAGCGGTTTTATTTGATTTACGTTAGTTATGGTTGTCGTATCTTCTAAAAAATTGATAATTCTATATTTCGCTTTTAGTAAATAGTATCCAACTAGCTTTTTCCATTCAAAGTTATAAATTGCATCATCTGGAAGCATCTTCAATGCAGTAGAAATCCAAGTCTTTATCGAACCAGTTTCGATATCTTCTAATAATAAAACGGGTTCAATCCTAACATCTATTGAACTAACAAGATGCCTATCTAATTCCTGAAAAGTATCAATAAGCCCCGACATTGTTTTAAATACCCTAGCAGGACTTTCTGTGCCTTTGTCAAAGTTTACCTGAATACAGTAATCAGTGTTTAATTTTTTTGGTTGAGACACATTACTATTCATAATTTTCTGAGATTATAACATTATTTTCAAAATGATACACTATCCTTTTTAAATTGACATAGTTCTTCAGCCGCTTCTATAATTATCATAGTAATTTTGTATATATTTTTAGACAAGGAGAAACAGGAAAATGGCAATCATTAATTTTGGCGGAACCGACGAAGAAGTAGTAAAACGAGCTGAATTCCCGCTTGAAAAAGCGCGCGAAGTATTGAAAGACGAGACCATAGCTATTCTCGGCTATGGCATACAGAGCCCGGGACAATCGTTGAATTTAAAGGATAACGGTTTCAAGGTTATCATCGGACAATCGAAGCAATTCCCGGAAGACTGGGACCGGGCCGTTAAAGACGGCTGGGTACCCGGCGTTGACCTGTTCGAAATCGAGGAAGCCTGCCAAAAAGGCACCATCATCGAAGTACTGGTAGCCGATGCGGCACATAAACATGTCTGGCCGACCATCGTAAAACACCTGACGCCGGGCAAGGCTGTTTATTTCTCGCACGGTTTTTCCATCGTTTACAAGGAACAGACCGGCATTATTCCTCCCAAGGATGTCGATGTCATCATGGTAGCCCCCAAGGGTTCGGGCACCTCGCTGCGCCGCAACTTCCTTTCGGGCGAAGGAATCAATGCCAGCTTCGCGGTCTTCCAGGACTATACAGGAAGGGCTAAAGAGCGCACTCTTGCCATCGGCATCGGTATCGGCGCAGGCTACCTCTTCCCGACCACCTTCGAAAACGAGGTTTACAGCGATTTAGTCGGCGAGCGCGGCGTTTTAATGGGAGCGTTAGCCGGTATTATGGAAGCCCAGTACGATACCTTGAGAGCGCACGGACATTCACCCAGCGAAGCCTTCAACGAAACCGTCGAAGAACTGACCGAGAGCCTGATTCGCCTCGTATCCGAGAACGGCATGGACTGGATGTATGCCAACTGCTCCGCCACCGCCCAGAGAGGCGCGCTGGATTGGAAACCCAAATTCAAGGCAGCCGTCATGCCGGTATTTAAAGAACTCTATGAAAGAGTTGCTGACGGTTCGGAAACGGCACGCGTCATCAGCGCCTGCGGCGGCCCCGATTACAAGAAACAACTCGGCAAGGAACTCTCCGAGATGGGTAATTCCGAGATGTGGCAGGCCGGCAAGGCCACCCGCTCGTTAAGACCGCACGAAAAAGCCAAGGCCAATTACGATACCGCCAAAGGTATCGAGGGCAGAAAAAACAACTAATAGCTGAGCGGATTAAGAAAGACTTGAGTCCCCTCCCGAAAATATCGGGAGGGGACTTTTATTTTTATTTATTACTTTAACGGAATATCCTTTTATTGATACTTACGTTATAACATATATACTGATGTAGAGTATGATATATCTATATGCCAGCCGCATAAAAAGGAGTTAAAGAAATGAAAAAGGTCTTCGTATTGTTTTTATCCCTTTTCCTGGCTCTTACCGCCTTTTCCTGTTCCGGCGAAAAAACCGGAGATGAGACGGCAGATGGCCAGAACAAATACTATCCTCCTGTAACTACTACCACCGGTTCAGCTTATTACCCCGACTCTTTTACTCTTTATCCCCCGGGAGAAGATTATCAAGGCAGCGGTTCGGTTACCAAGACTGCCATAGACCGGATGATTGTTAACAACGGCAATTTGACACTGGTTGTAGAAGATATCCCCGATACCCTTGATGAAATAAACCTGATTGCGCAAAGCTACCAGGGATATGTTGTAAACTCCAATAACTGGAAAAGCGGAGAGCGTATCTACGGCTATATCAGCATACGCATACCTTCCCAGTATTTCAGCGAAGCCATGGACACTGTAGCAGAGCTGGCGGTGGATGTAGCCGCACGCAGTACTTCCGCTCAGGATGTAACCGAACAGTATGTAGACCTCACAGCCAGGTTATCCAACCTCCAGACCACCCGCGAACAGCTTCTAGCTATTATGGCTGAAGCTAAAGAAATCGAAGATATCCTGGCAATACAAATGCAGTTGACCAATATCGGGGAACAAATCGAGCAAATCATAGGCCAGATGCAATACCTCGAACAGACCTCTTCCACTTCACTTATTACAGTAAACCTGGAACAGGCAAAGCTGGAGGTCAAATTCACTGCCAGCAGGGTCAATGCCAAAACCGGGAATGATGTACAGTTTATTCCTGATATTGTCGGCGGATTTGCGCCTTACAGT
Source organism: uncultured Dehalococcoidales bacterium (assembly GCA_964547375.1). Lineage (GTDB taxonomy): Bacteria > Chloroflexota > Dehalococcoidia > Dehalococcoidales > UBA5627 > UBA5627. The sequence continues at coordinate 6,199 of CAZJMW010000014.1, read as the reverse complement.
TATGCATGGGACTTCGGCGACGGCAAGGCCAGTACCGAAGCCAATCCTTTACACCAGTATCAGAAACCGGGAAGCTACACTATCAGCCTGAAAGTAACCGATGACCGCGGTAATACCGAAATGCAAACGCGCAACGACTATGTAACCATCACCCAGGGCGGATGGACATTCGGTGGCATCGTCAGCGGAGCCTGGGATGCTTTCCTGGCTTTCGGGCGCGTGCTGATATCGATACTTATCGGCATTGTCATCTTCAGCCCGGTCTGGCTGGTTATCGGCCTGGCTATATGGTATGTCAGACGGCAGAGAAGAAAGGCGAAGATGGAAAGCGGTAAAACAAACTGATATTGAAGTAAATTGACTGAGATTAGAATCCCCTTCCGGTAGAAATTATCGGGAGGGGATTTTTTATTGGGTCGGGATTGCATTAGAGAACAGAGAAACAACACTGAAGCGATTTTTGATTAAGTTATCGTCAATGCTGATTGACTAATATAAATCTCTTATAAAACCATCCTTTTTGTTTTACACTTATACTTAGTTATGTTATAATTGCTCGTAATTTATGCAATACAGGAGTTAAGATTTGGACAGCCAGACAAAGGCAAATATCATCAATGAGTTCAAGCTTCATGAAGGCGATACCGGCTCGGCAGAAGTGCAGATAGCTGTTTTAACTGCCAGAATCAAGCAGTTAACCCGTCATATGACAGCTAATACACATGACAATCATACCAAGCGCAGTCTGCTCACTCTTATCGGACAGAGAAGACGTTTACTCGCCTATCTCAACAAGGAAGATGTAACCCGCTATAAGAGCCTTATTGAACGACTCGGCTTACGCAAATAAGTCCTTAAGTAAGTTCTTGTAAAGCAAATAAGGAGAAGCCATTGACTACATCTCAATCATTTGAGCGCATTATTTGCGGCAGAAAACTCACTTTGGAAACAGGCAAACTGGCATGGCAGGCCGAAGCTGCGGTTACAGTCCGTTATGGAGATACTGTTGTTTTATCGACCGTCTGTGTCGCCCCCAAGGCAAAGGAAGGCACGGACTTTCTTCCGCTGACCGTCGATTACGAAGAAAGAATGTATGCTGCCGGCAAAATCCCCGGCGGTTTTCTGCGCCGTGAAGGACGTCCCAGCGAAGAGGCTATTTTAACCGACAGGTTGACAGACCGCCCGTTACGTCCGCTTTTACCGAAGGCATGGCGCCGTGAAATTCAGCTTATTTCTACAGTTTTAGCCGTAGACAAGGAAAACGACCCGAGCATTTTATCCGTTATCGGATGCTCGGCAGCCTTAAGTTTATCCTCCGTCCCCTTCGAAGGGCCGGTGGGTATAGTTCATGTCGGTTATATCGACGGTGAACTGGTTGTAAACCCGACCCTGGTGGAATTGCAAACCAGCAAATTAGACCTGGTCATTGCCAGCACTAAAAAAGCAGTCATTATGATGGAAGCGGGAGCCAACGAGATTTCCGAAGACATCTTTGCCCAGGCAATCAGAGTGGGACACGAAGCCAACCAGGAAATCATCTCTCTGCAGGAAGAAATGGCGCAAGCCCTGGGACAACCGAAAGAGGAAGCGCCGGTTATTGAAATCAGCGCCGAGACCAAAGAAGCGGTCTCCGCTTTTATCGGCGACCGTTTGAATAAGTGTTATACCCTGCCCACCAAGGCGGAGAGAATCGAATCCATAGATACCTTAAAAAAGGAACTGGTTGAAGCCCTCAAAGAGGAACATTCGGAATTCGATATACTTGAGGCATTCGACAGGGAAGTCAGAAAGCTTATCAGGGGAAATATCCTGACAAAGGGAGAGCGCGTCAGCGGACGCCGGTTAAACGAAGTTCGCCCGCTCAAATGTGAGGTCGGAGTACTGCCTCGTGTTCACGGTTCAGCGCTGTTCTCTCGCGGCGAAACCCAGATATTAACCGTTACCACGCTGGGCCCCGTCAAGAAGGAACAGCAAATCGACGGATTGGGATTCGACGAATCCAAGAGATATATCCACCACTACAATTTCCCGCCCTTCTCAACCGGAGAAGCCAAGCGTTCCGGTGTTACCGGCAGGCGTGAATACGGCCACGGCGCACTGGCAGAGCGTGCCCTGTTGCCGGTGGTACCGCTGGGGGATGATTTCCCGTACACGTTAAGACTGGTATCGGAAGCCTTAAGCTCCAACGGAAGCACTTCGATGGCAAGCTGCTGCGCTTCCACCATGTCGTTAATGGATGCCGGTATCAAAATCAAAGCACCGGTTGCCGGTATTTCCATCGGTTTGGTTACCGGTGAGGATGGCAAATATGCCCTGTTAACGGATATCGAGGGTATGGAAGACAATTACGGTGATATGGATTATAAAATAGCCGGCACTGCCGAGGGTATTACCGCTGTTCAACTGGATATGAAACCCAAGGGTATCAGCGCCGATATTTTAATCGATGCACTGGGGCAGGCTCGAGAAGCACGCATGTTCATACTGGATAAAATGCTGCAGACCATAAGCGAGAGCAAACCGGAACTCAGCCCGTACGCACCGCGCATGTATAAGGTGGCCATACCGTCAGATAAGATCGGAACGGTCATCGGGCCGGGCGGCAAGACGATACGAGCCATTGTAGAGGAAAGTAAAGCCACCGTCGATATCAATAACGAAGGCATCGCTATCATAGGTTCCGCCGACGAGGCATCCGCCAGGAAGGCAATGGATATGATAGATGCCCTTATTCGAGATGTCGAGGTCGGGGCAATATATACAGGAAAAGTAACCCGCATTATGAATTTCGGCGCTTTTGTGGAAGTACTTCCCGGCAAGGAAGGTATGGTTCACATCAGCGAGTTAGCTGATTACCGAGTCGATAAAGTTGAGGATGTGGTTAAAGTAGGCGATGAAATAACCGTTAAAGTGACTGAAATCGATAATCAGGGCAGGGTTAATCTGTCCAGAAGGGCTGCTTTTTCCAATGCATCGGAAACACCTTCCGACAGACAACCCCAAAGAAGGGATAATTTCAGCCGCCCGCCGCGCCGCTCAAACCCTCCGCAAAATAACCGCCGTTTCTAGTAACAAAGGGGGTGTGATATGGCACCGATACGCGTAGCAGTAACTGGCGCTTCCGGCAGAGTGGGACAGGAAGTGGTCAAGGCAGTTTGCCTTGACCCTGAAACGCAGCTTGTGGGAGCAGTGGAAGCCAGAGTTCCCGGTGAATTTCTGGCGCTCCCGGACGGCTCCGGAACGGTTCCCTTTTCATCAAACCTGGAGCAGATAATCACAGATTGCCGCCCGGATGTTTTAGTGGACTTTACCATCGCTTCGGTTACCGTCCAGGCCGCTATGACGGCATTGAAACATAGGGTCAACCTGGTCATCGGCACCACCGGATTAAAACAGGATGAAATCAACCAGATTGACAATCTGGCGAAGGAACAGGGTGCGGGTGTAGTTTTGGCGCCCAACTTTGCACTCGGGGCTGTAATCATGACCTACCTGTCGAAACTCGCGGCAAAGTATTTCGATTATGCCGAAATCATAGAGCTGCATCACCATCTGAAAGTAGATGCCCCTTCGGGCACTTCTATAAAGACAGCCATGGCGATAGCGGAAGGCAGAAACGGCAAATCACCCGGACATATGCCGGAACAAAGAGATACGGAAAGCCGCGGCAAGATGGTAAACGGGGTACCCATTCACAGCGTGCGCCTGCCGGGAATACTTGCCAGGCAGGAAGTAAGGTTCGGCACGGCAGGACAAACCCTTACAATTACACACGATACTACCAGCAGGGAATGCTATATGCCGGGGGTACTTTTGGCAATTAAAGAAGTAATTAACCGCAAGGGTCTGGTCTACGGGCTGGATACCCTTCTGGGATTGTAGGAGGCACAATGAAAGGTTACAGAGTAGCGATTGTAGGCGCAACAGGCATGGTTGGCCAGGAATTTATAAAAATCCTTGAGCAGCGCAATTTCCCGTTGGAATCGCTGGATTTACTGGCATCAGACCGCTCGGCGGGAAAAAAACTGTTTTTCAACCACCAGGAGATCGAGGTCAAGGAAACCACGCCCGAGTCTTTCAAGGGAATCGACATTGCCCTGTTTTCGGCCGGCGCCGATATCAGCCGCTACTTTTCGCCTATTGCCGCACAAGCCGGAGCGGTTGTGGTGGATAACAGCTCGGCCTGGAGGATGGACCCCAAGGTGCCTCTGGTAGTCCCCGAAATCAACCCGGAGGATATCAGGAAACACAAGGGGATTATCGCCAATCCGAACTGCTCAACCATCCAGATGGTAGTGGCTTTATATCCGCTGCACAAAACGAACCCCATAAAGCGGATTATCGCCAGCACTTATCAATCGGTATCGGGCACCGGGGTTGCAGCTGTGGATGAACTGACCAATCAAACCAGGCAGATTTTAAACGGGCAGACCGTTGTTCCCCATGTCTATCCGCACCAGATCGCCTTTAACGTACTGCCGGAAATAGACGTTTTCCTGGATAATGCCTACACCAAGGAAGAATGGAAGATGGTGGAGGAAACCAGGAAGATTATGCATGACGACAATATCGCCGTTTCAGCTACCTGTGTGCGCGTGCCGGTATTTATCGGGCACAGCGAAGCGGTTACAGTAGAATTCACAAATTCGATGTCACCCGATGAAGCCAGGAGAATTCTATCGCAGGCACCGGGCGTGAAACTGACCGATGACCCCGGCATCAGCCTCTATCCGCAGGCATACTCGGCGGCCGGAAGCGATGATGTCTATGTCGGGCGTATCCGCACCGATGTTTCCCACTCCAACAGTTTGGTAATGTGGATAGTATCCGATAACATCAGGAAAGGAGCGGCTCTTAATACAATTCAAATCGCTGAAGAGATGATTAAGAGAGACTGGCTCCATCCTAACGGAGGTTAAATTATGAAGAAAGACTTTGGAAGACTTTTAACAGCCATGGTAACACCGTTTAAAGAAGACGGCGCGGTAGATTTCGGGCAGGCAAAAAAACTGGCGCTTGCCCTGCTTGCCTCCGGAAGTGACGGACTGGTAGTTGTAGGCACTACAGGAGAATCTCCTACGCTTATCCGCAAAGAAGAGTTACAGCTTTTCAGAGATATTAAAGCGGTTGTCGGTGATAAGGGCTCGGTAATTGCCGGCACCGGCAGCAACAGCACGCGTGAAGCCATCGAAGCCACACAACAAGCGGAAGAGTGCGGGGTCGATGCCTGCCTGCTGGTAGTTCCCTATTATAACAAACCGACACAGGACGGGCTATACCGCCATTTCAAGGCTATAGCGGAGAGCACCAAACTGCCGTGTATACTCTACAATGTACCGGGTAGAACCGTCGCCAGCCTGGCATCCGATACTGTCATCAAGCTAAGCAAGATTGATAATATAATCGGGATAAAAGAGGCCAGCGGCAACCTGAGTGAAATCAGCCGCATCATAGAGAATACCGATGACGATTTCCTGCTCTGGAGCGGCAACGATAGCGATACGCTGCCGATACTGGCACTGGGAGGCTACGGTGTTGTCAGTGTGGCTTCCAATATCATCGGCAAGCAGTTGCACGAGATGATAGACAGCTTTTTAGCAGGAGACACCGTGAAAGCGGCCAGGATTCACCGGCAGTTGTTACCGCTGATTGACGTACTATTTAAAATTGCCAACCCGATACCCATCAAGTATGCCATGAACCAGATTGGATTCAGGGTCGGCAGCCCGCGTCCGCCGCTTTACGAACCGGATGAAGCCACTGCCAACCTTATTAAGGAAACGCTGAAAAAGTACAAGATGGATTTGCCGGTTAGTTAGTATAAGATCATCAAGTTAAAAATCCGCTCGCCCTCTCGTCCTGAAGCGATAGCGCAGGAGAGTTTATCGAAGGGTCAAAAGAGCGGATTTTTTATTTCTATTAGTCGCCGTTATCCTTCGACAGGCTCTGGAAGAACGGCTCTTGTTGCGCTCCCCCCTGAATGTCGAATGCCACCAATCCGAGACTTCAGGATGACAGTTAGCGTAATGTCATGCTGAATTCGCACATTAGCTACGCTAAGTATAAATGAAGGACGAACGAAGTATCTGGAGATGGGAATGAATTGTCATGCTGAATTCGTGGTGGTCGAATGAAGCATCTGGTGTGGGGTGGTTATTAAGGATTTCTCGGTTGTTGCCGCAGATACCTCTATGCTGTT
>CAZJMW010000013.1:17726-24665 GCA_964547375.1 uncultured Dehalococcoidales bacterium | reverse complement strand
GGTAACCAGCCCAGTGCCAGTAGTTTGACCGATATGCCCGTCTTTGTAGGCCGTACGGAGATTTGCTCAAGTTGCTCAGTTAACGGGTCCATTTTGCTTTCCAGCGCCGCTGTGTCCAGCTTGAAATCGGTTTCCAGTTGTTCCAACCTGGCCTTCAGGGACTCTACCGTATTTGCCGCACGTTTGACATCCTGCGCTTCCTTCTTGGAACGGCTGACTCCGCTTATGGTTGATTTGGCCCGCCCGAGATTCCCGCTGCTGAGAACCTTACGTCCCAAAAAACCGCCCAGTATGGTGGTTCCAAAAGAGAGCGCGGTCTGCATTTTTTGCTGTTTGGCCTGTTCTTTTTCGCGGTCGACCGCTGCCTGGGCGCGCCGCAACTGCTCTTGCAGGCTGGCAAGTTTAGGAGCATATTTCAGACGAAGTTTATCACTGGCTTCATCGCGGTGCTCCCGTGCTTCCTGTTGTAACCTGATGCGGAAATCACGTTCTGATTCATCGACTTTGGAGAACTCTTTAGTTCCCGGGCTTTGCCAGATATCCAAAGTCTGCATACGGTAAAGCCAGTTGGCAAATTCCTTATTCCAAAATGTGTAGCTTTCGCTTTTCATGGCAATGGCCGGTAAATCATCGAAAACAGCTGAACCGGCAGGTGTTTGCTCCAGGTCGTTCAAGCCAAATTCGAGTTCTGTGGCGGTATCCCAATCGACGGCAATCGGATTATCCGTTACCGGAACATGATACTGGACATCCCTGATGCTGTTTACTCCGCTCTTGAAATTCGAGAAATGAATGCTGCCGGCGCTGATAATTGCCGGCTGGTAAAACAGATTTTGTCCTGCCGGTTGGCTGCCTCTAACGGGTATAAAATACTGCGCCAGTTTTGGCGGCAGAATCGGCCGCGACCCTGTTTCAATTCCGTAGCTTTTTTTAATTGTATTGGGTGCGGCGGCAGGAGCAGTTGTTCGGGTTGCCGGTTGCCTGATTGCAGCAGCTGTTTTGTTTGCCGCTTTTATCGGGTCCATTAAAATCTTAATCTGATTGCGTGTCAGCGGACCTCTTAAATACGACATCGCCCAGCGTGTTTCAAAAACTACCGGTGCGTCATCGTGCACGTTATTCATTAAAAATACACGACTGCCTAAACCCGCCATGGTTTTTTCCATTTCACCGCGGTTCCACTTCATTCCGGTAGTTGCGGCTACCCCTTCCAGTCCTTCTATTACCCGGGCTTTATCCCTTTCTGTTTGCAGCCTGCCTATAAACCAGGTACCGGTATTCGATAAACCCTTGTAATCCAGGTCGACCGGATTTTGTGTTGCCAGTAATATTCCGATACCGAAAGCACGGGCTTGTTTTAATAAGGTTAGAAGCGGAGTTTTAGAGGGGGGATTGGCAATCGGTGGGAAGAAGCCGAAGATCTCGTCCATATAAACGATAGCGCGCAGGCTAGTAGTGCCGGATAGAGTTCTCATCCAACCCAGTATCTGGTTTAATAACAGCGAAACGAAGAACATACGCTCGGCGTCATTTAAGTGGGCGATTGAAAAAATCGAAATCTTGGGTTTGCCTTCAGGTGTGTAAAGTATTGAATTGATATCAAGCGGTTCACCCTCCAGCCAGTTGTTGAAACCGGGCGCCGCCAGCAGATTATTCAGCCCTAAAGCCAGTTCGAATCTTTCTTTTGCCGGATAAAAGGAATCTAGGTCGATGACACCGATGCGGGTAAAAGGAGGAGTCTGTATTTGCTGTATCAGTGTCGGGATATCCGTATTCTGATTGTTCCTCCAGGCTGAACTCAGCAGGGAAGATAGTAAAATATGTTCACGACTCTTGATGGGGTCGGCGTCAATGCCTATGATACCCAGCAGGCTGGTCGCGGTGGTATTGATGCGTTCGCTCAGTAATTCCTCATCTTCAATAATTTCCCGGGGCGGTGCATCGAAGGATTTCAGTATCGAAACAGGAATCCCGGCAGAGCTCCCCGGTGTATAGATGGTGAAATCGGCCGACTGTCGCAACCTGCCGATACGCTCTCCGCTTTTCCCCCAGGAAGCCAGTCCGTTCTTCCAAAGATTGGCCTGTTTTTCGGCATATTCTTCTACTGAGAGCCCTTTTTTACGGGCATCGTCTGCATTTACCCAGGGCAGGAAATCTTCCGTTTTTAAATCGGGGAAGGTTAATAGAAGATTGGTCAAATCACCCTTCGGGTCGATGGCTATGGCAGGGATGTTATCCATGGCGGCCTCTTCCAGAAGTGAAATGCAGAGGCCGGTTTTGCCGCTTCCTGTCATGCCAACACAGACACCGTGAGTAACCAGGTCTTTGGAATCGTACAAGAGCATGCCTCCCGGGGATTTCTTTTCAGCCAGGTCGTACGGTCTCCCCAGGTAAAAAGCGCCCAGTTTCTCATAGTCTTCCATCGTCATGCCTCCGATATGGTTATTAGTTGTATATAACGCGCGAGAGCAGGAACAGTTAAATTATGGTAACACCATCAAAGGATAGTTGTCTATAACTTACAGATTTTATTTGTAATAAATAAATATTTAATAGCTACCAAGCCTGGTTAGGCATAACCTTATTACGATTGGTATATCTTATTGTAGCCGCTTTAAATATAAGCCAGTCATTGTACTGCCCCTCCCTATGCATTTAAGTCTGGTTTTAACATGCCCGATTGGCTATAGTTTTGTTGATATTATGGAATCAGTATTGTCATACCTATTACGCGATTTTAGAGCTGTTTCTTTTTACTAACACCAATATTCTGTACTTCACGAAATTTATCTGTTAATGTGCAAATATATTCAACTTTTACTAACGTTTGACTTCACAACTACATCAGCTTTTGAGAAAATTTTTAAATTCCTTTCTTTTATATTACAATAAAAAAATGAATCATCTATTAAAATCAATAACAGAGAAAACATGCAGATTCCTGTTTTGCACGTTATTAGTCATCTTATGCACATCTCAATTACCTGATAATGTTGTAAAAGCAACCTCATCTGCTTTTGAAAAAGACATATTATTCAGCAAATTAAGCTCAAGTGCCTTGATTTCAAGTAATGCGGTTTTTTCAATATCCAAGGATAATTATGGATATATGTGGTTTGGAACCAGGGGAGGTTTATACAGATGTGATGGTGTTGAATCAAAAGAATTAGAAGGCTTAAGCGACGATTCCATAAGATCGGTTTATAAAGACAGCAGTGGAATACTGTGGGTGGGGACGAAGTATGGGCTCAATTCCATTGATGTAAAGACCGGTATTATAACTAAATATCTACACAATGACAATAATCCATATAGTATAAGCAGTAACATCATCTGGTCGGTATTTGAAGATAGCCAAAATACTCTATGGTTTGGAACAACAGAGGGTTTGAACACCCTGGATAGGGAAACGGGAAATTTTACCGCGTACACTCATAATCCAAACGATTCTACCAGTATCAGTAACAACATTGTCAGGGTTATATATGAAGATAACCAGGGTACACTATGGGTTGGAACAAATGAAGGCCTGAATAAACTTGACAGAGAAACGGGAGTCTTTACCGCTTATATCAATAATCCAAATGATCCTAATAGTATTAGTAATAATATTGTTTGGTCGGTGCACGGAGATAACAATGGTACCTTGTGGGTAGGTACCGAATATGGCTTAAATTCCTTCAATATCGGAACTGAAACTTTTACCAGATATACTAACGATGCCTCTGATATCAAGAGTATAAGCAACGATATTATCAGAGTAGTCTTTGTGGATAGCAAAGGCTTATTATGGATAGGCACAGATGAAGGTTTAAATGTTTTTAATAAGGAATCCGGTGATTTTAGTAGATACATGTATGATCCTGCAGATACTACAAGTATCGGAAATAACGTGACCAGATCAATTTACGAAGATGAATGGGGAATTCTCTGGTTTGGAACCCTCTCCGGTATTTACTATATTGATCCCGATAAGCAATATTTTACTTATTACGATGATAAATTACTTAATAATAACGGTATTAGAGCCCTTGATATACTCGGCGATATAAGCATCCTTGGAACCAGTACGAATATTATGTGGTTCAATTACAAGGATAATGTATTGGAACGTTATCTTAGCTATGATTCCATTAGCGGCATAAGAAATGCAATAACTGATGCTGTTTATATAGACCAAAACGGTACTTTATGTGCTGTCTTTTCACATCCGTATCAGCCAGATTGCAGTAGTGGCGTGTCATTTGCAGGCTGCTGTGGCCCAGTTTTTTCTGCAGTGAAAAAGGATCACCTCCATTTCTTAAAAATAGTATACTGGCGGTATGGCGCAACTTATGCGGATAGCAGCGCTCCAATCCGACCTGCTTACCGTAGCTGCGGATAAGGAATTCTACACGGTTTGGCTTGATGCGCTGCCCCGTCTGCGTCAGCCAGAAAGCCTCTGTTCCCAGCGGCTGCGATCTATATTTCAGCTTGTATTTCATGAGAATGCGGCATAACCGGAATCCGATTGGTGTAAAGCGTTCCTTGCCGCCCTTTCCCATCAGGCGCAGATAGCCGTTTTCCAGATCGACATCCTTTTCGTCCAGGTTGCACAGTTCCGAAAGACGGGCGTTGGTATCGATAAAGGTTAGTATCAGGGCGTAATCGCGAAAACCGCTCTTCCTTTGGCGATTGGGGGCTTTTAGCAGCCGTTCTATTTCCTGTTGGGTAAAGGTTGGTACAGATATCACGGGCGCCTTTGGCTTTTTTACCTTCAGTATGACGTTCTCCTTAATCAGGTCATCGCTTTCCAGATAGCTGAAGAAGGCTTTAATGGCGCGTACATAGGTCTGTATGGAAATCGCTTTCACCAGTGTCTTCTTTGTCTTGCTAAAAGGGTGCTTTTGGTAGGCATGCCGCTGGCCGTATTCTATGATGAAACGCCGCAGGTCACTGGCGGTAACCTCGCTGCAGTATTTAGGTTCATCGCCGAGGAATTCCATAAACAGTTTGACCCCGTTATTGATCCATGAGATGGTAGCCGGGCTGCGTCCGGCCGCCTGGGCGTAAATGCGGTAAGCCTGTAATCCTTCTGCTATGGTAATCATTTCGTCATCCTCACAAACTGAGGATAACACGCTTTCGGATGGCGGAATACTACTTTGTACTACTTTCCGTGAAACTTCTTTTAAAAGTGGCAAGGCAGTGGGTGTTTGGAGCTCGTTGGAAGTGTCGGAAAGGGGCTTTTTGAAGCTAAAAGCCTCCCTGGAGAGATTCGAACTCTCGACCCACTGCTTAGAAGGCAGTTGCTCTATCCGGCTGAGCTACAGGGAGAAGTATAAATAACAACCATATTTTATAATAATTAGCGGCAAGAGTAAAATTATATACCGGCTTCAGTTTTCCTGTTTCTTATTTTTTGCCTTAAAGAAACTGAAGACCACTAATCCCAGCAGGGCAATTCCGGCAATAATTGCACCGGTCCAGCCGAGCAGTGTCAAACAGGTTACTATGATTCCGGCAATTACCACACCTGCCAAAATGGCGAAAAAGGCCTGTTTAAACCCGATTCCCAGAAGAACCGCTACCAACGAGCCGGTCCATGCTCCGGTTACAGGTAACGGAATGGCGACTAAAAGTATTAATCCCAGGCTTTTATATTTTTTTATCGGCCCGCTTCTATTGTTTGCTCTTTCAAAAAGCCAATCGAAGAATTTTTTCATTGCAGGAATTCGGCTTAGGAATTTGGCAATTGATTCTATAAATAACAGGATAAACGGTACCGGCAACATATTTCCGATGATAGCTAGAAGAAAGGCATAATACCAGGGGAAATCAAAATTGATGATAGCCACAGGAATAGACATTCTTAATTCAAATATAGGTAAGGCTGAAATTAAAATGACAATTAATTCTTTGGCCAGATTTAAATCGAGAATTGATTGTAATAGTTCTAACAATAAATTATCCTGTAATATAACTAAAACTAAAGCAGTCTAGCAAACAGATTGTTAAAACGTCAAGTCAAATAGGGGAATTGCTTGACAACCTTTTAACTTCATTGCTAGTATAAGGGTTAGCTCCTATCTATCATTATTTACTATTGCAGTTATATTGAGTGTAAATTATGCCTGAATTATTAGATAACATAAATAGCCCCGCTGACCTGAAAACTCTGAGTTTAAAGCAACTGGAAAAACTGGCTGATGAAATCAGGCAGGAGCTTGTTTCTGTCGTAACGGTAAACGGCGGTCATCTGGCATCCAGCCTGGGAGTTGTTGAATTGACCATAGCCCTGCACAAGGTTTTCAACAGTCCTGTGGATAAAATAATCTGGGATGTCGGGCACCAATCGTATGCCCATAAGCTGCTGACCGGAAGGAAGGACAAGTTCAATACATTGCGTCAATACGGCGGGTTATCCGGTTTTACATCACGCGATGAAAGCCCTCACGACCCTTTCGGAACCGGTCATGCCAGCACGTCTGTATCAGCTGCCATGGGGATGGCTAAAGCCAGGGATCTAGCCGGAGATGACTATAATGTCATCGCGGTAATCGGCGATGGAGCCGCCACCGGAGGCATGGCACTGGAAGCTTTCAACAATCTTCCGTATCTCGGTTCAAAACTGATTGTTATTCTTAACGATAACGGTATGTCCATTTCGCCGACTGTAGGCGCATTGTCGAAAATATTCAGTAAAATCCGCTTCGATAAGCGTTACTATCGCGCCAGCGAAAGAAGTAAAAAGATTCTCGGATTTTTACCGCTTGGTAAAAAGGTATGGGAATTCGGGGATAAGATTAAAAGCAGTATTAAAGGCTTTGTAATGCCTACGACCATTTGGGAAGAATTCGGAATGGCCTATATGGGGCCGATTGACGGGCATAATATCAAAGACCTGGAAACAGCTTTAACACAAGCCAGGGATTATAGCCATAAACCGACATTAATTCA
>CAZJMW010000013.1:0-17626 GCA_964547375.1 uncultured Dehalococcoidales bacterium | reverse complement strand
AGGGTTTTCGATGTCGGTATATGCGAACAGCATGCCGTTACTTTTGCAGCCGGATTGGCTACGCAGGGATATATTCCTGTTGTGGCCATATACTCTACCTTCCTGCAGCGCTCTTTCGACCAGATAATACATGATGTCTGTCTGCAGGATTTACATGTCATATTTGCTATTGACCGCGGTGGCATAGTCGGTGATGACGGAAAAACACACCAGGGTATTTTTGATTTATCCTACCTGTCCCCGGTACCTAATTTAATAATTTCTGCGCCTAAGGACGAAAACGAGCTGCAGCATTTGTTTTATACCGCAACTCAAACAAAGCACCCTATGGCTATCAGATACCCGCGCAACTGCGGCACCGGTATAACCATGGATGATTCATTTAAGGTAATTCCAATAGGTACCTCCGAGGTATTAAAAGAAGGTAATGACATTGCAATAGTAGCTGTCGGAGCATCAGTCCCTTATGCAATAAAGGCAGCCGCGGAGTTATCATTAAAAGGAATAGATGCTGCGGTTATTAACGGTCGTTTTGTAAAACCGCTGGATTCAGAGGTTATAGTGGACACCGCCCGACGTATAAAATACCTGGTAACCGTTGAAGAGAACGTGCTCAGCGGCGGATTCGGCAGCAATGTTCTATCGCTTTTACAGGATGCCGGCATAACCGATGTAAAAGTAAAAATGATAGGCATCCCCGATAAATTTGTTGAACACGGTACTCCGTCTTTATTACGAGAGAAATACGGATTGGATTCCGACGGAATAATCAGGGAAACGATAGCACTGTTGCCGCAAGTTAAACAGATTCACTGTTAAGTCATAATGATATATAATAATATCTGTAGCATCAGGTAAAGGAATTACCTGATTTATTTATTCTATTATTAAAGGGTGCAGATGAATAAATTAACTGTCAGAGATATCGATGTCAGCGGTAAAAGGGTACTTGTCAGGGTAGATTTTAATGTCCCTTTGAGTTTTAAAACACGGGCAATTACCGATGACAGCCGTATCAGGGCATCGTTACCTACTATCGATTATCTCTTAGAAAAAGGCGCAAGGATTATTCTGTGTTCACACCTCGGGCGTCCTGCCGGTAAGCCAAGCGAAGAATTCAGTCTGGCTATAGTCGCAGAGCATCTGTCACAAATACTGAGGCAACCTGTCGGTTTTGTTAATGACTGCATCGGTCCCGAAGTAGATAAAGCTATTGCCGGCATGAAAAACGGCGATATACTACTGCTGGAAAACCTCAGGTTTTATGAAGAAGAAGAAAAAGGCGACGATGCTTTTGCCCAGGCTCTTTCAAAACACGGCGATATCTTCGTTAACGATGCTTTTGGTACTGCCCACAGGAAACATGCATCGATTGTCGGTGTTACCAAGTATATGCCGGCCGTAGCCGGTATGTTGCTTGAAAAAGAAATAAATGCGTTGGGTAGGGTGTTGACTGAACCCCCGCATCCTTTCGGGGTACTCCTGGGCGGTGCTAAGGTAAGTGATAAAGTTGCCATGTTAAACAATATTATGGGGAAAGTAGATACTATAGTAATCGGTGGTGGAATGGCAGCTACTTTTTTAAAGGCGCAATCATACGAAGTAGGGGCTTCTTTAATTGACGATTCACTCGATACAGCTGCAGAAATAATCGAAAAAACAAAGATGAACGGTGTAAAACTTGTTCTTCCTGATGACATGCTGGTAGCAGACGTGGTGAATGATAAAGGTAAAACCGAAAATGTCGATATTGCCCGTATACCGGCCGATAAACATATTGTAGATATCGGAACATTAACGATTACCAAATTTACAAAAGCACTGGAAAAATGCCGCACCGTATTCTGGAACGGACCGATGGGAATCTACGAAATACCTCAGTTCAGCGAAGGAACGAAGACTATTGCCAGGATTATTGCCAGCCTGCACGGAACTACGATAATCGGCGGCGGTTCTACATCGGAAATAGTAACCGAGATGAAATTGGGTGATAAAATGACTTTTGTATCCACCGGCGGCGGCGCATCTCTAAAATTCCTAAGCGGAGAAATGCTTCCTGGTGTTGAAGCATTGCTTGATAAGGACACGAAAGCAAATTAGGAAACAAGGGAGTCTATTGCCTTGGGAAATAATAATCTCGAATTTATAAAAGAACTGTCAAAAACAACAGATTCAAAAATAATATTGCTGGTCATCGATGGTTTAGGGGGTCTTCCTGATTGCCAAAGCGGGAAAACCGAACTGCAGACAGCCAGCATTCCCAACCTGGATGCACTGGCTGCAAAGAGTATATGCGGATTGTCCGACCCGGTAAGTCCCGGAATAACCTCGGGCAGCGCTCCCGGGCATTTGGCTTTATTCGGTTACGATCCGATGAGATACAGTATCGGGCGTGGAGCACTTGAGGCCATGGGGATAGATTATCCGCTACAGCCCGGAGATATAGCAGCGCGTGGAAATTTCTGCACTGTTGACTCGAATGGATTAATTACCGACAGACGCGCCGGACGCGTATTAACTGAACAGAGCAGCAGGTTGTGTGAGCTTCTTAATAATATGGATATCGATGGGGTTAATATTTTAGCTCTGCCGGTGAAAGACCATCGTATGGCACTGGTGTTGCGTGGGGATAATCTGAACCCGGATATATCTGATTCCGACCCTCAACAAACGGGAGTACTTCCTTTGAGGGTCACAGCTAAAAGTCCGATTGCACAAAGAACGGCAGAAGTAGTAAATAAATTTCTCGATAAGGCAAAAGGGATTCTTGCCGATTACAGTCCTGCCAACATGTTATTACTACGCGGATTCGACCAAAAACCGCAATTCCCTTCGATGACTGAAATTTATAAACTGAAACCGGCGGCGATTGCCAGTTACCCCATGTACCGCGGGTTAGCCAGGGTAGTGGGGATGGATATTTTAAAAACGGGCCCGACTATGGAAGATGAAATGGCAACCCTCAAACAGAATTATGATAACTACGATTTCTTTTTTATACACATTAAAGAAACCGACGCGCGCGGTGAGGACGGTGATTTTACCGCCAAGGTAAAAGCTTTGGAACATGTCGATAGAATTATCCCGGAGATTAGCGCATTAAACCCCGATGTAATTATAGTTGCCGGCGACCATTCGACTCCAGCTATGATTAAAGGTCACAGCTGGCACCCGGTGCCTGTATTAATTTACTCGGAATGGTGCCGCCCTGATAATGTCGAGCAGTTTTCGGAAACGGCCTGTACTTTTGGCGGATTAGGAAGAATTCCGGCAACAGACATTATGCCGCTGGCGATGGCAAATGCCTTAAAACTCAATAAATACGGAGCTTAATTATAAATGAGAATGCCCCTTATTGCCGGCAACTGGAAAATGAATACAACTGTTGAAGAAGCAGCGGCGCTTATTGACAGCCTGGTAAAGCCGCTTGATGAAATAATTAATGTGGAAAAACTGGTTTGCCCTCCGTTTACCTCCCTGAAAGCGGTATCTGAATCATTGAAAGCGAGCTCGATAAAAGTCGGCGCTCAAAACATGCACTATGATGACAAAGGTGCATATACCGGGGAAGTATCACCTTTAATGATAAAAGATATGTGCAACTATGTTATTATCGGGCATTCCGAACGCAGGCAGTATTTTAACGATGACCTTTATATCAATTTCAAGGTCAAAGCAGCTATTAAACACGGAATTATTCCCATCCTGTGTATCGGTGAAAAACCGGAGGAAAATCAGGCAGGTAAGACAATTGAAGTCCTGGAGAAGCAGTTGGTCCAGGCGTTCGCTGAAATAGAAGATATCGGCGATCTTGTGATTGCTTATGAGCCGATTTGGGCGATTGGGACTGGAAAGTCTGCCAGCGGGGAACAGGCGAACAATACAATCGGAGCTATCAGAAAAAAGATAAACGATTTATATAATAATCAGGTTGCTTCCGATATACGCATTCTTTACGGTGGCAGTGCCAATGCTGATAATATTGCCGAATTTGCCGCTCAAACTGAGATAGACGGCGCCCTGGTTGGCGGTGCCAGCCTTAAACCGGAGCAGTTTATCAGCATGGTAAAACAGACCTCTACCCTGTATAATAACAAAAAGTAGGGGATAGTTTACATAACAACATCTACGGTCGTTTCATTATTTACATCACAAATGCTTAATTGCCCTTATAGATTATGAAAAAGATAGTTGCCATTGTAGGGCCCACCGGTATCGGAAAAAGCAATCTGGCATTTCATATTAGTCAAGGTATAGATTCTGAAATAATCAGCGCCGATAGCAGACAGGTCTACAGGCGTATGGATATCGGTACAGCGAAACCTTCAAAAGATGAAATGTCTCTCATTCCTCATCATTTAATTGACATAATCAATCCGGATGAGTCTTTTAGCCTGGCAGATTATCAGCAGCAATGCAACGCATATATCGAGGATATCTCCCTTCGAAGTAGGTTGCCTTTACTGGTTGGCGGCAGCGGGCAGTATGTATGGGCAATAATCGAAGGATGGGATATTCCGAAGGTGATTCCTGATATAGAATACCGGGAGGCGCTGGAGAAGAAAGCGGCTGAAATCGGCAAAGAAGAACTGTTTCGTGAACTGCAGCTTGCAGACCCGGAGGCTGCCGCAAGAATAAATGCCTCCAACGTACGCCGTGTAATCCGGGCATTGGAAATTGCGGGCAGCACTAAGGATTACAAATCCCGGCAAAGGCATAAGAAACCGATATATAATGTCCTTATCATTGGTTTGACAACTTCTCGCGATGAATTATATCGCAGAATCGATTCCAGGGTGGACTCGATGATTGAAAAGGGGTTGGTAGATGAAGTAAAAGAGCTAATTGAGAAAGGGTATAGCCTGGATTTGCCGTCTATGTCCGGAATCGGCTACAAACAGGTCGGTATGTTTCTAAAAGGCGAAATACCTCTGGAATCAGCCATAATGCAAATAAAGTTTGAAACGCATCGCTACGTTCGCAGCCAGTATAACTGGTTTAAGTTGAAAGATGATAGAATAAAATGGTTCGATGTACAAAACGATATTGAACCTGAAATAATTAAAACTATTAACGATTTTATCTGGCGTGATTAGGAGTCGCTATGCAATTTACCAAGTTACAGAGTGTAGGCAACGATTTTGTTCTGATAGAAACTGCTGATTTGGCCTATGACTGGCAGGGATTATCTAAAGCTATGTGTGACCGCAAGTTCGGGGTAGGTGCAGACGGCTTACTGCTGCTTGTTCCATCACTGAAAGCGGATTTTGGTATGCGCATGTATAATCCCGACGGGACTGAGTCAGAGGCTTGCGGTAACGGATTGAGATGTCTTATTAAATACTGTGCTGAATATAAAATAGTTGGAACCGAAATTTCCAGCTTGACTATTGATACCATCGCCGGCGTAAGAAAAGCGACTTTTATGCGTAAAGATGGCAAGGTGGATAAAATCCAAGCTACAATGGGTTATCCCGAATTCGATAAAGAAAAAATCCCGGTATCAATAGATTGTGATAAAGGCAGGCTTGTCGATTTGAGGCTTACAGCAGAATACCCCTTGAATATTGATGATATCGATTTACTGCTTAATTTTGTATCCATGGGCAATCCGCATGCGGTTTATTTTCAGGATAAGCCTGTTATCGAATTCCCTTTAGAACAGGTAGGTCCGGAAGTGGAAAAACATATTTTGTTTCCCAAACGGATAAACTTTGAGGTTGCCAGAGTGGTAAACAGGAAGCAAATCGATGCTCGCGTATGGGAGAGGGGTGCCGGTGAAACGCTGGGATGCGGTACCGGGGCTTGTGCTGTAGCTGTGGCGGCTATATTGCTGGGATATACGGATAACACAGTCGATATCGTATTACCGGGGGGTGTGCTTCAGGTGGGATGGGATGGAGCGGGGGAAGTGCTGCTTAGCGGTATTGCCGAGATTGTGTTTAGTGGCGATTGGAAAAAATAATTCTACGTTTTTGAGGTTTTAAGAATATGAGAATGTCTCAACGAATGAACAACTTAGCCCCGTATCTTTTTGTGGAGATAAACAAAAAGATAGCGGCCAAAAAAGCCCTTGGGGAGGATATTGTAAATTTCAGTATCGGCGACCCGGATATGCCAACGCCTGAAAATGTGATAACCAGGGTATGCCAAGCTGCCGCAGACCCGGCAAATCACCGTTACCCGGAGACATTCGGATTACCTGAATTCAGGGAAGCGGTGGCCGACTGGTATAAGAAACGTTTTAATGTATCACTTGACCCTGCCAGTGAAATATTACCGTTACAGGGTTCCAAAGAGGGTATTGCTCATATCGCCCTTTGCTATATCGACCCCGGGGATATTGCCCTGGTTCCTGACCCCAGCTATCCTGTTTATACAGGCGGAACGGTTCTTGCCGGGGGTGATGTCCATTATATGCCGCTTTTACAAAAAAACGGCTTTTTACCTGATTTGGAAGCTATTCCCGAAAATGTGTTAAAAAAGGCAAAAATATTATGGTTAAACTACCCCAATAACCCTACCGGCGCTGTGGCTGATATCGAGTTCTTTAATCGAGTAGTTGGGTTTGCTAAAAAATACGAATTGCTGGTCTGCCATGATGGACCTTATTCGGAAGTATATTTCGATGATTATAAGCCGGTTAGTTTCATGCAGGCGGATGGAGCTAAAGATGTAGGTGTTGAATTCCATTCACTATCCAAGAGTTACAACATGACCGGCTGGCGTATCGGAATGGTGGTTGGAAATGCCAGGGCAGTACAGTCGTTGAATACGCTAAAATCAAATCTCGATTCCGGGGTGCCTCAAGCAATTCAATATGCAGCTATAGAAGCCCTTAATAATTCCCAGGAAGCAATAGAAAGGCATAACAGAATCTATCAAAGGCGTCGTGACCTGGTTATCGAGGTGCTGAATGATATCGGGGTAGAGGCCAAACCCCCTAAAGCCGGGTTATATATATGGGCTAAGGTGCCGGAAGGCTTTACTTCCATTGAATTTACCAATGACCTTCTGGATAATTTAGGAATTGTTGTCACTCCGGGTACAGGGTATGGAGCCTATGGTGAGGGATATGTGCGTTTGTCGCTTACAATCCCGGACGCAAATTTATTAAAAGGCCTGTCTCGCTTATCGGCATGGAAAAATAACAAGGATAAGTATAAAGCTAAAATCAGGAAATAACTTTACATAAAAGGGGTTTGAAATAAACAGTAAATCATTAAGCACATCATCTAATCGCGAGAAAGCGCTGCTGGTAGCGGTTAGTATCGATAGCGTTAAAGACAATTGGTCGTTGGAACAATCCCTTGATGAACTGGCGCAACTGGCAGATACGGCAGGAGCCATAGTTGTCGGAAGACTTACGCAAAAGTTGCATCAGCCCTCTAGAAATCTATACATCGGAAAAGGCAAACTGGACGAACTTATTGAGCTTAAGGATACTTTCGAGGCGGATGTCGTCATATTCGATGATGAATTATCCCCTTTACAACAGAGGAATCTTGAAGAGGCCTTAAAAGTAAAAATTATCGACCGTGTTGCTCTAATCCTGGATATATTTGCACATCATGCCCAAACGCATGAAGGTAAATTACAGGTCGAACTGGCACAGCATGAATACCTGCTACCCAGGTTGGCAGGTCAATGGAGCCATCTTGAAAGGCTTGGCGGCGGTATAGGGACCAGGGGCCCCGGAGAATCGCAGCTTGAAACCGACCGTAGATTGATTAATAAAAAGATACAAAAATTGAAGAAGCAACTGGAAGATGTAAAGAAGCATCGCATGCTGTATCGAGGGCAACGCAGAAAAAGCGGGATTCCGATAGCTGCACTTGTGGGTTATACAAATTCAGGTAAAAGCACTTTATTAAATTCACTGAGCAAAGCCGGAGTACTGGCTCAGGATAAGCTTTTTGCGACATTGGATCCGACAACAAGAAGGATTATCCTCCCGGATAAAACACCTGTTCTACTTAGTGATACCGTCGGTTTTATTAGAAAACTACCTCCGACTGTTGTTTCGGCTTTTCGAGCAACGCTTGAGGAATTAACAGAAGCAACGGTTCTTATCCATGTAGTTGATTTTTCTTCCGGCAGCGCTGCTGAACAATGTGAAGTTGTAGAAGAGGTTTTAAAAGACCTGGAGATTTCGGACAAGCCGGTTATTACCGTGTTAAATAAAATGGACCGGTTACTGGATTCCGCGAAAAAATGGACTGAAGATGAGGCGATTGCATTTTTTGAAAATCAAGAAATAAAAAATGAGGAAAGTACGGTGATTATTTCTGCCGAAAAAGGCTGGGGTCTAAAAAACCTGTTGGAAAAGGTTAATAATGTGGTCAATAAAGTAAAACCGGAGACCGGGTATTTTACCTCCGAAAAAGACGCGCTGTAATCTAAATCTGGCGGTTATTATGGGCATACGAGTATTAATGCCTATCAAAAACCTAAATTTCTATCATGTGGCCTGCCCAATCGTGAGAAATCACGATGAATCACTTAATATAACAAATAGGATAAAATAATTGGGTAAATTATCATTTTCACGCCTTTTTAAAAAGAGTTAACATAATATATTGAACATTTTGCAGTAATATTTTACCGGGGATATGTATTTTAAAAATAGGGATAGAGAAGACCTGTCCATAAATCGCATGTGTTTTGAAGTTTAGATAATTTATGGGAAGAGCATTGAGGATACATGCGGATAACTTTTTTAAATCCAACATAATTAATCATCTTAGTATTAACACTGGATAATCCATTATTAAATTTATAATTATTATCGGTCTGTAATAAGCATATTATGAAGCGCAATCGTTTATCATTGTAGGTGAAAATATCTATTTGGTCATATGATTATAATGGGAAGATATTATGTAAACATAGGCGTCTAAACGTATCAATAATGCTTCGCACAATATATATTATGTAATATTCACGCTAAAAATACCAAAATGGCAAAACCTAACATAAGGTATATAATAAGCAATAAAATTATTTCGGCGAAAACCGTCTCAGTTAATTTTATATAATTTGCTTACCGTTGTTAAATCTTTTAGAAAAAATAAATGATTACTATATATAACCGTTCACTCTTTTAATCATTGATGCCAGGGAATCGGCAAAGGCCCTCCTGAGGTTTTCTATGGCTTCTATATCAGGAGTTTTATTATTATTATTCATATAGAGTCTATGATTGGTTTCCTGAAGTATTGCCGGGACACGATTTCCCTGTCTATTCATTGAATTGACCGAGTGCTTTCCGCAAACATGCCCGTATACATAGTCGAATTCTGACTCGTTAATACTAATCTTTGCCTCAGGTAGCCTTTTTGTTAATTCTTCAGCATATGTTTTTATAAATATGTCCGGAGAAAAAACAGTTTTGGTCTTATCTGTAGTTGAAATCTGGTAATTCATCAACTCAATTTGATTATCTGAGACTCCATGGCTTGTAACTGTGGAATGCCCATCCAGCATGAAGTTTATCTTGTCCTTTACGATAGTATCGCCAATATCTTGATGGAAAGGCGATAAGTATTTTGCAGCAAGACGTTTCCGCAGCATTATGTCAGGTTCGCTCCCTGTTTTATACAGATTATTTCCGAGCCTGTTTTTAAGAGGAACACTATCTTCCAGGCTATCAGGGTTTCTGTTGGCTTCCATTAATAAACTGCAATATGGAAAAGTAACCTGTGAATTCCCGAGAATATCACGAAAATCATACAGCCAGTGTGTATACCAGTCTATATCACCTGTATATTCCTTAAAGTTTTTAGAAAGCGTATCGACAGGTATTTCTGCAGGAATCAGTATCCCGCTATGTGGAATCACAACTAATAGTTCATTAAATACCATATTTAATTTCTGAATACTAGCGCTCGACTTATTCCATGTGTTCCATTAGCTTATGAGCCGGCTGAGGATCTTTGCCGGTTAAAACTAAGGCCAAATGATTGATAATTTCCCCGGTTTCGGGGTCTTTATCATGCCAACGTATGAGAAATTCCTCTTCAGTCAACCAGGTTTTACGGAAGCTCGAGGGATCTTCGAATACTATTTTGTTATCATAATATCCGATTACGATAACGTAATGGCCGTCATCATAATCTTCGTGCCACTCTTCGAGTGTCATATATTTTTCCGCCCAGGCTTGTACAAGTACTATCACCGGATGTGATCTGTCGATAAATTGTTTTATGTCTTCGATAGCAGCATCGTATTTGACGTTTACTTTGAATCCGTATTTTTTAGGAACGGAAACCATGTTCTTTACAGGTGTACCGTCGCTGTTTATTAAAAGCTTGCTATACAGTTCATCCCTGCGGACGTCAACCCCGTAGTACGCCATTACCAATTGTAATGCTGTCGCACCGCAATCGAAATCGAATGTTTGTCTCCCGCCTGGCAGATCAATAATCATAAAAGACTGAAAAATAAATAGAAATATTCCAGGATTAAACTAAAACACAATCAGTCATACGCATGGCAATAAGGGAACCGGTATATTTTCCCTGTATAGTAACCTGCTGTTCTTTTTCAATGCTTTTTAGAACATCGGCATACTTTTTATCGAACATGCACTGAACGCTTTTGGTAAGATTAAGAGACGCGTCAGTAAGTCGTATATAGTTGATAGCCAGTACTTCCTTTACATCTATAGCAGCGGCATAGCCGGATAACCTCAGTATTTTGTTAACATATTTATTGGTGGCTTCCTTGTAGTCGGCGGCATATTCCGCAAGCAACTGCTCCATTGTTATGTCAATATCTGCCGGCGCTAAAGGCTCTCTTCCCTCACAAGCAGACTCATCGACATAAATTGGCTGAATCTCATCGCCAGAAGGCTCTTCGGTAGCAGAGGGTGCGGTTTCTTCTTCAACGGCATGCTCGCATCGTTCTTCTTCTGTTGTGTCGATATTTGTTTCTAATTCCTCGTCGCCGGTTTCAATATTTTCAGCAACTTCATTGACGGTTTCAACTGTTTCTACGCTGCATTCTAATGTTTCTATTTTCTCGGTAACCTCATTGTAGCCATCAACTCCCGATTCGATTTTCATCTCATCTTCATTGACAGCTTCCGTATCTGTCAGCACTTCCTGTTCAATAATGTTCTGTTCTGGGGCTGGTTTGTCGGGCAGCTCATCCGTAGTTACCGATGTATCTTCATAAGCCGAATCAATCTCATCTATATTATTGGTAACAAGCGGTACATTCTGCATTTCTTGAGTAATATCATTTTCGGTCTCATTGCTTTCGTAAATTTGCTGGTCTTCTTGAACATCTGTTTTATGACCGTAGAGTCTTTCTGCCCTGATCTGACTGTATGTCTTATCGACCAATTTAAACCCGGGGGAAGCTAACGGATATCCGCATAAATAACAGGCCCAGTCTTTTGTTCTCATTGTTTCTCTGAAGCAGTTAGGACATCTTGGCATTTTGCACCTCTAACGAAAATATACGAAAGTATCAAAATTACTTATATAGGGAAAACGGCTTAAGGCCATTCTGAAAGGATAACGGAAAGATGTTATAGAAGTGGGCTCGGTAGGTATCGAACCTACGACCAATCGGTTATGAGCCGACCGCTCTACCACTGAGCTACGAGCCCTCAAAAATTTAATAAAGTTTAACATTTAACGCCTGGCAACACAAGATTATTGGAGCGGGAGACGGGATTCGAACCCGCGACCACCTGCTTGGAAGGCAGGTACTCTACCGCTGAGTTACTCCCGCGCTACATTTTAAAAATATTCCGTCTTGCCTGAAACCGTATATATTATAACTGCTGCACTATTTTCAAGCAACTCATATTTAAGGGCAAGTGAGTACGCTTTGCTTAACTTATTACTTATGCTATTGCATTTTTTACAAAATAAAAGCTTTATAAAATATCACAATTCTGTTATCCTCTTTTAAGAGTAATTCGGCGGGGTGTAAAATGGTCTTTTTATTCGGCAATAAAGATTACTATGACTTTCTCGGTTACATCACTATGAAATGCCCCGCGTGTAATAAACAAAGAATATTTGCGGTAAAACAGCAAAGAAAGAGATTAACCGTTTATTTCATTCCTACATTTCAATTTTCCTCGAGACAGATTGTGGTTTGCCAGCACTGCGGAGAAACCTTGCAGGTAGATGATGAATTAAAAACCACAGTAGCCGAGAATATGATAACCCAGAAGAAACTGGATTCTTTAGTTAAAAACGGTAAAGTTGACCATCTGATTGGAGATAACCCTAAAAGAAGAACAAGGAGAACGGTGAAAATCACATGTTCAAGTTGCGGAAGTAAAATCGATAAAACAGTAAAATTCTGCCCGGAGTGCGGAAATAAAATATGAGTATTATACAAAATGTACATGATTTGCTAACAGAACTTCCTTTCGGTGTTCAATTGGTGGCAGCGGCAAAAACCATGGAAGTCTCTCAGGTTATGGAAGCTATTCAAGCCGGTGTCAACATAATCGGGGAAAATTATATTCAGGAAGCTGATGCTAAATATGGGGCAATCGGTGACCGGGTAAAATGGCATTTTATCGGGCACTTGCAACGTAATAAAGTAAAAAAAGCTGTAGCGATATTCGATATGATAGAGACGGTCGATTCGGTTGAAATTGCTGCTGCTGTCAGTAAACGGTGTAAAGAGATTGGCAAGGTAATGCCGGTTCTTATCGAGATTAACAGTGGGGCTGAAGAGCAGAAATCAGGCGTTCTCCCACAAAATGCACTAGCTTTTATTGAAGAAATATCCAGGCTGCCCGGTATCAAAATAATGGGATTGATGACCATGGGGCCGCTAACCGGAGAACCGGAAGACGCGCGCCCCTATTTTGTAAAAACGAGAGAGGTTTTTGAATATATAAAAGGCCTCGATTTAACAGGCGTTGAAATGAAATATTTATCGATGGGGATGACAAATTCTTATAAGGTTGCAATTCAGGAAGGCGCCAATATTGTCAGAATCGGGAGTAAAATATTCGGACCCAGAAAAACCGGCTAGTCGATAGTCTCAAGCCCTATTATTATGTCAACAAGATTTTCGAATGGTATGCAATTGACTCCCGTCTCGCGGCATAATGAAAGCATCGGTTCGGTGGCAAAGGTGTAATGCGCCAGTTTTGCGGCCGGTATATCCGAGGCGCCGTTACCGATACTGATAACCCGCCAGCCTTCCTCTAAAAACCTGTTTACGTAAGCCTCTTTAAAGCCGTTCTGTATTTCCTTGCCGTCGGGTCCGATATAACAGGCTTCAATCCCGTTACTGGTAAATTCCGCCTGTGCGGCATATATCTCAATACTGTCATTAATACCGGCGTTTTTAATCAGTGTCTGAATATAAAACGTCATGCCGTTACTGACTATGGTGAAGCGGAAATTGCGTGAATTGCAGTAATTCAACAGCTCTTTCAGTCCGGGCCTTAGCTCAGCTTTCTCACTAACAAAGCGAATAAGTGCAGGCTTATCCTCTTTTACCATTCTGAAAGCGAGTGTATTGAAACGGCCTACCGATATCTGGTTGTTCTTATACTGTTCGAGGATGGAACGCCAGTCGCCGTCGGCAAAAGCATCCAGTATCAGAAAACTGACGTCTTCTCCGGTTAAAGTACCGTCGAAGTCACATTGAATCAAGGTCTTGATATTAGAGGATCGTTGCATTGATTATTATCCTCTACACGCAGGTTCTTCTTGAGAACTATCTGTTTCGATTTTATAGAGTTTATCATCGCTTGCTAATCTATCTATAAAAAGAATACCGTCAAGGTGGTCGGTTTCATGTTCAATTGCCTGCGAAAGAAGTCCGCCGGTCTTGATTTTTATTTTTTCACCTTTGATATTCAAACCCTTGGCAATAATAGAAACAGACCTGATAACTTCACCCTGGTAGCCGGGAACGCTTAAACACCCCTCCATTAACTCAACTTCGCCATTGCGTTTGGTAATTTCAGGATTGATTATACAGAAAGGCTCCTGGTCGGGCATTTGGAGGACAATTACACGTAAGGAAACACCTACCTGGGGGGCTGCCAGACCTACTCCATCAGATTTCTGCATCGTTAATATCATATCGTCTACCAGCTGAACGATAGACTTATCTATCTCAGGCACTCTAACTGCTTTTTGCCTGAGTACCGGGTCGGGAACAACGCGAACTTCTCTAATCTTTGCCATAATTACACCATTTTTAGGTAATAAACATGTAACGGGAATTTAATATATATAATTCTAACACACAATATTAAAACTTTCTAATTCATGACACATTTGAAATCAATCAAGTTGCGGCCAAAGCTCAGTTATGATAGTATATTTAAACGTAGCGGGGTGTAGCGCAGCCAGGTAGCGCACCTGAATGGGGTTCAGGTGGTCGGAGGTTCGAATCCTCTCACCCCGACCATTTTATCAGTCGGGAAAGAAACATGCTGCATGCCTGTCCTCTGTACAATTTTCAGAGTAAATCCGCATTTTTTTAAAAAGTTTATTATTTCATAGTTTTCGATTAAAGTGTACCCTTCGAAGGTATTAATTTCGTTATTTGCAGCTACTGCGGCCAAGTCCTTCATTATTTCGGCACCGATGCCTTTCCTTTGAAATTCATCATTGACAACGATTGCAAACTCAGCGTTATCGCTGTCGTTAATGCGCGTATAGCGGCCGACAGCTATTATTTCAGGATTACTATCTTTTACCATTTCAGCGATTAAGGCAAAGGAATTAATAAAGTCGATAGAACAGAAAGGACGCGCATCATCAGCACACACATCCTTGATTATATGATGGAAACGATAGAATTTGCTGTACGGGCTGAGACCGTTTACAAAAATAATCCAGGCATCCGTATCGCTAAGATTGATAGGTCTGATTCTCAGGGATATGCCCTCATCGTTAAACAGGCGAGGTACATAATAGATGGTGGCTTGTTCATTAAGAAGCAGCTTTTGATTATCTAATTTAGAATCAAAATCACATTCCATCATTATTGAACCTCCTGTTTAATTATGAAATACTAATGTCCTTTAATTCAAGCCCTCAAGTATCATTTTTGTTAACTTTGTTATTAAACAATTATGGCATAATTTACATGATTATTTTATCAAGCTCTGTTTATTGCTCAGTGTTCTTCTTCTGGTCTCATAAGAGCGTGATTCTTTCAGCATTTTCCTAAAATTCCTGGTTCTGTTACAGTACCTGCAAATACCATAATCGGAAGAATCGAGCATCCAGTGGTGTATGCATTTATCCAATCTGATTAAAGCCAGAGAACCTTCTCTTTGTTCTATTACAAATTTGCCGGTATTTCCGGTTTTATCCTTTAAGATTTGAGAAGATTCGAGAGTACTGCAATTAAATATGATAACGCCGGCTTTCGGCGCCAGATGGCGCTCCCATCCGTTTAAAATTTCATGCATATCATCATACCTATGAAATACATTTAAACATATAAGGGCGATTTTATACTTCCATCTTCGCACAGTCTCATCGGAGTCCGAGTAGGAAAAGTCTATATAACCAGCTATCGCGTTATTTTCAGTATCTATATTAATTATTTCATTTCTTTCAGTGTGTGCTTCTTCCGTCTGGTCTATTAGGTCAAAACGGGACTGCATGTTATAAAGCTTGCATTGATTCCCTTCGTGCGCACCACTAGCCAGCCATAAAGTAGCATTATCATAATAATCCCCTATCTCGATTATTACTTCATTGTGCAGTACTTTTCCAGCTGCTTTATATAAGAACCGGCATTCGCTGTCTGACAGATAAAAATTTTCGCTTGTATTTTTAGCTGTTGTTTTCTCATTTTTCATGTACAATAATCTCCTATCAAAATTATTTATAACCTGTTTTCTAAAACAAAATCAAGCTTTCAATTCCTGGCTTCTCTCTCCGTAGTTCTTGAAATCCGGCAGCATTCGATACATTGATTAGAGTACGGCAATATCTCCATGCGAGCAGAATCTATCAACTTTCCGCAATCGTCGCAGATACCATACGACCCGTTATCTATTTTATTAAGAGCCCGCTCTATCATCTCTAGATTACCTTTCCTTTGAAAGCCTAAAGCTAACTGTCTTTCAAATTCCGTAGCGGCATCTGCGATTTCCGTTCTTTCCCTTGAAGAATCGGTTCTCTCCTGGTCCACTTCAAACATTCCAATAGCTTTTAATTGCTCCAGCTCGCGAATAAATCGTTTCTTTTTTACTGCCAGATTAAAATTTAGTGTATTTTCTTCTTTTTTCATTTTTATCACCTCTGTTTTTATCCGCCTACGTGTTTTAAAAAATTCATATGGCGTGAACTGTTAAGTTTATAAAACACATCATGATAATATAATGGCACTATGCGAAAGCCTGCCCCTATTATGTTAATTGCCGCATCTAATTAATTAGATACTGGTGCAAATATCTATTTTGTTTTTCGGCCAGGATTTTTAGGCTTCTTTTCTTTCGATTGTTTGAGTTCTTTTTTTTGCTGTCTTCTGTCTTCCTGTCTTTGTTCAGCACTTTTTCTTTTAACCAATTGAGATACTCCTTTTAACTATGCAATTACAAATTGGAGGACTACTAAACAGGTGGTAGCCGGATATAAAAGGCCGGATATTTTAAAAATGAATAGCAACGACTTAACCATCTGAAAGAAGTTTTAGTAATTATATAAACAGCTGCCTGCTAAGTTTAAGCAATGAGAAAATAAGCAATAATAGGAGATAATCAGAGTATGAATAATAAATAATGATGATAATTTACTGCTAATACTATTCTATCAGACAGGATTACTGTGAGCAAACGTAAAAATGCAGTTTAATTGCATTTGCGGTTGTTTGGGCTGATGCGGGTAATTAAATCAAAGGTTTTTGCAGTTTTATCTCCTGTTTACTGGATATATCTCGATATTCGAAACTTATTCGGTATTTTGTTATTACCCTGCAGAAATAAGACTATATTACAAGTGACAAAGTGCCTGGGGATATTCCTGATTTTCATCAAGATAAAAAGTAGCAAATTGCCCGGTATTTCGTTTACTATTACAGGATTAATAAACAGTGCTATAATAGTGGCGGTTATTATTTGCGCTGAAATTAAGGGGTAGTTATGACTAAAAAGTGGAAAATGATATCTGTAATAGTGGCCGGCTATTTATTGCTGGTTCTGCTGTTTACGGCTTTTTCCGGCAGTATTTTTTATCATACCCAGCAGATGAAGGCCGATTCGACGGTCTATATCAATCAAGAAAGATTTGAATATTATTTTCACATACACAACGATGATAAAGCTATAGTAGTCGATTTTAATTCCGAGAAAATTAGCAGCGATTTAGCGCATATTACCGTTAACATCCATCCCAAGGATAATCACAGGATATCATCCCTGGCAATGAGTTTTGAAAACATTACTCCGGTTGAAGCTTTTATTTATAACGATCCTGCCGGCAGCTATGTAAACCGTTATAACCGTCAGATTGTTTACGGCGAAAACAATATTGCCATAAAGTATACCGATATGAATACCGAAATCAATGAGGTTATTCAACTGGAGTACTGGGTCGATTTAACAAAACTGAATTCAGTCGATGAAAAATTCGTGATGTCGTTCTCGATGTATATGCATGAGAACAGCCTG
>CAZJMW010000012.1:0-25149 GCA_964547375.1 uncultured Dehalococcoidales bacterium | reverse complement strand
AGCACGGGTATGTCTATGAAATATGCAGAGACCTGATATTCTGTCTTTTACCCGGTCTGGTTACTATTCTGGAAGGTATATGGTTGAGGAGAAAAACCACTGGCTCTGATGGCAGACCGTTATTCGACGGGGCTGTCTGAGTATGTCGAAAAGGCTGACAGCCATGGACACCATGCTTAGACATGACTGCTGAAAATAGAATTTACAGGCACAAATTTCGTTAAATCACCATTATAGTATAGAATAATTATTATATCTTTTGTATTTTGATGGATTTTTAAAAGAGGAGTTCCGATACCGGCATCCTCAGGTACTTTCATAGAAGCATGGCGATCGGGAGCAGTCACAAGATGGAAATTCTTAAATCGGTAATCGCATTCATCAAAGAGCATCACCCGGAAGCGGGATTGCTGATAAAGGATGATACCATATTTGAGAAAATCCCCAATAAACAAAGAAGGCTGGGATATACCCGGGTAAACTATGCCGCAGATAAATGGGAAATCAGCATCGGCCATCCGATAATCCCCAAAACCGTCTATCAAGTAAAAGCCAGCTGGAATAACGGGCAGATAGTATGGGTTGGTCGGGTAATAGACGGGCAGGTAGAGGAAAAAAGTTATGACAGCAATTTACCGGAATAAATCGATACTTCATAAAGCTGTTCTTGCAAAGCAGGCTGACGGATTTTTTAATAAATCCTTGATGGCTTTGGTATCGCTTTTAGTCGTTTTCAGCTCGGTTATTTCATCTCCGGCATACATCGATGCCGAAACTGCCGGAGACTATCCCGTAATGCACCTTACTGCCGAAGAACGCGCAGCGCATAATCAAACGCTGTTAAATGCCCGCGCAGCGGCTATCGATAAACAGCTTCAAATGGAGCTTCAATCGGATGAAGAGGGAAGTGATTTTAGTTTGCTTCCGCTCCTCTCTTATATCCCTTCCGAAAGAGACCAGGGCTATGTCGGCAACTGCTGGGTTTGGGCAGGTACAGGTATCATGGAAATTGCTTTAAACGTGCAACTCGGTATTATGGACAGGCTTTCCATCCAGTATCTGGATTCCAATTATAACGGCGGTTCGGGTGACAGCTGGGCCGGCTTTGGAGGATATGCCTACTCATTGGCCGATTTCTATAATGAACAACAAATGATAATCCCGTGGTCTAACATAAATGCCTATTACCAGGATTACAACAGCACTACCGGCGCTGCCGTAGCCGCCGATGAAATTGCGGCTAATCCCTGTTACCTGCTCGAATCGGTTTCTTACGCCCATATCGAGACATACGATGTCGGACAGGAAACGGCTATTTTAAATATTAAAAATATCCTGCAGCAGAATAAAGGGGTATTATTCGGATTTACCATGGCGAACGGAGAATATTGGGGGCAATTCTTTGATTTCTGGGATGAGGAATCCGAATCCGCTCTCTGGTACAGCGATTTTTCCGGCGGCCTGGAATTCGATGAAGAAAGCGGCGGCGCGCATGCCGTTCTTTGTGTGGGATATGATGACAGCGACCCGGACCCGGCTAAGCATTGCTGGATTTTGCTAAACAGCTGGGGAGATAGCGCCGGGCGGCCCAACGGCCTGTTTAGAATTCCCATGTTCTACGACTATGACGTAGCCGATGCCGACGGAGTTTTTAACACCGAATGGTGGACAATCGACCCGCTATATCTGGGCGCCGTTGTGCAGGATGCTGTGGAAACGTCCGTAACATCGGATTTTTTTAATCCCAGGGTCATCACTCCGGCTATCTGGTAGAAAATAACCGGGCGGTTTTAAAGGAAGAGCTGATCAATTCTTCTGTTTTTGCGAAGACCGGGACCCGAAAAAGCATCCGGGTAAGAAGAAAGATGTTTAGTCCAAAAGATAAATTGATAATCGACAGCGCTGTCTAATGCCGTCCACCTGCGTCTATGGTATCTGATTGACTTGTTGATGATACAGAGGATTCTTGCGCGGATTTCTTCCTCAAGTTAAAACCGATGGTGCCCATCAGTGGAGAACTGACGATTATAATTCCCCACAATAAATCCCCGTAGCTATTAAATCCGAGTGGTTCGGCCAGTATGAAAGGCAGTGCGCCTCCCACGATGACACCGATTAACCCAAGAATCAGAGAACCGTTATAATGCAGCAGTTTCTTAAAAATTACAATGCCCAGAAAAACACCCACCGGGTAGCCGAATGCCAACCCCAAAATGGCGCCCACCAGGCCGCCCCACCCGCCGGCCCCGTCCTGCATCAGCCACGACAGTAAAAAAGCCGAGAATATACCAAACAGCGCTCCGGCTATAGCGATTCCTATTAACATACCGATGTATTTCAGCGCTTTTTGCATACATCCATCATAACATATCCACATGTAAAAAAACGAAAAGTTGAATCCTTGGCGATAAGAATGTAAAATATCTTGTTGGAAGCCGGGGTGGCGGAATTGGCAGACGCAGCGGACTTAAAATCCGCCGGAGAAATCCTTGTGGGTTCGACCCCCTCCCCCGGCACCACCTGAACACACACCCCTGTTTTAACTCTTCCTGCCCTGAAAAGACGCTATACACCCTCTTATGCCTGCATGGCAAGACGTCCCGACGTATTTCCCCATGTGATTGAAATGCTGCCGACAAAGAGTTCACCGGTATTGTTTTTCTCCCGATATCTTTTCGACAATCTCCGGCAGTCAGCCCCCGCTATAAAAGCCACCGACAGGCAGCTTCAGTTATTAAATCGGCAGGTAAGCCTAAAAATGACAGGGGATAATTACTTTAAGTAAGGGGAGACTGAAAGGTAAGCCCTGGACAAAGAACGGCAAAGAGTGGACAGGGGTTATTTCTTTTTCTTGTCGGAAATGAAGGGCTTTTTCCACCACGGGACTTTCGGGGCTGTTAAAAGTTTTAACTGTTTTAACTGGCTTTCGAGGTTCCTGATGCGCTCGGTGGCTATACCCAGTTGGGCGGCCATATTGATATTCTTTTCCTGAAGTTCACGCACAAGGTCCATACTCTTCATGAGGGCCTGTCCGGGATCGTACGAGGGGGGCGGGGTAGGGGTTTCTGAGGGCTTCTCATATTCAATTTCCTCTTCGCTGATTGGTTCGAGGTCGGAAGGCAGATTCAGAATACGGTACTCCTCACCGAATTGCCCGCTTATCAGCTCAGCCTGGATTTTCCCGGATTTTATGTAACGCCTGATGGTCCTGGTGGATACCCCCAGGGTCTGGGCGGCTTCGTTGATATTCATTCCGTTTTTCATCATAGCCATTGACAAGGATATAGACTTTTTCTTATTTTGTCAATGGTCAGTCCATTCCTTATAAACACTGAGGCCGGACAAATCTTTATGATGAGTCCAGCCTCTAGTATTCTTTTTCCCGTCTTTGGTAAACTACTAAGCTTTACCGATTTTGAACATTTTGGTGCCACAAACAGGGCATACACCCTGGGTTGCCGGGCGGCCGTTCTTCATGGTTATCGCTTTTGCATCTTTCATTTCTTTCTTGGCGCGACACTTCATACAATAGCCTTGCATTGGTTCCCTCCCTTTTTTGTAGTTTGTAGCTAGAATAAACTAAAGCTAGTCATCATGTCAAGTATTTTAAGGGTAATTCATCAAAATATTATTTTTTATCGTGAAAAGATGAACAATAAGTACTATCTGAGTTGGGAGAGATTGGGCTGTTTTATTAAAATTAACTTCTGACTACCGGCGCCAGCGGCAGAAGCAGCGTTTTTCCCGGTTTCCTCTTCAGGTAAGACTTGGTGTAATTTACGGGGAAGGAATAAACCACCTGCGCCTTGGGATGCTCCAGGCAGAACAGGAAGATGCCCACGGTTTGCGATTTAGTGCCGAAAGGCCCGATTACCATGTTAAAGGAATCCCTGATTTCGTGGTAGATTTCTTCAAGCACATCCCTGGCCGAATGCGGGTCGTCGGCGGGAACATCCCTCAGTTCAACCCCCGGTTGAGCGAGCAGAAATGAGTTATTGTTCCTGGCATACTCGAGGTATTCCGGGCTGTGTGTGCGCGGCGGATTGGTTATCAGCGCGATTGTTCTGACCGGGTTAAAATGCTTCCAAACCGTAAGCGAGCGTTCCGGTTCGAAACCTAAAAACAGCACCAGAACCGTCTGTTTATCGAAAGAAATGGTGCCAAAGAAATTATGCACGGTGGATATCTGCTCTACGCCGCGGGTGAGCTTGGTCGGCGAATAGCTTTGTGTTGTATGTATGATGCGCGGGATGCCCAGATTCTGCTCGGCAACCAGAAAATGCAGCAGCTCAAGCAGGTAAATCTTGGTAAAACCGCTGATATCGAATGTAATATAGGAATCGTCGGTGTCCTTGGGGTGACAGCGGTTCCAGATATTTTTAAGCTGGCTGATGCCTTCGATGGGATTATCGCGCTGGCAGCGGATTACAAATACACCCTCGGATGTTCTTTTTCCCAGGTCTGCCTGCAGCTTCAACATATTGGTTTCGACAACCTGTTGATAAAAGGGTTCTTCGATTACAAAGATGATACTGAAACGAACGCGGTAACTGGGGCCGGCTTTGGCGGCTCCCTGCAGGCACCTGTCTTCAAAACTTGCACAACAGATAAACAGGTCATCGGGGCCATATTCATTCAGCCTGGTCAGATTTTCTATTTCGATTGGTTCTTCGTGTGCCTTCATCTACTACAAACCCCGTAATAAATTACCCGCTACAGGACTAACTAATAAAGTAAACAAGCCAGTAAAATTCTAACACTCACTATAACTGCCTTGGAAAATATTGTCAATTTTTTGCCGGTATCGGTTGCTTTTTTTATTTTTTATGACTGATTCTACCTTTTTACTAACCAAACAAGACTATTTGCGTTATATAAAACAGATCATGATTAACAAATTTTAAGGAGATAAAATTGAAAAAACTGGCACTTTTATTATGCGCTCTGTTGCTTTGTTTCGGAATGGCGGCCTGCCAGACAGATAACGGAAACGGTAACCCGGTTAATCTGGAGGGGACACTGGAGGAAATACTTGAAGAGATTTATGAAAAAGCCGAACTATCCGAATCGTTCAGAGAGTATATAGAAAACGGCTTGTATACCACCGAAATCACCTCCGAGAACGTCAGTTATTACCTTGGAAAAGACGGGCTGGAATTCGAAGCGGCGATTGCTTCCGAACCGGTAATGATGCCCTCGGCATATTCGCTTTGCCTGGTGCGCGTCAAGGACGGTACCGATATCGAAAAAATTAAGACTGATATCAAAGATAATGTTGATCCGATGAAATGGATTTGTGTCGGGGTTGACCCGCAAAACATCATCGTGGATAATATCGGCGATGTCATATTCCTGCTGATGAGCGATAATGAAACACAGGCGCTTTATGACTCGTTCCTGGCACTGAAAGGATAAGCTTTTGGATAAAGTCGATTAACTGAAGGGTAAGGCATGCTGTTTTCGAGCATCAGCTTTTTGTATTATTTCTTGCCGGCAGTACTGGCACTCTATTTTTTAGCGCCCGCCAGATTTAAAAACCTGGTTTTACTGCTGGCAAGTCTGTTTTTTTACTTCTATGGAGAGCCCCTGTATTCCATACTGATGGTGTTCTCTATTACCTCGGCATACCTGCATGGATTGTGGATAGAGAAGGCTAAAACCGACAGAAGCAGGAAAACAGCTTTTATTTCCTCGGTACTTTTCAGTGTAGGTGCGCTGCTGTTTTTCAAATATCACCTCTTTTTCGTCAACAACGTCAACGCCATATTCGATACATCGATTGTACCCTTAAACCTGCTGCTTCCGATCGGCATCAGCTTTTACACCTTTCAGGTTCTTTCATATTTAATCGATTTATACTACCGCCGTGTAAACGTACAGAAGAATTTCATCAACTTTGCAACCTATGTCGCCATGTTTCCCCAGCTTATTGCCGGCCCTATCGTACGCTACAGCACAATTGAAGCCAGCCTTAACGAGCGGAAGCATTCCCTTGCCGATATCGCCTGGGGAATCAACCGCTTTATTATCGGGCTTGCTAAAAAGGTGATTATTGCCAATTCACTGGCGGAAATCAGCGTTGTATTCAATAACGCCGATGAAAAAAGCTTTGTGTTCTTCTGGCTGGCGGCCATTGCCTTCACTCTGCAGATTTACTTCGATTTTTCCGGCTATAGCGATATGGCAATCGGTTTGGGGCGCATCTTCGGATTCCGTTTCCTGGAAAATTTCAATTACCCCTATATAGCCAAAAGCGTTACCGACTTCTGGAGAAGATGGCATATTTCACTGGGTACATGGTTCAGGGACTATATCTATATCCCGATGGGAGGCAACCGCGTCAGCATGTTGAAATGGGGCGTAAATATCCTGGTGGTGTGGTTTCTGACCGGTTTCTGGCACGGGGCGGAATGGAACTTCGTTATGTGGGGCTTATACTTCGCCCTCTTTTTAGTGCTTGAAAAATTCTTCCTGAAGAAATTGTTTGCCCGGCTTCCTTTTGTAATCGGGCATTTTTACCTGCTGTTAGTGGTCGTTATCGGTTTTGTGATTTTTAACGCCGACGGCATGAGTGAAGCAGTAGTAAACCTGAAAGGCATGTTCGGCTTGCTTGGGTTGCCCTTCTCAAATGCCGAAACCATATATTACCTGAAAAGCTATGCCTTCGTATTTATTCTGGCAGCAATAGGAGCTACTCCTCTGATTAAAAATATTTTAGAAAAACTGGCAGGGTTTGCCGCCGCCGAGAAGACCCTGAATATTATGAAGCCGGCAGTGCATATCGTGCTGCTGTTAATGGTTACCGGGTATTTAATTGACGGGTCATTCAATCCGTTCATATACTTCCGGTTTTAAGAGAAATTCGGGATGACAAAATGAACAAGAATATCGTAAATATTGTAATGGTAGGTTGCTTCGTCTTGATTACCTCCGGTTTTATGCTGATTAATATCATCAAGCCGGACGGGGAGTATTCCTTTTTCGAACGGCGCAAGCTGCTGACTCCGCCCGGATACTCGCCGGAAAAGTTCTTAAGCGGGGAGTTTTTTAATGACTACGAAAAATACTTCCTCGACCAGTTCGCTTTCCGTGACACATTCAGGGGATTTGCGGCATTCACCAGTCTGTACCTGTTGAATCAAAAAGACAATAACGGAATTTACATCATAGACGGAAACATCAATAAAATAGAGTACCCGTTCAATGAGAAAGCCATATTGAACGCGGCAAAGAAGCTAAACCAGGTTTACCAGCGCTATCTTCAAGGCTTGAACGTAAGCTATGCCGTAATACCGGATAAAAACTATTTCATAGCTGAAAAATACGGCTACCTTGCGATGGACTACGACAGATTGCTGGAGATTCTGCAAAATAATGTGCAGGATATGCGCTATGTAGATATATTGGCACATCTGGCTATCGAGGACTATTACAGAACAGACATTCACTGGAGACAGGACAGGATCATCGATATTGCAGACATTCTTCTAGAGGGATTGGGGAACAGTAATATGGCATCGGACTTTGAATATACGACAGAGGAACTGTCTAATTTTTACGGGGCGCTGTACGGACAGGCTGCCCTGAATATTTCGCCGGATACCCTCTTTTACCTGACTAACCCGATGCTTGAAAATGCCGTAGTTTTCGATTACGAGACAATGACCGGGAGTAAAATCTATATGCCGGAGCTTTTCAATAATATCGACCCTTACGATGTATTTCTTTCGGGAGCCAAAGCTTTGCTGACGATTACCAATCCGGCAGCGGAAAACGATAAAGAGTTGATACTGTTTCGCGATTCATTCGGCAGCAGCATCGCCCCGCTCTTGATGTCAGGATATTCAAAAATAACCCTGGTCGACCTGCGTTATATAACAACCGATTTAGTGGGCAATTACATCGATTTTTCCAATGACCCGGATGTACTCTTTTTATACAGCACCCAAATTCTGAATAACAGCTTTATGCTGAAATGATAAAGCGATAGCTGCGATAACAGCAGCTATCGCTTTTTTAATAATCGGCTGTTTTTATCAACCCCCTAGTAAGAAAAGCAAAAAACTATTATAATAACCCGGTACTATATTACTAATTAAGTAAAAAAAGGAGCCGGGACATGTTTGATATAACCCCGCCGATTCTGATAATAATCGGAATTATATGTGTCCTGTTCGGAATAATAGCTATGGTTTGGCCTAAAAAAGGGGTTTATGTTATCGCTACCCTGTTGATACTGGCCGGAGCCTTTGTAATAGTCTATTCACTGGATTAGCGCCATGTATTATTTTGCTTATAGCTTAAACTTGAATAAAAAACAGATGGCGACGATATCTCCGCAAAGCCGCCCGCTTTATACCGCTACCCTGCATAGTTACCGCCTGATGTTTACCGGCTGGACGCGCCAGTGGCGCGGTGGTGTTGCCACCGTCAAGCGCTCTGCCGGGGATAAAGTTCTCGGAGCCATCTACGATGTTCCAGATACAGACTGGGGAAAGCTCGATAAAGCGGAGGACTGCCCCGATAACTTCGAACGCATCAGGGTACTCGTCAACAACGAAGACGGCGAGGCAACCGAAGCCGTTGCCTATATCAAGAAGGGACAGCTCCAGGCGGACGAATCAAAACCTTCACCCGAATACCTCAAGATAATTCAGCAGGGTTATAAAGACTGGAGGCTTATCTAGCAGATAACGGCAAGGCCGCACACCGTCAAAAAACCTTCAGATAGCGATTGTTTGGTTTTAAAAACCTCTGGCAGGCCGATTGCGGCGATTTCATATGACATAATACTTGCCATTAAATCTATCCGGCTTTTTTAAAAATTTTTCCCCCTTTTTTTGACGGAGTTGAAGCCTTTATGAGCTGTGCACAGGCAATTTAAAGCATGTTCAAAGAGCCGGCTAAACGGTATGTAAATATTGCTTTTATGAACTATCAGTGGTTTAATTATTGGGAATCAGTAACGTAACAGAAAGGAAAATAAAATGAGTAATCTAAAACTTAAAGCAGCTAAAAGAAGTGTTTTCGGCAAGAAAACAAGTGCCCTGCGCAGACAGGGATTAACCCCGATTCACGTTTTCGGCAACGGCATTGAATCCCTTGCCCTGCAATGTGAAAGCTCCGAACTTAATAAAGTCATTCTCCGAGGAGGAACCACCAGGCTGATCGAGATCGGCATTGAGAATGAAAAACTTCCCAGGAGCGTATTTATCCGCGAAATTCAACGTAATTCGATAAGCGGGCAAATCCTGCATGTCGATTTTTACCAGTTTAACAAAGCGGAAAAAATGACGGTCGAGATTCCTGTTATTTTTGTCGGAGAGTCACCTGCTTCCAAATCGAAGGTCAATATGGTCGAACATCAATTGAGTCACATAGAGATAGAGGCATTGCCGGGCAATATGCCGCAGCATATAGAGATTGATATAAGCAATCTGAAAGAAGCCGGCGATATTATATATGT
This sequence comes from uncultured Dehalococcoidales bacterium, assembly GCA_964547375.1. GTDB lineage: Bacteria > Chloroflexota > Dehalococcoidia > Dehalococcoidales > UBA5627 > UBA5627. The sequence goes on along the minus strand of CAZJMW010000012.1, from coordinate 15,683 downwards.
CAAAGACATCAAGTTCGCTGACGGCATTTCTTCTACTACCGACCCGGACCAGATAATAATCAAGGTCAGCAAGATTAAAGCCGCAGCGGCAACAACCGCAGAAGAAAAAGCGGCCGAGGAAACCGAACCCGCCTCTTCGGAAAATTCTAAAGAAGAATAATTCAAAGTCTGCCGGGGAACTGAATAATAAAGATGAAAAATAATATTACGCTAACAGCGGTAAGTATCGATAATATTGTTAAAATTTACGGTAAAAAGACCGTGGTCAATGATGTTTCCTTTACCGTAGAAAAAGGGGAAATCTTCGGTCTCATCGGCCCCAACGGGGCCGGAAAGACCACTACTATCCGCATGATGATGGATATCATCAAGCCGGATTCGGGAGAGGTTTATATCCTCGGTGAAAAATTCCGTGAGGAAACCAAGAATAAAATCGGCTATCTCCCGGAAGAAAGAGGTTTGTATAAGAAACAAAGCGTCATGGAAACCATGCGCTATATGGCATCGCTGAAAGGTATCAGTATTACCGATGCACGTATCGAGGCAATGCTCAAAAAAGTGGGCATGTTGCCGCACAAGAACAAAAAAATAGAGGAAATGAGCCGCGGCATGGGGCAGCTTATCCAGTTTTTGGTAACCATCATTCATGACCCGATTCTGGTAATACTGGATGAACCATTCTCCGGGCTTGACCCGGTGAATACGGAAATATTGAAAAAACTGATACTGGAGTTAAAAGAAGAGGGGAAATCGATTATTTTCAGCACCCACCAGATGAACCAGGTCGAGGAACTGTGCGACCGCCTCTTTATGATTAACAAGGGAAGCAAGGTTTTATACGGCAACCTGGATGAAATCAAGCATACCTACCGTGAAAACTCCGTCTTTATAACCTATGAGGGCAATATCGGTTCGCTAAAAGGGGTAACCGAAAGCCGCGAGAAAGATGGTTATACCGAGTTTTTCCTCGATGATAAAACAACTCCGCAGGATATCCTGCAGCAGCTTATAGATAAAAAGGTGACGGTAACCCGCTTCGAAATCGGAACCCCCAGCCTCAATGAAATATTCATCCGTATTGCAGGAGTAAACGGAGAAGCCAATGAATAAAATAAAAACCATATTTAAATACGAACTGTTAACCACCATAAAGCGCAAATCGTTTATCTTGATGACCGTCGCTTTCCCGCTTTTAGGCTTGCTGCTGGTCGGCGGTTTCAGTTTGATACAGGGATTTGTCAGCGAGACTCCTGTTACCGAAATCAATGTCGGTTATGTTGACGAAGCAGGCGGTTTCGATAGCGACCTGGTTCATGGTATCGTAACGTTGGTTCCGCAGGAAAACCAGCAGGCAGCCTTCGATAATATGACCGACGGCAATATCAGCCAGTACTTTGTTATACCGGAAGATTATATGACCACCGGCAGTATTCTCAGATATACCCTTTCAAGAGAACTGGATGTATCCAGCGAGGTATACTATGCCATCGAAAGGTTCCTGGTTAATAATATGCTGGTCGGAAACGTCGAAAGCAGTATTATAGAACGGGTATCATCACCTCTTTACCTGGGCAGTATAACGCTTACCCCGGAAGGAGAGATTTCCGAACAACAGGGTGGATTTACATCTTTTATCGTTCCCTACATTTTCAGTATATTACTGGTAATGGCTATCTTTACCTCTTCCGGTTTCCTGTTGCAGGGGCTGGGTGAGGAAAAAGAAAACCGCGTTATGGAGATACTGCTTTCATCTGTTTCATCAACCCAGCTTATCACCGGCAAGGTGCTCGGACTCGGCGTTGCCGGACTAATTCAGATTGTCGTATGGCTGGTTTCCGCCCGGTTTATAGCCGATATGGCTTCCACTTCCATCGGCGGCATGTTGACAGGGCTTACCATCGCTACCGATTTCCTGGTCATCAGCCTGATTTATTTTATACTCGGATATCTGCTCTTTGCCATTATAATGGCAGGTGCCGGCTCAATCGGCGCCACCGCCCGCGAAAGCCAGCAATTTTCGACTGTATTTACGCTTCTGGCAGTGGTTCCCTTTTTCTTTATCGCCAGCATTATGGAGTTCCCCAACAGCGGAATTTCACAGTTCCTGACGCTCTTTCCGCTGACCGCACCGCTTACAGTCATACTGCGCATGGGAGTAGCCGATATTCCCACATGGCAGCTTGTAACCAGCATGGTTTTAATGGTTTTAACAACGGTAGGGTCGATATTTTTGGCCGGCAAGGTATTCCGCACCTTCCTTTTGATGTATGGAAAAACCCCGAAGCTTACTGAAATCATCCGCATGATTAGACAGGCTTAAAAAGAGAATTTAATAAGCATTTTGGAAACGGGGATTGTGATTCAATCCCCGTTTTTTTTCTTACTCTACTGCGAATCACTTTGTAATGCTATAAATATGGCTGCTATAGATAAATATTCGACGCCGCTTAGTTCGTCAAGCTCACTATGTACGGGGTTCGATCCCGACTGGTCGGGACTCATCCCGAGTTTATCGAAGGATACGTAGGGCTTTTGTTGGTCGCCCCGACGTCCTGTCATGCTGAATTCGTGATGGACGAATGAAGCATCTGGTGTGGGGTGGTTATTAACGACATTTATCCCTGATGCCGGGGTAGCCTATCTGCTGTCTCTCCCCTCCCTCCAGATTCTTCTCCCGATAAATCGGGATCAGAATGACATTTGTAGAGGGACTCCTCGCAACGATATAAAAAATCCGCTCGCCCTCTTGTCCTGAAACGACAGCGTAGGAGAGCCTGTCGAAGGGTTTAAGAACCGAAGCAAAAAAGCACTGTAATAATTTCTCCCGTTATATTTTCTTATTTAAAAACATTGAACCATCTTTCACGTTCTGTTATTATCATCTCAATTATGATTATCGATTTTCATACCCATATCTTCCCGCCGCAGGTAATTAATAACCGCGAGCGCTATGTAGACAGCGACTGCTGCTTTGCCGCGCTATACGAAAACCCGAAGGCAAAACTGATTACCTCCGAGGAACTCATCGAAAGCATGGATGCTTCCAAAATAGATATCTCGGTGGTGCAGAATATCGGCTGGACAAGCCATGAACTTTGTATCGAGACCAATAACTATATTATCGACGCTGTAAAAAAATACCCCGGCAGGCTGGTAGGATTTTGCAGTGTCCAGCCCCTGTCGATGGATGCCGCCGTTAAAGAAGTCGAACGCTGCGCCGCCGCAGGCATCCGGGGGGTAGGAGAACTGAGGCCGGACGTGCAGATGTTCAGGCTCGATAACAAGGATTTCATGCAGCCGTTTGTCGATACCCTGGTAAAAAACAATATGATTCTGCTGACGCACAGTTCCGAACCGGTAGGGCACTGCTACCCGGGCAAGGGAGATGTCACCCCGCAGGTCCTCTATCCCTTTATTTACAACCACCCGGAACTGAATGTCGTCTGCGCCCACTGGGGAGGGGGATTGCCTTTCTATGCACTTATGCCGGAGGTTGGCATGGCGCTCGAAAATGTCTATTTCGATTCGGCGGCTTCGCCTTTCCTGTATAAGCCGCAGATTTTTAAGCAGGTTAGTGAACTGGTCGGGGAAGATAAAATCCTCTTCGGCAGCGACTATCCTTTACTATCACAATCCCGCATCATTAAAGAGATTCTTTTACAGGACTTGCCGGATATCACCAAGATGAAGATACTGGGAGAAAACGCCCGCAGACTACTGGGGATTGCCTGAAAATGGAAAAAATACGCTCTTTTATTGCTATTGAACTGCCGCAGGACTTGAAAACGGAACTCGCAGGGTTACAGGCAAAGCTAAAGGTGGATAGACCGCGCGTCAAGTGGGTTTCCCCCGACGGCATACACCTCACCTTGAAATTCCTCGGGGATGTCGATGCCTCACGCATATCACAGGTTTCACAGGCTATGACAGAGGCTGTCAAGGGTATCGCACCCTTTGAATTGACCGCCGGGCAGTTAGGAGTGTTCCCAAACTACGAACGGGTACAGGTGGTTTGGGTGGGGCTGGAGGGAGATTTAACAACACTCGACAGACTTTACAGGCAGCTTGAAGACGGCCTGTCGAAAATCGGCTTCCCGCCTGAACAAAGGGGATTCAAACCCCACCTGACACTGGCGCGCGTCGCAGACGAGGCGTTGCCGGAGGAGCGCAAAAGATTCGGTGATTTTATCTTAAGCAGCAAAGCACAGATAAATCACTCGATTAAAGCTACCGGCCTGAGCCTGATGAAAAGTGTGCTTGCGCCGCGCGGGGCTGTCTATACGCGGTTGTCTTATACTGATTTCAGCTATAACGATGATACCCGGTAAAGCGCGGTCAGCCTTGTAAATTTTTTGTAAAGTGATGTATACTCATAGCAATTATTCAGGCCGGGAGGTGGACTTCGTGGAACAACTTAATTTTCCTAAATGCCAAAAATGCGGTAGCGGAAACCTGGTACCCCTTTCCGATTTCGGGAGCCAGGGAGCATCTATTCTCTATAAGGCATGGGTTTGTACCAATCCTGATTGCGGCTATAACCTCAAAATCAGGAACGGCGATATCTATATCAACGAACCTATTATGAACGGGGTGAACGGCCGTTCCCGGCAGAGCTGAAGAATCGACACAATTTCGGTTAGTTAAAATAATACAGGATATTTAAATGCTGCCTGTTTTAGAGGGATTAAAAAAGACAGCGCTGGATTTGTTGTTCCCTTTGCGCTGTATCCAATGCGGCAAAGAGGGCAGCCTGATATGCCCCGGCTGCCGGCAGCAACTGTCATGGATTGAAAAGCCGGTCTGCCATTTCTGCGGTGTTGACAAAACCCTTGACAGCCCCTGTACAAGCTGCCCGGTTTTTCATCCTGTTATCGACGGGGTGCGCGCTCCGTTCCGGTTTGAATCCACAATCCGTTCTGCGGTGCACCGGTTAAAATACCGCAATCTGCGAGCCATGGCCGCTCCCCTGGCCGCCTTTATGGCTGATTACCTTTCCGAAAATCCGCTGCCCCATGATATAATTATTCCTGTCCCCCTGCACAGTAAAAAACTGCGCGAACGCGGTTATAATCAATCCGAATTACTGGCTAAACAGCTGGGCAGGCTGACAACTGTTCCGGTGGTGAAGGACTGCCTTATACGCCATAGACATACCCCTGCACAGGCTATGACAAAATCGATAGAGGAGCGACACCGTAATCTGACCGGGGCTTTTACTTGTAAAAATGACAGCGTACGCGGCAGAAAGATATTGCTGATTGATGATGTGGCAACATCTTGCGCTACGCTGGATGCCTCCGCCGCAGCCTTAAAGTCGGCAGGGGCTGTCTCGGTTTGGGGCTTGACGCTGGCAAGAGATATACGTTAAATAGGAGGATGTAACCAGGCCGGACTCCTCTGCCAAAATACCATCAGAGCCGTCATAACTTAAAATAAGACAAAGCGAGGGGCAACATATGGAATTATACTATAGCGTTTTTAAAACCACCGCAGGGTGGATTGCAGCCCTTGCTAATGCTGACGGGCTGGTAACCATCGCACTGCCGCAGGATAGCAAACAAAAGGCTTTCTCTTCACTGGGAATAAAAGCGGCTGATGCTCAACCAAGAACAGATATCTTTACTGCTCTGGAGAGAAGATTTGTCGACTACTTTAAAGGCATTAAGGTAACGTTCCCCGACAGGCTGGATATTTCTACCGCTACCCCTTTCCAGAGGGAGGTCTGGCAGGCAGCGAGAACGATTCCCTACGGGGAAACCCGCAGCTATAAGTGGATAGCCGAAAAAATCGGCAGACCAAAGGCAACGCGGGCAGTAGGGCATGCCCTGGGTAAAAACCCGCTGCCGCTAATTGTTCCCTGTCACCGCGTAATCGGCACAAACGGGAATTTGACCGGTTTTAGCGGCGGGCTTGACGTAAAAGTTAAACTGCTCGAACTGGAAGGAGTGATTACGAAACACTGACGCCGAATACCTTCTGGTCGATAGGCTCGCCTTCCCATGACCTCTGGTATTCGATAGTAATCTCGAAACTGCCGGCTTTCAACGCTTTAAAACGCAGATACTGTGTACCGCCGGCGCCGACTATCATTTCCTCTGTATTTTCCTGCTGGTATTCATCCGATACCAGTTTGAATTGAGCTTCATCATATTCGGCAAACCAGGAGTAACCGGTGCTCGGATTGGAAGCGAGAGCAATAATAAATTCCGCGTTAACTTTTGCTTCTATGGTATCGCCGGCATCGTTATACGTTTTCACATTTCCTCCGCCGCAACCGGCCGCCATAATAGAAACCAAAAGGATAAAGGCAAATACCGCAACCAGTTTTTTCATTTTATTCTCCTTTGAATAAACTGCACTTAATGCAGTTTTGCAGGATTTACGGCGCGATACGGTTTCTGGCTCTTAAAGCATTGAAATCGGCATCATATCGCTCTGTTAACCCCTCACCGCTAAAACTATAATACTTATTATCGCCGATTACAATATGGTCCAAAACCTTTAATCCGACCGCACCGGCTGCCATTATCAGGTCACGCGTCAAATCTTTATCGCTCTGGCTGGGAGCAGGATTTCCGGACGGATGATTGTGGACGAATATCATGGAAACGGCCTTGTGTTTAATGGCGCTTTCGATTACCTCGCGGATGTGCACCACGCTGCTGTCGACCGTACCCTGAAATAAATCCTCGATTTCTATAATCTGATTCTGGCTGTTTAAATAAATGACTTTAAATACCTCTTTCTTCAAACCGCGCATCGAATGATAAAGATAATCGAACACCTCCTGCGAGGAGGAAAAAGCCTGTTTTTCGATAACGCGTTCCCTGAGATATTCACGGGCAACTTCCTGCACCAGGCCGATGCCGAAGGAATTATGCGGTCCGATACCTGTAATCTGCTGCAACTCTTCCGAAGAAGCCTCCAGTACGCCTCTCAAGGTCTTGAATTTCCTTATGGCTTCCTTGGCCTGCTGCTTGCAATCCCTGCGCGGGGAGCCGAGAGTGAGCAACAACTCCACGATTTCGTAATCCGCAAATCCGGCAAGCCCGGATTCAATGAATCTTTCACGCAGCCTTTTCCTGTGCCCCTGCCGGCTTATATCATCCATAATTTACATTTCCTGTACCGTATTTATATATTCTCCGTAGCTTTAAGACTTCTGAATATTATTTAAAAATATTCCTTTTTGGGTGAGAACCCCTGTTTGAGGTCCATTCTCAATCGCAACTTTAAAAACTCATTTTCGTATTTTTCTATCAGCCCGGCGCCGGCAAAACTGAAATAACTGTTCTCCCCGATGATGATATGGTCCAGTACCCCCAGCTGGAGAACCCTGCCCATAAAAACCATATCCCTGGTAATTTTTTCGTCGTCATGACTGGGCATTGGGTCTCCCGAAGGGTGGTTGTGAACAAAAATAAGGTGATGGGCATTATGCCTGATAGCCTTTTCCTGAACCTCTCTCGGATAGACATTAACCTCACTCAGGGTACCTTCGAACAGTATTTCGGTATCGATAATCTGGTTTTGATTATTAAGGTAAATTACGCGGAATACTTCCTTCTTCAAATCGCGCATGGAATAATAGAGATAATCGAATATTTCCTGTGCTGAGGCATAGAAAGGCTTCTGAATAATTTCTTCCTTCAGATACCGGGAGGGGATTTCCTGCATCATTTTTATTGCTATGACGCATTGTTCGTTCATCCCGGGAATTGCCCTTAATTCTTCCAGAGGGGCAGTAATAAATTCCCGCAGTGTTTTGTATCTGCCCATAACTTCGTCAGTTATTGTCCGGCATTCATTTTTACTTACCATGCGGCAGATTATCAACTCTACGATCTGCTTGATGTTGAAGTCATTTATACCATGTTTAACAAAGCTTTCCTCAAGCCTGCTTAATACATTTCTGTTTACCATATTGCTTTGTTCACGCATATCCTGAAATACCGGCATCCTGAAAGGAAGCTTATGAAACTTATCTCTTAGCATCACATCCGACACATAAAATCGATTAAATATTCTACCATACTTTTATCGACTTTAGTATACATTTTTAGACATTTTTTATCATTTTAGGCATATTTTATGCCCATAAAACGGCTCTTTGCCTGACGCAAGGCTACGATGCACGGTGATATTTAAAGATAGACAGGACTCCCGGCGCTATAATATAATCGTTGCGGATGTTATGAATATGAATGACAGGCAAAAATTCTTAAGAGAAGAATACTCTGCGCGCATAAACCGCGTAATCGATTATATCGGGCAAAATATCGATAAGGAACTGTCATTGAAAGAACTCTCGGAAGTTGCCGGTTTTTCTTCCTTCCATTTTCACAGGATATTCGCCGCACTGGTCGGCGAAACCCTTAACAGCTTCATCCAGCGCATTCGCGTCGAAAAAGCAGCGTCCATGCTGCTTCAAAACCCAAAGAAAACTATCACTGAAATCGCGCTCGACTGCGGTTTTTCAGGTGCTTCGACTTTTGCCAGAGCATTTAAAGATTACTTCGGCATCAGCGCCAGCCGCTGGCGCGACGGAGGATACTCTGCAAACAGCAATATTCGCACATCGAACCGCAATAATCATCAAACGAATGGCAATTATTGTAAAGATTTCACCCTCTCCTCAAGCTACAATACAGGTACAAATAAACGAATATGGAGGGTAGAAATGAAAAGCGCGAAAAAACTGACAACGGAAATAGAGGTGAAGGACATCCCCGAGATGCATATTGCTTATGTAAGGCACATCGGGCCGTATGCCAAGGATGAAAAACTGTTCGAGAGGTTGATAAACAAGCTATGCGCCTGGGCCGGTCCGCGCGGCCTGCTGGAACGCCCCGACGCCAAAATGCTGGCGGTTTACCACGACAATCCCGATATTACCGACGAAAAGAACCTCAGAACGGATATGTGTTTAACGGTGCCGCCCGATACCAGAGTAGACGGAGAAATCGGCAAATCGGTCATACCCGGCGGCAAATATGCGGTTGCTCATTTCGAACTCGACTCCGACCAGTACGCAGATGCCTGGAGTACCATCTACGGCGGCTGGCTGCCGGAAAGCGGGTATCAGCCGGATGACCGCCCCTGCTTCGAACTCTACTTAAACAGCCCCGAAGAGCACCCCGAGCATAAATGCGTGGTGGATATCTGCGTAGCCGTAAAACCTTTCTGATATCAGCCTGATATAAAGCCGGTTTAAGTTTGAGGGGGTGAGATAATTGTTCCACCCCCTTTTCTCTTAAAGTTAAGGTATAATTGATATTAACCCAATTTATTAAATCTCGATATCGGGGCCAGCTCGAAAATGAATAACTCCCGGGAGATAAGCTGATGGATATAGAAATCATCGATACGAATTCAGAAAATGTACGGCAATTTGGGTTGTGCGGATACAAGGATATCAAGAAAGCAGGGTATCCGGAAAAACTGGCATGGTTAAACGAACGTTTTCCGGAAGGTTTGAAGATAAAGACGCTCTACTGCGCAAAAGACGGAACGCAGGGAATGATTGAATATATCCCCGGTGAATACTGCTGGAGGCCGGTAGAAGCCAAAGGATATATGTTCGTCCACTGTATTTTCTGCGGTTTTAAAAGCATTTACAAGAACAAAGGATACGGTTCGCTGCTTTTGGAGGAATGCCTCAAAGATGCCGTAAAAGACGGTATGCACGGAGTGGCAGTCGTTACACGCAAAGGCCCGTTTATGGCTGATAAGGACTTGTTTTTAAAACACGGATTCGAGGTTGTCGATTCCGCGTTGCCGGACTTCGAGCTTTGCGTCAAAAAATTCGATGATAAAGCGCCCGCCCCCAAATTCAAGGCTGACCTGCAGCAACGGGCGAAGCAATATGGTAAAGGTCTGACCGTAATACGCGCTTTCCAGTGCCCTTACACAGTAAAGAATATCAATGACATCCGGGGTATCGCAGAAAAAGAATTCGGCATTAAAGCAAATATAATCGACCTGAAAGATTGCCGCGAAGCCCAGGATAGTCCGTGCGCATTCGGAACATTTTGTATTATACTCAATGGTAAAGTTGTCGCTTGTCACCCCACGAGCGGAGGCAGGTTTACCAACATCCTGAAAAATGAATTGAAAATTTGAAAATATTTACCCGCTATGGTTTGATAAAATTAAACTGTTGAAAGGGAGAGCGGACTGTGCGCGAGGGATTTATTGAAGTTAACGGAAAAAATATCTGGTATTCGATATACGGGGAGAATCAAAAGGGCACACCGCTTTTGGTTGTTCACGGGGGGCCGGGATTTGTCAGCATGCCTCAGGTTGTAAGCGACTTTGCCGCAGACCGCCCGGTTTACTTCTACGACCAGCTCGGCTGCGGAAAAAGCGACAAGGCCGGGGACAAATCCGACTATACAGTTGATTATTATGTCGATGAGCTTGAATCCGTAAGACGACAGTTGAAGCTGGATAAAGTTTACCTGATGGGCTTTTCCTGGGGAACGGCGCTGGCCTGTTCTTATGCTCTTCAAAAAGGGACTGCCGGGGTAGGGGGAATGGTTTTATGCGGTCCGCTGCTGAGCACCCCGCGCTGGGATACCGACCAGAGAGCCAACATCGCCAATATGCCGGACGCTGTAAGGGAAGCGATTGAAAGCGGGGAGAAAACAGGCGATTACGGCGAGAGTTACCAGACTGCCATGATGGAATATTACTACAAACATGTCTGCCGTTTAAAACCGTGGCCTGATTATGTTAATGAAGCACTCTCCCGGCTCAATCCGGATGTCTACAACACTATGTGGGGCCCCAGCGAATTCACGATTACTGGAACGCTTAAAGATTTCGACCTGATGCCACAGCTGCAGGAGATAGACGTTCCGGTACTACTGACCTGCGGAGATAACGATGAAGCCGGGGTAAAAACCGTCAAAGATTACCAGTCGGCTTTCCCGAACGCCTCGATGGGTGTGATACCGGATTCAGCGCACCTGCACCATATCGAGCAGCCGGAAATATTCAAGGCGGTTGTCAACAATTTCCTGAAGAAATGCGGCTAGACGGCAGCTGTTTTATCCGAACAGGTTTTTTATGATATCGGCCCCGGCTACGAATGTTCCTATCGAACTGCCGAGGTTTGCCATGACGATAATCAGGAATACCCTCAGAAAGCGGTTTTTAAAAAACCCCTTAAAACTGAAGATATCTTCGGGAATGTTATTTACATCATGAACCGTTGGTTTTCTCAGCGAAGCCTCTACCAAACCGGTAAACCATCCGCAGGCCACCAGCGGATTTAAGGAAGTAAAAGGAGCAGCCACAATAGATGTAAGTATGCTGAGAGGATGCCCGAATGCCAGTAACGTAAACAATCCGGCAAAGAGGCTGTTCCACAAAAACCAGGTAGAAATTTGCTCCAAACCCGTCTGAATATTGGTAACAAATCCGTAGATAAACAATCCGACGATAGCCACCGGAATCGCCCAGCCGATTATTTTAAATACCGGGCTTCCTTTCGGTACCTCTGTAATCCTGGCGATATCCTGCGTTTTAAAGATTTCTTCCTTAACCCCCGGGACATGTGCCCCACCAAGCACGGCAACCACTTTTTTCCCGGGCGCTTCCTTGATTTTGTATGCCAGGTACTGGTCGCGTTCACTTATAAGAACATCGCCTATTACCGGAAACTCCTTGCGCACTTCGGAAATGGCGGATTCCAGTATATCTTTCTCCAGTATTTCGTTGATATCTTCCTCTGTGATTTTTGTATCATCGATAAAAGAAAAGAGAAAACCGTAAAAAAGCTTTAACTTGCCCCACAAACCCAGCTTTTTCCAGATGCGGCGAAAGGTTATTTGAATCTGGCGGTCGGCTAAAACCAGTTCGGCGCCGATTTCTTTGGCGCTTTCTATACCCTGCAGCATTTCCCGGCCTACAACAGTATTCAGTTGCCGCGCCATCTTCTTCTGATAAGCGCTCAGAAAAAGGTTAGCCAGCATAAAGCCGACTTTCTTTTGCTTGATTATCTCTACCAGGTTGGTATTTTCCCAGGCCTTGGGATTTAAGATACTTTTATAGCGCCCTTCGTCAAGCTCGACACAGACGCTGTCCGGCCGCTCCAGTTCTATTACTTCTTTTACCAGTTGTGCGCTCTGCTCGGATACGTGTGCCGTGGCAATTAAAATGATATTTTTACCGTTGTAGTCCAGGCGGGTTATATTGTTTTCCATGCTTTATTTATATCCTTAAGAAAGACCTATTCTTAAAATGCTATATATTATAACGTTATTTAGAGAATTATGATTGGTTATAAGAATAAAGTAAAATTGAATTCAGTTGATAGGTTTAAAAGCATATTGTCTATGACAATAGACTGATGTAAGATATCCTTAAGTGTGGATTTATATAAATTCCGGCAATGCAAGGGGAGGTAATAAGTTGAAAAAAAACGCTTTAAAATTGGCTGCTATCTTGTTACTGATACTTTCTTCAGCTAGCGCCGTGTTATTCTCCGGCTGTACCTTTGTTTATCCTTCTTATATCGCCATTTCCTCCACCGGCAATACCCTGGATTCGGAAGTAGACCCAAATTTCGGCAAAGCCAAATGGTTTATTCTGGTGAACACGGAAACGATGGAATTCGAAGCGATTGAAGGTGTCGGAGAGAATATCACATCAGGGGCGGGAAAAGCAGCGGCGGAAATAATTATCGCAACCGGCGTTAAAGGAGTTCTGACGGGAGAGATGGGAGGCAATTCGGCTTCAATTCTATCCGCAGCCGGTATTTATGTCTTTACCGGTGTTTCGGGAACGGTGGAATACGCCATCGAACAGTACAAGCTGAAAAAATACTAGTAAAAGAGCGGGTTGATATTTTTGATTATGCTCAAATTGTCATAAGCCTTAATTTTATCTAACTACTGAATATCAATTAAAGCCACCGCCGTATATATTCCGTGCCTTAAAATATTTTTATCAAATTTATTCTGTTTAAGTAGTAAATACTACTTTTCAATAACGGTTAAGTCTGCTATTATGTAGCAAACTGATAGCCAAAAAGGAGATATCTATGAAGAAATTACTTCCTCTTGCAATTATCATGGCTTTACTCTGCAGTTTGCTCTTTGCCGCCTGCGGTACGGATTCGGGAAAGATCCGCGTAGCTACAGACGCCACCTGGCCCCCGTTCGAATACGTGGATACGGACACCAATAAAATTGTCGGCTTCGACATCGACCTCTTTACGGCTATTGCCGAACGTGCCGGGATCGAATTCGAATTCGTCAATGTAGAATGGGACCCCCTGCTGGCCGGTGTTGCCCAGGGCACTTACGATGCAGCTATCTCATCCATTACAATCAGGGAAGACCGATTAGCTGATATGTCGTTTTCCGACCCGTACTTTGTCGCCAAACAGATTATTGTTACCAAGACCGACAGCACTATAACCGGAATATCCGGGCTGGTCGGTAAAAAAGTCGGCGTACAGACCGGTACAACCGGTGACATCGAAGCCAGCGACGTAGGCGGCGTTAATGTAACCGGATTCGATGAAATCGGAATGGCCTTTGTTGCACTGCTCGGCGGACAGGTAGACGCTGTTGTCTGCGACGCACCGGTAGCTACAGGTTATGTATCGAAATACAGCAATCTTAAAACTGTCGCTGAATTCCCTACCATTGAAGAATACGGGATTGCATTCCCCAAGGGCAGCGATGATTTGATACAAAAAATCAATGAAGGGCTGGCCGAGGCAATTGCCGACGGCGTCATCGATGACCTGGTCCAGAAATGGCTGGTTGATTAATTAAACTGTATGGGGGGCTGACTGCCCCCCAGGGCTTGGATAATGGAAAAAGAAAAAAAGGATGCTCCAGACCGGGAGCTAAGTTTCGTTACCGGCGGAGAAGTTAATATTCGCCAGGACCCCTGGTGGTGGCTGGTAGTACTTGTAATTGCGGTAGTTGTACTGCTGGTTATGCTGCAGCCGGTTCCGTTTAAAGAAATCGTCGTCTTTGCTAAAGACGGCATACTGGTTACAGTTCTTGTAACCGTAGTTTCTTACTTCCTGATGCTGATTCTGGGGCTTTTCGGCGGGTTGGGACGGCTCTCCAATAATAAGCTGATATTCGGTTTGTCTTCTCTGTATGTCGAAGTGGTGCGCGGTATTCCCCTGCTGGTACAGCTCATCGGCTGGTATTTTGCATCACCTGTAATTATCCAGAAGCTGGGACTGTGGACGGGCATTGAAGCATTGATTCAATACCGTGCTAACCCGATTATAACCGCCATTATGGCAATTACGGTTTGCTACGGCGCTTATATGAGCGAGATTGTCCGGGCAGGTATCAGCAGTATTCCACGCGGGCAGATGGAAGCCGCACGTTCGCTGGGAATGAACTATTTTCAAGCCATGCGATATGTAGTTTTGCCGCAGGCTTTCAGAGTCATTCTACCCCCCATGGGGAATGAATTCATCGCTCTTTTGAAAGATTCGTCTTTGGTAAGTGTTGTGGCTGTTGCCGATTTAACACGAAAAGGCCGTGAATTTATGTCGGCCCATTTCAACCCGATAGAAACATGGTTAATGGTTGCGTTGCTTTATCTGATAATGACACTGATTGCTGCCAGGGTTGTTTCATATATTGAAAAACGTTCGAGGATAGATAGATAAAATGCCTGAACCGATTATAAAAATAGAAGAAGTTCACAAGCGTTTCGGCAGGATTGAAGCCTTACGCGGAGTGAATCTGAATGTTAACGAGGGCGAAGTTGTAGTTGTAATCGGCCCTTCCGGTTCGGGCAAATCGACTATGCTCAGATGTATCAACAGGTTAGAGGAATATGACAAGGGTTCCATAATCGTTGATGGAATTGATTTGAATAACCCGCATAATATTAATACGGTACGCTGCGAAGTGGGTATGGTATTCCAATCATTCAATCTCTTCCCGCATCTTAAAGTCATCGATAACCTGACGCTGGCGCAGCGTATAGTTCGTAAACGTGAAAAAGAAGAAGCTTTAGAGATTGGGATGAAACTATTGGATAAGGTCGGCATCCCCGAAAAGGCCGAAGCATTGCCCGGACAACTGTCCGGCGGGCAGCAGCAGCGCGTGGCTATTGCCCGTGCACTGGCGATGAACCCGAAAATTATGCTCTTCGACGAACCGACCAGCGCCCTCGACCCGGAGATGATTAAAGAGGTGCTTGATGTGATGGCCCAATTGGCCAGGGAAGGTATGACCATGATTGTGGTCTCACATGAAATGGGATTTGCGCGGGCAGCTGCCGACCGCATTATATTTATGGATGAAGGCGTAATTGTCGAAGAAAATACTCCGCAACTGTTTTTTACTTCTCCCACCCAGAAGCGTACTCAGGACTTCCTCAGTAAAGTGCTGCAGATATGATTTAGCCCTTCCCGCGTTATTTGTAAGCTGATATTCTTTAATTTACGCTTTTACGGAACTATGTTTACTATTATTTTTCGAAAGAAGTATTTTAATTTAATTTGATGTTTGATAATCTGAAAAAATCCACCAGGTTTGCCATAATCGCCCTTATTTTTATCACAGCTATCTGGGGTTGGTCTTTTATTATTGTAAAACAGGCGGTAGCCCAGATGCCGGTAATGGATTTTCTGGCGCTGCGGTTTGCGGTAGCGGCTTTTATTATGTTTATCATCCGTCCGCGAAGCCTGA
>CAZJMW010000011.1:0-25276 GCA_964547375.1 uncultured Dehalococcoidales bacterium | reverse complement strand
CGTTTTTATCTTCCTCAGGCACTGCGGCGAGAGAGCATTTAGTAAACGATACGGTTAAGATGAAACGTGATTTCGTCTGCCTGCGGTATCGTCACAACGACACTAGTATTTGTCATACTGAATTCGCACATTAGCTGCGCTAAGTATAAATGAAGGACGAATGAAGTATCTGGTGTGGGGTGGTAATTATAGATTACCGACCTGATGCAGTGGCAACGTGTATGCTATTTCTCCCCTTCCTCCCGGATCCTTCTCCCGATAAATCGGGATCAGGATGACATTTTTCATATTGTCATACTGAGTTCGCGGCGCAAATGCATTGTCATGCTGAATTCGCACATTAGCTCCGCTAAGTATAAATGGTGGTCGAACGAAGAATCTGGGGATGGGTGGTTATTAAATTCATTTAAGCTGTTGCTGTGGTCCCGATGAATCGGGATTTCGTTCCAGCTTGTCGGAACTCAACAGCCTTGGGTACTGTCATGGTGTGCAAAATCTTTAATCATTAGACCGGACTATCTCTATATTAATCGAAAAAAGGATTATATTATATGTTACTACATAGCATTTTATATAATCGGAATTTGTGGTACAATCATCTGGTTGTCAGTTTGATACGGGAAATAAAATAGAGACTATTTTATGAACGAACCTATCGTCATCGAAAATCTTACCAAGTACTATAACAGCTTTCTGGCGCTGGATAACGTCTCCCTCCGGATAGAGGGCAATGAAAACGTCGGTTTTTTAGGGCCGAACGGTGCCGGTAAAAGCACTACCCTGAAAATCCTCTGCGGTCTCATCCGCGCAACCTCCGGCAAGGCCTATATCAAGGGTTTCAACATCGCTACCGAAAAAGAAAAAGCGCTTTCGCAAATCGGCACCATCATCGAAACGCCTGAATTCTACGGTTTTCTAACACCTAAAGAAACCCTCAACTATTTCGGTAAATTGCGCGGCATGAGCGGAAGCCATTTAACCGAACGTATTGATGCAGTAATTAAACTGGTGAGCCTGGAACAATGGCTCAATGTTAAAATAGAGAAGTTTTCCCGCGGGATGAAACAACGCCTGGCGCTGGCGCAGACATTGCTGCATGACCCGCCCATTTTAATTCTCGATGAACCGGCGCTGGGGTTAGACCCCAGGGCCGTAATCGAATTCCGCCAGATTATTCTGGAAGCCGGAAAAGATAAAGTAGTCTTTTTCGCCTCTCACCAGTTGAGCGAAGTCGCCCAGATCTGCAAGCATGTTGCCGTGATCGACCGCGGAAAGCTATTAGGCTACGACAGCATCGAAGCGCTGGAGCAGAAATTCGGCTCGCTGGAAAATGCCTATCTCCAGCTGACGGGGGTTCCGAGTGAGTGAAGTAAAACGGCTGGGTGTTGTCATCGCCTACGAGTTTTTAAAGCATGTGCGCCGCAAACGGCTATATGTCATCCTGCTGTTAGTGCTGATTACCGAAGCGGCGGTGCTTATAGGCTTCCCGGCTCTTTTAAACGGTTTCCCCGATAATGTAAAACTGATGGCGGCGATGCTTTCCGTCGGCCCCTCCATGGCGGTAATCGGAGCCATTTTCTTTTCCGGCGATGCCATAGCCGGTGAGTTCGAGAGTAAAAGCGGTTTTATGCTTTTTACCAACCCGGTTAAAAGAACAACACTGGTGCTGGGAAAATATATCGCCGCTTGTATTGCAGTCGCCATACTGGTTATTTTCGGTTACCTTATTGTCTGCCTGTCTCTTTTCGTCATATACCAGGAGATACCTCCTGAAACGGCGCAGTCCTTCGGTTTGTGCCTGCTCTACGGAGCAAGCGTTGTTGCATTCACCTTCCTCTTCAGCTCGGTATCGAAAGGCGCCATGGGTGCCACCGTCATTACGCTGGTTGTTATAATGGTTATTTCGGGTGTTGTCGAAAGCGTCCTGATGCTGGCGGATAAACCTTACTGGTTTCTGATTTCAACCGCCGGTGACAGCATTACTACTGTCTACGGTGGGATGGAGTTGATGCTGGCGGCTTTTATGCCGCTTGAGGAAATGCATAATTTCCCGTTTGAAATTGAAAGCCCGGATATCGGGCGCAGCATACTGGCAATGATTGTATACCTGGCGCTCGGTCTTATATCAAGTTTAATCATAACCAATCGCAGACAGCTGAGCTAAAAAAGGATTATTTCTACAGAAAGGAACCTGATTTTTAATATGGCAGCATTAAAAACCAAAGTTATCGTCAATCCGGTTGCAGGGGCTAAAACTACCTATCGCAAATGGCCTCTTATCAATGAATTATTACAGAGCGGCGGGATGCCTTTCGAATATCAATACACCGAGGGTATCGGTCATGCCATAGAGCTTGCCCGCGAAGCGACTGCCAGCGGTTACCAGTTTTTGGTGGCGGTGGGTGGAGACGGAACAGTAAACGAGGTGGCGAACGGCATAATGCAGTCCAAAGATGGCTCTGAAGCTACTATCGGTATCATAAGCACCGGAACGGGTGGTGATTTTATCCGCACAGCCGGTATTACCAAGGATTACATAAAGGCCTGTGCCTCTATATACGGTACAAAAAAGCGCATGATTGACGTCGGGGTGGTTGATTACACCAAAAACGGGCAATCATTCCAGCGCTATTTCATCAATTCTGCCGGTGTCGGATTCGATGCCCAGGCCATAGAAGCTGCCAGCCGTCTGCCGAAAATATTCGGAGGAACAGTGCCTTATGTACTGGGACTGCTTCAATCCGTTATCAGTTACAAGAACAAGCCGTTAAGCGTATGCTTCGGTGAAAAGTGCGATGAGAGAAAGGTTTTAACGATGGTTATGGCCAACGGCTGCTACTTCGGCGGCGGTATGTGCATTGCTCCCCAGGCCGATATTTATGACGGCTTTTTCGATGTGGTTTGCGTCGGCGACATAAATAAACTTGACCTTTTAAAGACATTCCCCAAGATATACAAGGGCACTCACATTACACATCCGATGGTAAAAATCGAAAGGGCTTCAAGCGTGCAGATAAAATCAACCGAGAAAGTGGTAATCGAAGCCGACGGCGAATTTTTAGGGGAATGCCCGGCTTCCTTCAGGATTCTGCCCGCTGCGCTCAGCCTGGCGCTTTAGCGGTCAGATATTCTCGCCCTGGTAGGTACCTTTGTAGCCTTCGGTCTCCCCTGTCAGTTGAAAGAAAACCAACTGCACAATGCGTGCATTCTTTTGTAATGAAAATCCGTCCGGGTTATATACCACCAGTAAAGATTCCGAACGCCCCGAGTAACCGGCATCCCAGACGGCCGTATTGACGGTTACCCCGCAGCGCAAAAGGCTTGACCTCGGGGTTGCCAGCGCCATCACATTCTTCGGCAGATTGACAATTTCATTGTAGGTAATACTGTATGTGCCGGGAGCCAGGTGAATGTAGCCGTTTTCATCAAAAGTCAGCGGCGATTGTGTTGAAACCACTCTCTTTTTATTGCTGACTGCGATTCTGCCTGCTGATTGCAGGGAAGAGATATCGCGCAGGGTAAAATCCACCCCGTTCGGCTGTAATTGCTCTTCCAGGTTGAGATAATCCTCAAGAAGCGGCGGGTTGCCGTTCAATAATTTTTTGATATCATGCTTCGATAAAACGTTAGACATTTTCGGCGCCTTTCGGTATTTTCGGGGGTAAGTCCCGTAGTATTGGTAATGTTATCTGTTAATGACTGTATTGTCAAAAGGGATTATTAATCCAGATAGCTGCGCTTATCCCCCTCAACCTGTGAGGACCTCTTTTCGAAGTAGTAGTTCAGGCAGAAAAAGGCCAGTACGCACAGGGCGATGCAGATACCGGGGGGCAGGTACCAGTTGAGAGCGCCTTTTGAAAAGCCGCCGCATTTATAGGCCAGGTTTATCATTCCGCCCCAGGTTACCCGGGTCGGGTCTCCCAGTCCCAGAAAACTGAGGGTGGCCTCCATCAGCATAAATGTGCCGACCGACATAATGTATTTTGCCAGTACTATCTCGGAAAGGTTCGGGAAGATGTGTTTTAACATGATTCGCCGTTTCGGTATGCCGAGTATGGTCAAAGATTCCACAAAAGGTGTTTGTTTCAACTGCTTGGTCTTTGCTCTGACTGCCCTGGCGGTGGCACACCATCCCAGTGTGGCGATAATAAGTATAATGTTGTTTATGCCCGGCCCCAGGTAGGCGGCTACCACGATGGCCATCGGCAGCATCGGGATGAGCAGGAAAATGTTGACGATGCCGTCCAGTATCTCGCCCTTCCAGCCGGAGAGATAGCCGGCCATAATGCCGATTGTAGAGCCGATTACAAGCGATACCAGCGCTGCGGTGATTCCCACGATAAGGGTTGTGGATGAGGCATATACCAGTTCCGAAAAGATGTCGTAACCCATGTCGTTGGTACCCAGAAGGTGTGCCGCTGAAACTCCCTGCCATGCCTGAAACATTTCTTTCGGGTGGTAGGGTGCGATCAGCGACGGAAATAGAGAGAATGCAACAAATGCCGACATCAAAACTATGCCGATGTAAAGCGGTATATATTCCTTTTTTGCCAGCCGCTTAATCAGATTCATAGACTCCGTACCTTACTTTAGGGTCGATTGCCACGCAGATGATATCGGTGATAATGTTGGCTATAACTACTGCCAGCGCGGTTATAAAAAGACACCCCTGCAATGTGGGAAAGTCGCGCGAGGAAGTCGCCTGGTAAATCAGCGTGCCCATACCGTTAATGGAGAAGATGGTTTCTATAATCATCGAACCGGCGATGATAAAGCCGACATTAAGCCCGACCATGGTAATGAAGGGTTGAACGGTGTTTCTCAGGATGTGGACGAACACGATTCTTTTTTCCGAAAGCCCTCTTGCCCTGGCATATATCACATACTTGTCGTCTCTGGCAGCTGCGGTAATGTTGCGCAGTAAAAGATATTTGGCCGGTACTGAAACGATGGTCAGTGTTATTACCGGTAAAACCAGGTGCTTTAAGCGGTCGAGGAATGCCAGGAAAGCTGAGTCCGGGACTTTAATCGAACTCAAACCTCCCAGCGGGAACCAGCCGAGTTGATAGGCAAATACAGTTACCATAATCATAGCCAGCAGGAAACTGGGAATGGCATGCACGACAATGGAACTGGATGTAACAAAGGTATCCAGTTTGCTGTTTCTGCGATAGCCGGTGATATAGCCCAGAAAAAGGGCAAGCAGCGATGAAAGAATAATAGTCGGGATGGCAATTTGCAGGGTGGCCGGCACGCGCTGCGCCATAATATTGGCCACGGTATCATTGTAGTGATAGGAATACCCCATATCCCCGCTGAAAAGGTCTGCGATGTATCGGCCGAACTGCTCGATTAGCGGGCGGTCGAGCCCCAGTTTTTCCTTGTAGCTATCGTATTGCGCCTGCGATATCGCCTGCTCGTCAATACCGGTCAGCATCAATACAGGGTCGCCCGGCATCAGCCTGGGCAACAGGAAGTTCAGGATGATTACCACCACCAGGCACAGTATCGATGCCACTATTCTGCGAGTCGTCTGTTTCAAGGTTATTTCTCTCGGGGACGCCAGTACAACAAGGCGGAATTCATGCGTGTTTCATCTTGCAGGAATCCTCCGGCGGCATGCTCATCGATATAGTCCCTGATAATTTTGTCGCTTTTCTCTCCGTGCAAACCAAAGATATTGAAGTAAATGCGGTAAATATTATAAGCCTCTTCTACGGTCATGCGCGAGTGCCGGCATTCCCGGTAGTATTTGATATTGGGGAATCTGCCCATGGCGTAGAGCATATTGTAAATGTATATTACATCGCTGGATAACCCGGCCGGAGTGGCATCCAGCAGCCTCTTTCTTAAGCCTGTACGGTGCAAGGATTGCGAGCCGCGAGCGACAGTCAGCAGGCAGCAGTATTCGTTTGTTATAGATTCCATATTGATAATTTCCTGCTTATTGCAGATGGCGGAACACATCGATGCAAAGGTGAGGTCGTATTTATTCTCAAGCGGAAAGGTTTCCCACATGCCGCAAACGGCTTCCACATTTGCCAGGTTTTTCTCATAGCAGCGTGTTTTTAGAATATCCAGAGCGCTTTGGCACATATCCAGCGCGGTAACGTTTTTGCAATTGACCGCAAAGGGAATGGTAAAAGCTCCCGTTCCGGCACCAATATCAAGCACGGTCGAAGAAGGTTTTAAAATTCTTTCCTGCATCAGGAATGAGGTTACCGATACAGGAAACTCTTTGCTGAAAGTCTCTTTTATTTCCCCCTTTTCCTCATCTTCCCGGCTTTTAAAGACAGTACCGAAGTATTCTATCCAGCCCCGGTTGCGCCTGATGCGTTCGTCCCGGCTGCCTGCCCGTGATGCATTCTCCCAGGCTTTTTGGCATTCCAGTTCACTGTATACCATGTGGTTATCTCCTTACGGCTTGTTTTCCCATCGCCCGGATATCATGTAAGCCGGACGGAGGGATTTTAAATCAATTATAATCAGCTTGCCTGCTCTTCGATGCTGAACCATGTGAGCATGTTCAATAGTCCGAATGTCCCGTCGGTAACAAAGCCCGACAGCCGGCTGTTATATGCCTGTATATAGCAATCCCAGTAAAGGGCGACCGCCGGGATATTGGCTGCATAGTACTCCTGGCAATCCGCGGCAGCCGCATAATAATCTTCCATGGTAGTAGCGGAACCCAGTCTGGCAACAATTTCAGCGTATTCTTCATCTGTAATCTGCGCCTGTGCGCAGGAACCGGCAGCGCTCATATAAATTGCTCCCATTCCGGCTCCGGCGCTCATTCCATAGGCAGTGAACTTGGATACCATAGCCTGGTTGGTGTGTTCTTTTTCGGAGATTGAGCGGAATTCCGCCAAATCCACTATCTTGAATGTAATCGATATTCCCACTTCAGCCAGGTTGGACTGCAAAAGTTCTCCATACCTGCTGTAAACCGGCTTGTCACTGCGTATCAGCAG
This sequence comes from uncultured Dehalococcoidales bacterium, assembly GCA_964547375.1. Classification (GTDB taxonomy): domain Bacteria; phylum Chloroflexota; class Dehalococcoidia; order Dehalococcoidales; family UBA5627; genus UBA5627. The sequence goes on along the minus strand of CAZJMW010000011.1, from coordinate 18,305 downwards.
TTGAATTGATAAAGGTTCCCCTTGATATTCGACAACTCCGTCATTATTGCTGTCGACTGCTCCGGCTTGGGCCAGGTATGCCCTGGCGGCATCTGTGTCGCGGGTAAGGATATCGGTTTCAATAAAACCGGCAGTCCCCTCGGGTATGAAACCTGCTCTGGAGGGTGTGCTGTACTCGGAAGCGAATAATTCCCTGAACTTTTCATAGTCTATGGCTGCTGCGATTGCTTTCCTGATTAAGATATCGTTGCATGGAGACATGTTGTTGTTGAATACCAGTACGGCGGTATTGCTGGCATCCTTTACGGTCGAGATGGTTATGTTGCCGTTATTTTGAAAATCCTCTGCTGCGGTGGTATCGACTCCTCCGGCATAATAGTAAACCATGTCGATTTCTTCCGCTTTCAGCGCCAGGTTCATGGTATCGGCATTTGAATACATCTTGAAGATGACATTTTTAACATTGGGTACGCCGCCGACATAATCTTCATATGCCGTAAACTCGATGACACCGGCGTTTTTATCGAAACGCACAAATTTATAGGGTCCGCAGCCGATGGTGGCCAGTTCCTCGGCGACCGTGGACATATCCTCGACGCCGTTATAGATGTGTTTGGGGAATATCCTCATAGCGGTCAGGCTGCTTAAGTGACGCGTATTGGCGGTTTTTAGCACCAGCTGTATCTGGCTATCGTTTATAACCACGATGTCTTCATACTGCGAGAGGTAACCACCGTTATTCTGCCCGTCGAGATATTCGATGGTAAACTTAATATCTTCTGCGCTAACCGGCGTGCCGTCATGCCACGTTAAACCGTCTGTAATAGTAAATGTCCATGTTTTACTGTCGCTTGTTTCAAACTCCGCCATCAGGGGCCGGTATTCCCCGTTCTCATCCACCCTGACAAGCGCCATCTGGGATACTGTCCCGGTTGTTACGTCGAAGTAATACTCGCTCCTGCCGGCTTTCTCGATGGACATGGTCGTTCCGATAATAAGCGTATCTATTTTGCTTTCTCTGGCATTGGTAGTTTGTCCGCCGTTTTCCGTACAGCTTGTAAATGTACTCAGCAGTAACACTATGCCGAGCAGGAAGGGGATAATCTTTACCGGTTTTTGATTAAACATAGTTTCTCCTGGATTAATTTGTTTCCTGCAGGCTCCCCTGCGATAAGTGATAAATACGGTTTGAAAATACTTCGACCAGGGCTTTATCGTGGGATATTAAAAGAATGGAGAGTTGTTTGCATTTTAAAAGGTCTTGGAAGATAGCGATTACCTGTGCTTGCGCCGAGACATCCAGCATCGAGGTTGACTCATCGGCAATTAAAAGACCCGGTTTTAAAGCCAGTGCCCGGGCAATCGCGATACGCTGGGCCTGCCCGCCGGAAATCTGCGACGGGAAGCGTCTTGCTATTTCGCGCTCAAGCCATACCTGTTCGAGCAGTTTATCTACCTGCAGGGCAGCGTCTGCTTTATCTTTAGCCAGTTTGTGATACAGTAAAGGCTCTGCAATGGCGTCTCCCACCCTTTGCTTGGGGTCCAGCGCCGAAAAAGGCTGCTGCGGTATCAACTGGATGCTGGTGCGCAGCCCGCTGTTGTAATTTCCTTTATTGTCAAAAAGCGCTTCGTTGTTATATTCGAGCCGGCCGCTATCCGGTTTAATGGTTCCGCATAGTATACGGGCGATGGTGGATTTGCCCTCGCCGCTTTTTCCCATGATGCTTACGGCTTCATTTTCATATATGTTGAAAGCGATGTTATCGAGTACTCTCTGTGTACCCTTTTTATCCATTTTTTTAAAGCTTTTAGAGGTGTTGCTGACTTTAAGCATGCAGGCACCTCCAGGATGTCCCGCAGGCTTCCTTTAGCGGAATTGTGTTTTTGGAACAGTCATCTGTTCCGATTGAACAACGAATATAAAACGGGCATCCTTCCCCGGCCGAAATCCTGCCTATGTCCGGCAAGATTCCTGATTTAAACCCGTTGGAGGGAAGGGCATCGATGAGGCTTTTAGTGTAAGGGTGTCTCGGGGAATTAAGAATTACGTCGGCTCTGCCGTATTCCATCATTTCACCGCTATGCATTACCAGTATGTTATGGCATGTTCTGGCCAGTGCAATATTGTGGGTGATGATAATAACAGCCGAATCGTAAAACATTTTTCCCAGCTGTTTAATAAACAGTGCGGCTGTTTCATCGTCAATGCCCCTGGTCGGTTCGTCGGCGATTACCAGGCTTGGGGAGAAAGCCAGTCCGATGGCCAGTACGATGCGCTGCGCCATTCCGCCCGAAAGCTGGAAGGGGTATTTTTCCATTACTTCATCAGGTTTATCGAAGCCCACCTGCCCCAGAAGTTCTTCCGCCCGCTTTCGTAAATCATCCTTGGCTGTTATCCCCGCTCTTTTCAGCGTTTCATAAATCTGGTTCCTGACCTTGAGTGAAGGATTGAGAAAATCCGCACCGCTTTGAGGAATAAGCACAATCTCCCTGCCTCTTTTTTCATTCAATTGTTTTTCGCTGAGATTAAGCAGGGGGTTCCCGTTAAGGGCCACTTTGCCGGAGGCATGGCAGTTGGGTGGCAGCAGGCCGAAGATAGCCATTGCCGTCATCGTTTTTCCGCAGCCGCTTTCTCCCACAATACCGAGCTGCTGTCCGGATTCTATTTTGAAAGACAGTTCATTAACTATCTGTGTGAATCCGTTTTTCAGTTGGGCGTTTACAGATAACCGTTCTACGTTTAAAATCGTTGCCATAACATTTTATCGCTTTTTCCCCGGTAGCGGGTTGCAAATGAATTTAAATGCGAATCATATTTATTGCGAAGATTATTTAATGCAAACAGTTGCAATAATATCATATGCCTGTATAGCTGTCAAGATAAATACCAAATTGCCTGTACAAAAGGCGGCATCTGTGTTTTAATTAAGTTCTTATGAATATTGAAACTGCCCTGTTGATTCTTGAATCCGCCTTAATATTAATTACCATTGTTCTGATTCTTTTTAATATTAAAGAGGGCAGGGGGCGGAGCGCTCTTATCATGCAGATGGGGAGTGCCTCGAAAACACTGACCCGACTTGAGTATTTTCTCTCGGCTAACGATGCCATATCAGATGCCGAAAATGAAATAGTGGGTTTTGTTACCGGTAGAAAGCCGACCGGTAGCGATATGAATCGCGTCAATTCCTTTACCAGGGCTATCGGCAGGGCTAAAACAAAGGGTGTGACGGTCAGGTATATTTTCCCCAAGTTTCAGGACCGCTTGTATGTAGGGTATTTATATAGCCATGAGGGGGCCGAAGTAAGGTATTACAGCGCTTCCCCTTCACAGATGATGCGCTATATGATAGTGGATAAATCAAGGGTAATTATCGCTATCCCCGAAAGCGTCAGCGACAGGGAGATGACCAGCAAGGGATACATTATTCCGTCAGAACCCCTGGCATCGGTATTGATGGATAATTTTAATACCTGCTGGGAAGCGAGCCTTCCATTTAAGGATTACATCGGGGAAACACTCGAACAAACCGGAACCACAGTACATGAACTGGCAATGGAAATCGGGGTAGAATCACGTAACTTGAAGAAAATGCTCTCTGCGTAAGACCGGAGAGAAGAAATTGTTTATCTTTCGATAGTCACCGAATCAACGTCGAGTTTAATCTCATTCTCCTTGTTTTTAATCAGGAATAACGCGACCATCATTCCGACGGCGTTGGCCAGTACCATGGGGAAAATGACCAGTTTAACCACAGCCAGTGCATCTTCAAAGGGTCGTGCCAACAGCAGCGTCATCCCCATATGAAAACATTCCATGATAACTGCTACCGCTACGGCATGCGGAATGCTTAAAAGTTTGTTACCGCGCCATTGCTTGATTAATCCACACAGCAACCCGATGATAATTGTCGAAATGGCGCAGGGGACAGCCGTAAATCCGTCCATAAAGAAACGGTGCACTCCTCCGATAAGCCCGGCACCCAGCCCTACGATTGGGCCGCCCACAAGCCCTGCTATCATGGGGCCGAGGTCACGATAGTTCAGTATGGCCCCTGAGGGAAGCTCAGTACCCATATAGGTACCGATAATGGAAAAAGCGCCGAAAAGTACAATAATCAGCAGCTTATCCGGCCATGTACCGCGGTTGTTAAGCACCCTGATAAAGGGTTTACGATTGGAGATAATATCGATAAAAACGTGAAGAAAAGCAAGCGTAGCCGCCAGTAAAAACAACCAGGTTAATTCATTTTCCATATGTTTCAGTTTTTCTAGAAAGATTGCCGGGAGATTTTATATAATCTTCTATTGGAATCGATACTTAGCTTGATAGACACATACCCACAGCGCCTGATAGAAATACTTCTAACAGTACTCTACTATAACGGCTATTACGGTGATAATGACTCCGATAGAAATCACCAGCCCTATCAGTCTTAACATGCCACGGGTGCTCATCTAATCCTCCAGATATCGAAAGCTAGTATATCACCTTGAAATTAAATATGGCAATACGGGTAATAAATATTTGGGGGGGATTACAAAAAATATAAAAAATTGTTAAAATAAGACTTGTTAAAAGTAAGATTAAGTTATATGCTGTAATCTGTAAAATAATATTCTGGCGGTGAACCTATGCACGAAATTGATTTTATATCTCTGGATGCAGATGTGGAATGCCCCGTATGCGGGGAAAAACTGGGAAACTTCGAAACAAAGAGCGGCCCGGGCGCACAGGTAACGCTGGATTTTCGGGAAGTCGATAGTTTCTACAGCCGTTGTGCCAAGTGTAACAGTATAATCGAGTTCTCGTTAAAAAATCCGGCGGAAGCAGGCGACAGGGAGAATTTAACAGTCAGCAATTACCAGAAGAAGAGTGTCATCTACTAGTATTCGCCGTCTTCCCCCTCTATTTCACGCAGTGTTTCCTCGCTGCTGCCGAAGTGGTGGGCTATTTCATGCCTTACCGTTTTCCGTATCTGCCGTTCTATTTCATCATCCGAAGCCGCCACCGATTCGATAGCTTTCTGGAAGATGGTTATTTTATCAGGGACTACCATGCCGTAATAACTGCCGCGGCATGTCTGCGGTATGCCCTCGTAAAGCCCCAGTAACAGCGCTTCGTCTTCAATATCTTCGCTATCGAGTTGTTCCGCTGTAGCATAGTCTTCAACCACCACGTCGACGTTATCCATAAGTTCCAGGAACTCGTCCGGTAAACCCTCAATAGCTTTAATTACCAGTTCTTCGAATCTCTCTCTGTCCATATTATTATCTTTTACCGCTTATTATCCTTTTTTATGTGTTTTAATATAAATTTTTCAATTGCCATTTTCTTAATCAGCAGCAAACCCAGCGCCACTCCGATTGTATTTGCCAGAGTCATCGACAGGATAATTTTTTTAACAATTTCAAGCGCTTCATCGAACGGTCGGCCGATAAGCAGGATTAAACTCATGTGGAACAGTTCCATTACAACCGCAAAAAGCACTGCCCAGTGAACCTTGATAAATTCGATACGGCCTTTTTGCCGGATAATCCACAAATTTACGTATCCGGCCATCAAGCCGATAAGAATCGTTGCCAGGGAACAGGGAATCTGTGTAAAACCTTCCAGGAAGAAGCGGTGAATGCCGCCGATGAGACCGGCGCCCAGTCCGACCAGCGGACCGCCGACAAGTCCTGCCAGCATCGGCGCCATATCCCTGACATTTATAATTGCGCCGGAAGGCAGTGTTGTCCCCATATAGGTGCAGAAAACCGAGAACAGGCCGAAGATAACGATAACCGCCAGTTTATCCCCTAAGGTGGCACTACGGTTAAGTACGCGCTGGAAGAAATCCCTGGGAGAGATAACCCTGACCAGAATTACCAGACAGATTACTGTAATGACAAGTTTTAAAATCCACCACATTTTTCACCCCGGGATAATACTTTGTGGTATTATACATTTGAATAAAAAATTACACAATAAAAATTTGTTGCATGCTACATATTTTGCATAATTTATTATGCGGAGGAGATAAAACATGGAACTGACACCGGAAGAAAGACGTCGCATATACGAAGAAGAAAAAGCGCGCATAGAAGCGGAACAAAAGCAGGAAAAACCCGAAGAAATACCCACTCTCAATCTGCAGCAGAACATTTCTTGCACTTTGTGTTACGCATTCTTCTGGATTAGCGGCATTATCTTCCTGGTTTTAGAAAAGAAGGACAAGGTTGTCAATTTTCATGCCATCCAGTCTATTGTGCTCTTCGGCGGTCTGACAATTTTATCCGCCTGCTTGAGTTGGATTCCGCATGTCGGCGGGTTTTTTAGCTCTGCTATCGGTATTCTGGTGTTTGTTTTCTGGATTGTGCTGATGGTTAAAGCCTACCAGGGTGAGCGTTATAAGGCGCCGCTGGCCGGGGATATTGCCGAGATAATTCACCGGTCCGCCTGGAAAGAGGATACTGCTGCCGGGGCTGCCGCAGCAGGTTCGCAAGATACAAAGGGAGAAGAAAAAGAGGATTTCGTTGCCGCCCTTACGCAAAAAGCGGATGGTTTCGAAAAAAAAGCGGATGAGTTTGGTAAAAAGGCTGACGACTTTGGTAAAAAAGCCGATGATTTCGGTAAAAAAGTCGACAACTACTTTACCCGCACGCGCACCGGCAGAATCATCGGTTACAGTTTTGCCATATTCTGGAATATAATCCTGATTATTTTCTTTACACTGTTTTATGAATACGTGGCATGGTATTCGGTCGGGGATGACGGCGGCCTGGTTATTTCGCCGCTTTTAACCCCCGATTTCCTGCTATGGATGCCGATATTGATTACCTCGCTATCGATTTGCATCGTTGCCAACATCATATTGATTGTCTACGACAGGTACTGGTTCCGTGAAGCGGTGCAGATACTTCTGGAAATCATCGGCATGGCGGTGGTAATCTACCTGGTGACCATCTTCCCGTTCGATTTCAGCGTCGTTCCCAATGCCGTGGCTGCCGATATTCTGCCGCCGCTGACCAAAGGAGTTCTTATATTTGTAGCTGTCGCCTTCGGTGTCAGTGCGCTGGTGCGCTTTATCAAGATGGTGCTTAATATCGAAAACAATGAATATACAAATTGAAAGTAGAAATTCATACTGACTTTAACCTTGAAAGGCCGCTTGCTGGCCAAAGGAGGAGTGCATTATGACACAGCATGAAAATCCGGAAGCAGAGTGTTGCCCGGTATTCGACCCGGAACCATGGGACAACAAGGAAATCGAGTTCAATAACAGGCTCTTTGTCAGGGATACCGTGCCCCAGTTATTCCATATACCACTGCCGGGTACTTTCGGCAGGGCGGTATCTAAAATGTGGCAGAAAATCGAGCAGGCCGGAGCCAGGCCCGACGATGCAAAATTTTTAATGCTGACCTCGGAAACCTCACAGTGGAAGGGCGAAATTTATATCAGTGTTACCAAAGAAGTGCCCGGCTGCGAGAATGTCAGGCTATCGGGCAGCTACCTGACGAGAGTCTTCGACGGCGCATACAACGATGTTCCGAAATGGATTAAAGAGATGGAAAAACATGCGGCCGAGAAAGAGAAACATATCAATAGCTATTACTTCTATTACACCACCTGTCCGAAATGCGCTAAGAAGTACGGACACAATTATACGGTAGTATTCGGCAGAATATAAATTACTGCTTTTTGTCCCCGGGTTGATTTTTAAGCGGTATCCTGCGTCTGCTGTCGATGATATGACTGACAGCCTGAAGCGGGTGGGTATATATCATGCGGGGCCCGGCATATCTCATCACTACTCTTATTCGTTCCCTCATCTGCGGTTTGTAGCAATGAACCGGGCATTTGGCGCAGGTTGTTTTTCCCTCTCCGAAAGGGCAGTTTTCAAGTCTTTTTAGAGCGTATTCCTGTAATTCAGCGCATTCTGAACACAGCTTCTCCCCGCCATGATTCTTCCGGCAATACATGGCAATCATTGTTTTTACAGTATTGCCTTCACGTTCTATGCGTTTATTTTTAGACATTTCGATATTAATTATGATTTAAAATAAGGGAATAGTCCAGCTGTTTCATTAACATCATAAACTATTCTAAATTCAATCAAAAAGCCGTTGACATCGGGTTAATGCGGTATCATAATAGTTTTGAGTCGATCATTGGGGAAGTTTATGAATATCAGTAATAACCTGATCCTCGGTGATCTTGCCATTGTTGCGGGTATATTGGTATTGACGTGGTACGATGCTCTGCAATAAACAGCAGGTATTTTCCTGAATGTAAGGGGCGTGCTGCACTTACTTGGAAAGAAATAATATTCCGAAAAACAATATAGAGGAGGACTAACAATATGGCATGGGGACTTGTTATCGCAATTTTAACTCTGGTTGCCGGTATCGTGGTTCTGGTCTGGCCGAAAATCCTGAATTATATAGTTGCCGCTTTCCTGATTGTAACCGGCATTCTGGGGATTATCGCTAATATCTAAAAATAACCCTTTTTTAAAAATTAATAAGATTATTTAACCGGGCAGGCTCTCGTTGGGAGTTGATACCTGCCCGGATGGTATGCTATTTTTCCCTTTTGATTTTCTCTACCTCTTTGGCTATGGCCGATTTCTCAGATACCACGTTATCGAGCACAAATACCTCGATGAAGTTCCACAGCACGAATACGCCCCAGATGCAGAGCGGCCATAAAAACCACATGTAGCCTCTCCATGATAATAACCATATCACTACCAGTACGGCGTTTACCAGTAGATAAGCCCCCAGGTGGCTGTAAAATTCCCTCTTCTTTTTTACCCTTTTCCTGGCTTCCTCATAAATTTCCTGTTCCGATAGCTCCATATAAATTACCTCCGCTTTAAAATTCTGAATAATTCTAGCACCATCCGTCCGTCTGTCAATACCCGTATGTTCTGGTCATGTTTCCGAGATACAGAACAGTACACACAGGCACCCGTATGTCAAAACGGATAAATAGGCAATGCAATACAATCCCATGCTGGATGGAAGGGCGGCAAATCCCATAAACAGTATAGCGCAGGCAATCAGCACAAAAGCAAGTACATCAGGGATAATTCCGATACGCCTCAACCCTATGACCTGGTTTATCAGCCCGAAGCCGAACAGTATTATGCCGGCCATAAATATACCGGTAACCATCATACCGCTGCCTTCGAAATAGAGTGCTGCCGGAGCGCCGCTGTTTAAAACGGCAACCGGCCCGATGCCGTCGGCGCCCAGACCTGTTGCCATTAGTACGCTTCCGGCGACAGTCAGATAGAGGCTGATGGTTCCGAGCAGGTTTTGTTCGTTGTAATACAGATACTGAGAGATATAGTGGGCGACGACGATTGCCCATCCGAAAGCCAGGGCGCTGATAATATGACCCCAGAGCCATCGTCCGCTGTGCAGGACGGCAAGTTCGGTTGCCAGGGTATTTGAATAATCGGACACATAGGGTATTGTAAAAATACCTATCGCCAATAACATCGGAAATATCAGGATAATAACCGCAATTTTAAAATTATCCATTTTTAAAATAACCTGTTGCCTGTTTTTCCGTTTATTATTCTACAAACAGATTATACCATATCGCCTGCAAGGTATTTCCAGGTAATTTGTTAATTTAACGGCGTGGCGAAAAGCATTAACAAGTGGTAGAATTTTAGCGGTAAGGTTAATAAAGATATAAGGAAGGTTTAACCGTAATGAGCGTGATTAAAATAATGCCCTGTCTGGATATGAAAGACGGCAGAGTGGTTAAGGGTGTCAATTTTGTCGGTATGAAGGAAGCCGGAGACCCGGTTGAGAATGCCGCTTTTTACCAGAAGGAAGGGGCAGATGAACTGGCGATGCTTGATATCGCGGCGACATTGGAAAACCGCAAGACGCGTCTCGAATGGGTGCGCAAGGTATCAGCCGCTATCAATATTCCCTTAACGGTAGGCGGAGGCATTTCTTCTTTAAAGGATATAGAACTGGTTTTGGAAGCCGGGGCCTCTAAAGTATCAATGAATAGTGCCGCTGTCAAAAACCCGGCCCTGGTAAGACAGGCGGCTTTAAAATACGGTTCCGATAAAATCACCGTGGCCATTGATGCGCGCAGAAACGAGGATTTGCCATCCGGTTTTGAACTGGTGGTTAGCGGTGGTACCAAGCCGGTCGGACAGGACGCCGTAATATGGGCAAAGCAGTGTCAGAAACTGGGGGCCGGAGTAATTCTGCCGACCAGTATCGACGGTGACGGGATGCAGACCGGCTACGACCTCGATTTTACAAAGGCTATTTCCGATGCGGTTACTCTGCCGGTGGTGGCTTCGGGCGGAGCCGGAACGCTTGAGCATTTTTATGAAGGAGTGACTAAAGGGGGGGCGCAGGTTCTGCTGGCCGCTTCGGTGTTTCATTACCGCCTTTTAAGTATCAGGCAGGTTAAAGAGTATTTAAAGAGCCGGGGGATTGAGGTTAATCTTTAAACTGAACGGATTCCCTTATAAATACTTTTGGCAGTAAATCTGGTAAAATATATTGAGGCTATTTCGATAAGTCTAAGCACGAAAAATAATTATTTCAGGAGGGAACTATGAACTGGTGGATGTGCAGTGAATGCGATTATGTGCTGCAAGCTGAATTACCCCCCGGAAAATGCCCTAGTTGCCACGCCGAATGTGTTTTCAACGACGTAACATGCTATATCCCGCAATGCGGCGGTCCCGGGCGTCTCAACATGAAAATGGTTGCTGAAAAAGCCAAAGAGGGCAAGAATAAAATAAACTGATGTTTTGGGGTAATTATCCCGATTAACCGAAAAAAGAGCCTCTGTTTATCTATAAACAGAGGCTCTTGACTTATAAATTCGTAAAATCTTGATTAGCTTTCTTTTTCTTCCAGAATGCCGTGTAAAACTTCGCCGCAGATAAGCTTTCCGCAGATAACTTTTCTGTAGTAGTTCTCAACCAGGTTTTCGTCTGTGGGGATAACCTTAAAGGTGCAAACGCCGGCAAATATACCGTACTGCGCACTGAGTGTTCCTGCGCAGGAAACAGACAACGCCGCTCTGATTCCCCACCCGGCCTCGATACTCCCGCCGGCCTCGATGCGTTTATCAGACCTGATATCATGTGCCGCTTTAATGTTTCCCCCAGCCCTGATATTTTCTCCTGATTCAATGCCCAGCCCCGACTCGATATCGATTCCGGCCTTGATGTCCCAGCCAGACTTAATCAGTTTTCCCGCTTCGATGGAACCCAGGGCTTCCAGACAGTAATTTGCCTTGATAATACCTGAAACGATAATATCCATGCCGGAAATTATACTTTCGTATGATTCAATATCACCATCCACAATATTGATGTTGTAACCGGCTTTAATCTGCCCTTCGGCTTTAATGCCTTTGATGCTATTAATATGTTTTTTTGTCTCCGTACTGCCCTTGATATATATTTTTTTATCGAGACGGATTTCAATACTAAAATCGCTTTTTAAATTACCGTCGAAGATGTATTCCGTTCCCTTTTTTACCAAACCCGGATAGTTCTCATCGATTACGATATTAAAATTTTTCCTTTCTGTCTGAACCATTTGGATAGACTCCCTCCTTTGAAATATATAGACATATTATTATCTTTAATAATTTAACCCATTAACAAAAAATGTGCAAAGTTTTTTGTGTTTTACGCGATTAACACCAAAAATAATACCGCTATTATAGCATTAATATATATTATTAGGTAATAAAAGATGATATAATAAACGGAAGCAATTGGTTACAGAAACGAAAACTCTCGAAATCGAAGGCATTAGCGTACTCTTTAAACGCAGCAGGAGAGCTAAACATATCAGTGTTTCCGTTGCTCCTTTTCACGGTGTGCGTGTCAGTGTACCTTACTCATCATCATATTCACAGGCTGAGAGATTTGTTCTTTCGAAATGGAAATGGATTAGAAAACACCGCGAAAAGATACGACACTACGAATCCGTTGCGGAATGCGATGGAAATCCTGACAATTTCAACGGTGTCGGGAAAGCCGCAGCCAATGAAAAACTGGTTGAAAGACTGGCATTACTGGCAAAAAGGTATGGTTTTACATATAACCGGGTTACCATTCGCAACCAGAAAACGCGCTGGGGCAGTTGTTCGGTAAAAAATAATATCAGCCTCAATATAAATCTGGCACGGCTGCCGGAAGAATTGATGGATTACGTTATCCTGCACGAGCTGGTGCACACCCGGGTAAAAGACCACAGCCCGCGCTTCTGGGCGGAAATGGACAAACTGGTAGGTGATGGCAGGCAGATGCGGCGAAGGTTAAAAAATTACAGCGGCGCACTGTATGCATAATCATTACAGCTTAACGGTTATACGGGCTTTAATTTCAGATATTTAACAAGTCATTAATGATAGTTTAAAGGCTTTGTACCCCCGTAATAAAAAATTTAGGAGGTATCCCCGGATGGCAATCAAAATCGTGACAGACAGCACCTGCGATTTACCGCAGTCTCTGGCCGAGGAGTTCGGCATCCATGTAATCCCCGTTTATGTCCAATTCGGTAACAAGACCTATCGCGACCGCATAGATATTACCGAGTCGGAGTTTTATGAAAGGTTACTGCATTTCCCGGTGCATCCCACCACCTCCCAACCCAGCCCGCAGGATTTTGCCGATGTTTATAAATATCTCTCTAAAGATGCCGACGGCATTATTTCGATACACATTGCAAGTAAACTGAGCGGTACCTGCAATTCTGCACTTTGCGCCAAAGAGATGGTTACGTCCGGGTGCCCGATTGAAGTAATCGACACTAATTCAGTATCTATGGGCTTGGGATTAATGACAATCAAAGCGGCTCAAATTGCTGCTTCCTGCAATGATTTTGAGAAGGTTGTTGAGCAGGTGAAGCAACTTCCTGCCCGTTCTCATATCTGGGCAGCTTTCGATACCCTCAAATACCTGGCTATGGGCGGGCGTATCGGCAAAGGGAAGGCGTTGCTGGGAAATGTATTGAATATAAAGCCGCTATTGATGCTGAAAGACGGGGAGTTCCTGCCGGCAGCCAAGGCGCGCAGCCGTGATAAAGCTATAGATATTCTTTACGGATTCGCCGAAAAAGCGGGCGAAATCGAAGATATTTCGGTCATGTATTCCACAACGCCGGATGAAGCCAGGACGCTTGCCGACCGGTTGGAAGCCATGTGCGGTAAAAAACCCAGAATAGCCAGGTTAGGACCGGCACTCGGTGTTCATGCCGGGCCGGGCGCACTTGCGATAGCTCTGATTACTGCTTGAGTCTGATGGCATGACAATACGGGAAATCGGGTGCTGCGGCGCTTACTGCAAAACCTGCATGGTATGGCTCACCAAAGGAACATGCAAAGGTTGCAAGCTGGGTTATGATAGCGGTGAAAGGGATATTTCAAAATCCCGCTGCGCTATCAAGAACTGTTGTTTTCGCGATAAAAAGCTGGAAACCTGTGCCGATTGCCCCGATTACTCTTCCTGCCCGTTAATTCAGGGATTTTATGCCAAGAACGGCTACAAATACGGAAAATACCGGCAGGCTACGGAGTATATCCGCGAGCATGGCTACGAGCAGTTCCTGAAACTGGCCGATGAGTGGAAAGGGGCTTACGGCAAGTTGGAATGAATAACAGTATTTTCATGCAACTATGATGTAACGGTCTTTTCGAGTGTGGCAAGACCGATGCCTTTGCTTTAGAAAAGGGGAGGCAGAAGGGGTTTTGTTAGATTATCATAGGGGTAGCAACTAATTGTTTTTGAGAGGAGTCCCCCTTAACCTGTCATCCAGATCCCGATTTATCGGGAGAAGAATCCGGGGGGTGGGGAGAAATAGCAGACACATTGCCCGGCATCAGGGGTGAATATTTTATTAACTACCCATCCACAGATTCTTCGTTCGACCACCATTTATACTTAGCGCAGCTAATGTGCGAACTCAGAATGACAATTTTACGCCTCCCTTGATTCCTCCCTCGTCCTTCTTTTATACTTAGCGCAGCTAATGTGCGAACACAGCATGACAATACGTTGCCTGTCATCCTGCAGACACAAGGGGTGACTGAAGGATCTGGAGGGCGGGGAGAAATAGCAGACTCGTTGCCCCGGCATCAGGCGGAATAACAGCCCTCATCCGTCATCCCGGTAAACCGGTCTGCCACCTTCCCCCGAGGGAAGGCTAAATTTACCCCTGCTCCGGATGTACATTAAAAGAGCAACCCTGATAATATTGAACGGTAGAGATTGCCGCGTGGTTCGACAGGCTCATCCCGCGTTACACTGGGACAAGACCATGAACGGATTTGTAAAAGCTCCTCGCAACGACATATTATTTCCGTTCCTGATGCATATTTCGACCACCAAGAACTCAGTATGACAATTCATTTCTCTCTATATAGATTATTGTTTACCGTCTTGCGTTAGTGATATCATTAGGTAATTATTAATAAAGGAGTTAATTGATGAGCATACTCGGTTTTATAATCGGTATCCTGACCGGTATCGGGGCAACGATATCCCTGCTTCCGCTTTTAGGCTGGCTGAACTGGTTGAACATCCCGGTTGCCGTTATCGGTTTGGTTTTCTCGCTTATCGGCGTCAACAAAGGCAAAAACAAGGGAATCGGTACTGCCGGTATAATTATTAACGCCATTCTGATAGTTTACGGCATCATCAGGCTGATTATCGGCCAAGGCTTTATTTAGTCTTTTATAATCCTGATTGTTTTTAGACAAACCGGGCGCTGCGGTATTTTCCGCGGCGCCTTTTGTATTCCTGTTTTTAGTATGGGTTAACCTCTTATTGAAAAGTATATTGCTTTGCTACTTAGCCGCTGGTATAATGGATGTATGGAAGTATATACGTATAGACGTATATACATACGGCAGGAGTATTAATTATGAAAAGAAAAGTTACACTGGTTTTTCACGATGAAGATTTATATACGCGTTTAAAAATCGAAGCGGTAAAAAGGCGCACCACCGCCAGCGATATTGTATCGGATGCCGTACGTGAATGGCTGGAACTCCGTGAGGATGCCGAACTGGTACCAGTTATCGAATCCGCCAGAAGCGAATGGAAAGAAAAGGGCGGACGTCCATAGACGGAAGTTGAACAGGAACTGGCGGATACGGTAAGCAGCAGCGAAGAAAAAGCACGCTCAAATGCAGAATACAAGCCCGGTTCTTCTTGAATAGTAATATAAATAGTAGTATCATTAGTATGATAGAACCTGTTTTTACAGGAGGGGGAAATGGGAGTAAGGGCAAAAACAGAAAAAATGTCCGTGACCCTGCCTAAAGAGCTTGCCGGGGAAATTCGTTCCATAGTTTCGCATGGTGGAATAAGCTCTTTTTTTACAGAAGCGCTGGAACATTATATATCCTATCGCAAGCAGGTCATAGCAATGGAAAAGGGATTCGGGGCATGGAAGGATAAAAACCATCCTGAGCTTACTGCATCCAAAGACACTCTCGGCTATGTCAATGCAGTTCGGGAAGCGGGCAGTGAACGGTTTACGGTATCAGGAGACATAAGTGGCAAGTAGTAAGGGTGTTTCCTGTCTTGTTGATACCGACATTGCCATTGATTTTTTAAGGCGGCGTGAGTATGCAAAAAAGCTGCTGGAGCATTGGGCCGAAGACGGGCTTCTGGCAATTAGTACTCTTACACATTTAGAGATATACCAGGGAATAAAAAGCGGCGAAGAAATAGCTACCGATGCTTTTCTGGATGGGCTTGTTTCTATCGATGTCGATATATCTATTGCACGGATGGCGGGTAAAATGCTCGGAAACCTTCGCTCAAAGGGGAAGACTATCGGTATCGCAGATGCTATCATTGCCGCTACGGCTTTACATCTTGATGTTCCGCTTGTAACAAACAACATCGGGCATTATCCGTTTCCCGATTTAAGAGTTATCAGGGGCTCGGCAGCTTAGTTTTTTAACACTTTTCTGCTCTATCGCAAGCTATTGCGTAGAATAATAGGGGAAAAACCTGCCCGGGGCACTTGAGTCAAAAAAATCCTCCAAAAACTATTGACTTGAGCATCGTACGCTATTACTATGTTAGATATGGATAATCGTTCCAGGGGCTATGTCTTCCAGTGGGCGCTTCTGGGTATCGTCGGCATTGCCGTCATCGCTACCCTGTGGCATTTCCTGTTTTTCTTAACCGCCGAGTTTGCGGTTATCGGGGCAATCGTACCTGTTAACGACAGCGTCTGGGAGCATTTCAAGGTTATTCTGTACCCGATACTGCTGTTCTCAATCATCGAATACCGCTATATCGGCTACCACGCCAATAATTTCATAATCGCCAAAACGGTTGCTATTTTCCTGACGCTTCTATTAATCGGCGCCGTCTTTTACACCTATTATTACATAGCCGGAGAGCAGATAGCGTGGGCAAATATCTCCATTTTTATCGGTGCGCTCATTATCGGGCAGCTGGCAAGCGCCTGGGTGATGACACTCGACCCGATGCCGAAATATCTGAAATATGTTGCCATTGCGTTTATCGTTGCGCTGGCGATTGTTTTAATCGTGTTTACCTACAATCCGTTCCACACTCAAATCTCCCTCGACACCGCCGCCGGTGTTTTCGGTATGCCGTAGGGGTGGGATTAGGTTTTATAGATAGTTTCTATTTTCCTTCGAGAATACAAATTTACATAATTTAGGAGTAGCTTTTGTTTAATCCAGGAGATATCATATCGTACATTGATATGTGTCGTGAAGAAGGTGTTAACCTTCAACGAGGTATGAATTATAAACTTCGAAATGGATTTAGTGTTATTCTTATGAGTTTAAGAAAGGGAGCCCCTTATGCTGATAGAATTGATGAAAACGGCTCTATTTTAGTTTATGAAGGTCATGATATTCCTAATAGTGATAACGCTATAGATCCGAAGCAAGTAGACCAACAAATGTTTAACCCTACTGGGACTTTAACACAGAATGGGCTTTTTTATGAAGCCGCTATAAAACTGAAAAATGGAGAATGTGAAGCTGAAATTGTTAAGGTATATGAAAAGATTCACTCTGGAATATGGGCTTACAATGGTTTATTCAAATTAGTGGACTCTTGGCAAGAAGCAAGTAACGGCAGAAAAGTATTTAAATTTAAACTGGAAATAATTAATGAGCCCGTGAATATATGTATATTAGATTTAGACCACACTAGATTAATACCTTCTCAAATTAAGCTTGATGTATGGAAGCGAGATAAAGGACAGTGTGTTAAATGTGGTAGCAGGGATAATTTACATTTTGACCATATTATACCTTTTTCAAAAGGCGGTTCATCATTGGTTTCAGCAAACATTCAGTTACTGTGTGCCAGACATAATTTACAGAAACACGATAATATCGAATAGGTTTGAATAAAAGCTGCATAATGATATAATGCTGCCTAATGAGTTCCTCAAAAGATAAAAAATCCCCTGTTGCTGATAAACAACTGCGTCATGCTGGTCAGTATTTAGACGACAAGATTGAGATTATTAACCTAAAAAGACTTCGTAATTTTTTTATGTTCTTAGTGATTTTTGCTGTAGCACTATACGAAGTCTTACATGCTTATTTTAACTTGCCTTTGCAACCAATGCTTGCTTTTGCCGCAATGATTGCTATGGGTGTATGGGTATTATGTGAAGATTATAAATTAAAAAAAGAAGCAAAAAATTATTTACAAGGTAGTATTGGAGAGAAAACGGTAGGGGAAATTCTAGATAACTTAAGAGAAAAGGATTTAATAGTATTCCATGATATTCCAATGAGAATAGGTGAAAAGACATTTAATATTGATCATGTTATCGTATCCAAGCAAGGTATTTATGCAATTGAAACTAAAAATATAAGTAAAAATGAAGGAAATCCAGAAATAACAACAGATGGAAAGGTTATAAAAATACGAGGGAAGGCATCTGATAATTCTGCTATTATAGAAGCAAGTCGGCACGCTAAAATTTTGTTTAATGAATTGAACGAAAATACAGGTAAAAGATTCTATGTAAAGCCTGTTCTAGTTTATCCCAATTGGTTGGTTAAAGATTATGTTGGTGATGATTTATGGGTGCTTAATCCAAAGAGAATTGGAATACATATAAAATTACAGCGTGAAACACTTAATGATGTAGATATTAATATTGTTAAATGCTGTTTATCTAACTTAATTAAAAAACAATAGAGCCCCCCGTAGTGACATCCCCCCCAATAGAGCCTATAATTGAGGTATGGAAGAAAAGAAGTGGTTTACCTACAGGTGCATTCATTGCCGTTTTATAT
>CAZJMW010000010.1:0-26387 GCA_964547375.1 uncultured Dehalococcoidales bacterium | reverse complement strand
ATTAATCTGCTGAAAAAGTAATTCCACATTTTCTAGTTTAGAAACTAAAAAGCCCTCGATTTCGAATAGATTTCGGGGGTTTATTTAATTACACTCTATCCGTTTAAATATCCTCTTGGTCTAACTTTACAGCTTGTGCTATTGGTGATAACTTTCCTAGCCTTTCACCTAGTTGCATGGTAACATAAGCAGAAAGAACAACTTCACGAGCGGTAAACCTATGTGCTACGCGTCCTTTTGGTAATATGAAATCGTGTTTCGCAGGACGATAAAGAAATCTATTATACCTGTTTAAGATATCCGCCAATTCACTTTCAATTGGCCAATTCTCTTTAAATTTGTTAATAGCTGGACCAAATGAATTATTGAATACTTTTCTATCTCGAGTTTTATCGTACACTGTTGCTTTTACCATCATATCAACATAATCACCGAGATACCTTAAGGCATCTCTTGTCCACCTAGGAAGAAGTGTCATTTCACATTGCGCGTAATATATTGGCCTTTTTGGAGGGGGGCTAACTAAATTAATGAGTTTCGTTATTGCAGCATCTTTTTCAATCTTCTTACCTGCCAATTGAATCGCTGTTTTTTCAGCTTCACAATAAGTTTCTTTAGTTAATACTTGCTTTGCTAGTGTCACAATCTCAGGAGCTGCTAACAAATAGCTGGCTGCTTCCGCAGTTTTATGAGTATCCCGAAGAATCCCAGCTTTACCCTCTATATATGGATAATGTGCCATTTCTACCCCCTTATCCGTTTTCCAATACACGAATAGAGGAATCATCTTGCAAATTAATTATAATCGCTTAAAAAGATATAGCCATACTCGACTATAGTATATCATGAAATTTACAGCGTTTTTTATATATGAAAACTAATTAAATAGCAGTATTTTGAAAAATTACCCCGTGCGTGTCTTGATGGGGGTTTTGGTACCGTTTTCATCCACAGCCACAAAGGTAATCCTGGTTTCGAAGAGGACTTCATCCACGTTATCGTTTTCCCGCGTGCCGAAGGTGCGAACGTTGTACTGTACCGAGGTTCTGCCGAGGTAGTTTAAGGTAATCACGAAACGCATTATTTCACCCAGCGATACCGCTTTTCGGAAAACGACATTGTCCAGTGCAATTGTGAGGAAGTTATTGCCGGGGAACTCCTGGCTGGCGGTGATGTAGGCAAACTCGTCTATCCACTTTAAGGTATTGCCGCCGAACAGTTTGCCCTTATGGTTTAAATGTTCCGGGAGAATCAGCTTGTAATACTCCATACGAAATGCTAGCACAATGCTCAGATTGATGTCCAATAAACCGTGCCTGAGGTCTTATTTGAATACAGGATTTATACCTGCTACAAAGTTTATATGATATAATCACTGTATAAGAATCAAGCAATAGTCAATTTAGAGACGTGAAAATCATGAAGTTCAAAAAGAGGACATATAAAAATCCGGCAGAATTCTTTAAAGATTTCTGGTATTTAACAAAAAGCGGCGGAAGAATCAGCAAAACCATGAAAAGCGGAATAATACCGCACCAATTCAGGGAAAGGCTGATGCTGGCCGTAACAGCAGTCAACGGTTGCAAATACTGCTCTTATGCCCACGCAAAACAAGCACTTAAGACAGGAATGTCGCAAGAAGAAGTCGATCTATTGCTTTCCGGCAGTATTGCCAACTGTCCGGAAGATGAAAGGATTGCTTTGATTTACGCCCAGTACTGGGCTGAATCCAACGCCAAGCCCGATAGCGATGCGGTAAATAAAATGAAACAGTTCTACGGGGAAGAAAAAGCGGAAGCTATTGAATTGATCCTGCGCATGATTCGCATGGGCAATCTATCGGGCAACACCTGGGATTATTTCCTGTATCGAATATCCTTCGGGAAGCTGGGCATATAACTCTATTCGGGAGAAATAATTGAATATCTTAGCTATAATGGGCAGCCCGCGGTTGTACGGCAATACCAATTACCTGACAGACCAGGCGCTGGACGCAGCGAATAAAGCGGGGGCAACCACCGAAAAGATCATTCTTAATCAGTATAAAATCCACCCCTGCGACGGGCATATCAACTGTGCTTCCTTAAAAAAGTGCGCCCACAATGACGATGCGGTTAAGATTCTGGATAAGTTCCGTAAAGCTGACGGCGTGATACTGGCAACGCCCGTTTATTACTATAACACGACCGCTCAGATGAAGGCGTTCATAGACAGGAACTACTTCTTTTACAAGCACCAGACCCCCTATAAAGCCAGGGCTGCCGGAATTATCGTCGTTGCCGAAGAATCCGGGCTGGAAGATACGGTAAGAACCCTGAATTTCCTGCTTAACGAGATGAAAGTGCCTGAGGATAAGCGGTTTATCGTCAGTGATTTCGCCTTTAAACCCGACGATGCCAAGAATAATCCGGCTCTGGTTGAAGCCGTACGTAAAATGGGGCGGCAACTGGCAGAGAGTATTAAATAGATGGATAAGGAACTGATTGCTCCCTGCGGTATGAACTGCGGCTTGTGCACCAGGTATCTGGCTATGACAAATGATGTTCAGAGCAAGGGAGTGGAGATTTCCTACTGTATTGGGTGCCGTCCGAAAAACAAGAAATGTAACTTCGTGCAGAAAGACTGCGAACTGCTGCGCAAGAGAAAAATCCAATTTTGCTATGAATGCCCCGATTTCCCGTGTGAAAAATTAAAGAAGCTGGATGAAGGCTACCGCAAACGCTACCGTATGAGCATGATAGAGAACCAGCAGTATATAAGGGATTACGGCATGGAAAAGTTCCTTGAAAGGGAAGCACAGAAATGGAAATGCCCCGATTGCGGCTCTGTTATTTGCTGCCATAACGGTATCTGTTATAATTGTAGAATCGACGAGCTTAAGAGCAGGAAGGATAAAAACAAGTGGAAGTAGTTTTCGCCATTATTTGCGCTGTCCTGATTCTGGCGGGTCTGGTGGGGGTCATTATGCCCTATCTGCCCGGGATTACACTAGCATGGTTGGGTTTGTTTATCTACGCCATCGGCACGGATTGGGAACGGCTTTCGGTTACCACCATTGTCATCTTTGCCGTTCTGACAGTCCTCGCATTGCTGATGGACTATATCGCTCCCCTGCTGGGAGCCAAAAAGTACAAGGCCAGCAAGTGGGGCATGATAGGTGCATCTATCGGTCTTTTCCTGGGTATTATTATCTTTCAGATTTGGGGTATTATCGTTGGACCTCTGCTGGGAGCGCTCATCGGAGAATTGCTTTCCGGCAAATCGGCGGGCGAGGCTTTCAAGATTTCGCTGGGAACCCTGGTCGGGTTTCTTTTCGGCAGCCTGATGAAGATTGTGCTGATACTGGTGATGGCCGGATTTTTCATCGTTTCGCTGTTTTAAATTAATACGCGGTTCCCCGGGGTTTAGGCATGAATATTTTTGCTATATAAGTGCTTAAAAGCTACTGTTTCTGCCTATAACCATAATAGATAATGTTCTAAACAATCCAAACACAGTATTCCCGTAATCAAAGTTGTAGAGGGAACCACCTCAGGGCAAATATTGTTGATCTCTTCATGTATTTCCAATTTGATATAAGGCCTGCCGTTTTTAAGAGATTGACTGCATAAAGAGCAGATTTTATCACTATCGTTGAATAGTCGCTGTTGGAATGGCTGCTGTAAATCTATAATGTATGATGCTAAGGCTTCTTTTTCGATATCCAACAGGTGCACAACAGGATTAATTTTAAACTCTAATTCTATCTTTCTGGTACGTATCTTATCAGCACAGGGCATACAAATTTGAAAGCAGGAACAACCAATATCTATTTCGTCATCGTCTGCAGACCACTTTATCCTGTGCATTCTGTTGGCAATTATAAAATGGTCTCCTTTTTTGATTGAACCATTGCAGACAAAACAATTTATAGGGCAGACATATGAACCATCGCTGTTCATGATACAACTATCCTGTAAAATGAAGTTTTTCCCAATAATAATTTATTTGTTTTTACTTTCTATTCTTGAAGACAGATTATGATTACTGTAGAATTTTAACAGTGTGTCAATTAGATTATCAAGGAGGGAAAATTGCAAGTGCGCGAAAATTTAGAACAAATAGCGTTAAGTGCATTTGAGAATACAGCAGAGAGCTCTGGTTTCGTTGTGTTTAAGGGACAGGGTTGTAATAATAGATTACCTTTAGGTGGTAATCTTTATTTCCAATTCGGTGATTTACGTGTTGATACAGATACTAGTCATATCGTTATCGAAGTCGAGAGTGCTGGTGGTATAACAAACCTAGCAAAATATTGGTACTACATCACATATAAGGATCTCTCCAGAATTATCCAAAAGCCAATAATACTGATGCATTTATATCGACAGGTCAGCCATAGCGATTATGGTTCACATTTAGCCCTATGGGATTTTGTATGGGAAGAGATGAGAAAAACTATTGGTGATAAGATTCAGGCTATTCGTTATACATACCGCAACATTTCTGATCTTGACCCAGCAATCCAATACTTTAAATCTAGTATTTTATCGCATTGATTGGAGTTTAAGAAAAACCGGAGTATCGCTACTCCGGCTTAGAATGACTGCGTGTTAAGTTTCCTGTTTAAGACTTCGGGGGTGCCGGCGGTTCAGAGACTGAAGACGGTTCCTGCTCCTCTTCATCCCCTTGCTTCGTAACCTCGCTCATTAAGTAGGCATACACATAGATAACGTTCCTGCCGGTATCTTCGTTGGAACCGGCCTTGCAGCCCAGTTCTACCAGCGAATCCTTGACGGTTTTTGCGGCAATCGGGGTATAGCACTGGCGCACCATCCACCAGTACCCTTTAAGCGGAACCTTATGCTCCTTGAATATGGTAGTTTTCCAGTCGGAAGTGGTATCGGCATACCACGTGTCATATTTCCCGCTCTGCTTATCCATATGAGCGACGATATCGTTATATGCTGACTGTACGTCCTGACGGTCCATTATGCGTTCCTCCCGTTAATACTGCCTATGATTATACTACATTATGATGATTGTGTTAAAAATCCCCGTTATACGTCATTCTGAAATCACAAGGTGTGACTGAAGAATCTGGGGTGTGGGGAGAATCAGGCATAAGGCTACTGCGGCAACAGGGAGGAACTCTTTATTAACCTCCCGTCCCCGGATGCTTCATTAACTTTAAAGAGCCGGTCATATAGAGCAACAACGAACATTTTCATCGTGCCAAGCGTGACTGATAAGTCTATTTTAATTGACTTGACATATTGCCCGTGTTATCATAACAAAAAGATGGGATTAAAACTTTAACTTCTTGATACAGGGAAAAATGTCAGCGCTTAGCGAGCTTAATGATAGTATCAGGTGCTGTGAGAAATGTGAAATTGCCCGGTCTCGAATCAAGGTGGTACCGGGTGAAGGCGCAGAAGACGCTGAAATAATGTTCATCGGGGAAGCCCCCGGGTTTTATGAAGACCAGCAGGGGCGTCCTTTCATAGGTTCGGCAGGTAAATTTCTGGATGAACTGCTGGCTTCGATTAACCTCAGCCGTCAACAGGTCTATATTGCCAATGTCATCAAATGCCGTCCTCCGGGTAACCGTGACCCGTTACCGCAGGAAATACTTAACTGCCGTCCATGGTTAAATAAGCAGATGGAGATTATTCGCCCCAAAGTAATCGTTACTCTCGGCCGTTATTCCATGGCTATGTTCTTCCCGCAAAAAAGTATCGGCAAAATCCACGGTACCGCAGAAAGACGCGATGGTATACTCTATGTCGCCATGTATCATCCGGCGGCAGCTTTGCATCAGGGTAATTTAAAAGATGTTATCAAAGCTGATTTTCTCAAGCTCCCGGGCTACATTGCCAGTAACAATAAGCCCGCTGAAGTTCAGGAAGAGAAAAAGGAATCTGTTCCCGTCGTAAAACAGTTAAATATGTTCGAGGTTTAAACAGTGAGAAAAAACAATAAGAAAACAGGAAAATTAAGAGTAATCCCCCTCGGAGGGTTCGGTGAAATAGGCAAAAATATGACCGTGCTCGAATACGGGGACGAGATTATCGTTATCGATGCCGGGCTGATGTTCCCGGAACAGGATATGCTGGGTATCGACCTGGTAATCCCGGATATCAGTTACCTTCTGGAAAATAAGGAAAAAATCAAGGCCATTTTTATAACCCATGCCCATGAAGACCATGTCGGCGCACTTCCATACATACTGCCGCAGTTGAATGTGCCTCTCTACTGCACCAGGCTGGCAAAAGGCTTGATTTCCGGTAAGCTCAAGGAGAGAAAGGCTTTAGCCGGAGCGCAGCTGAATGTAATCACATTCGGCGAGCAGATCAACGTGGGTAAGTTCCGTGTGGAATTCTTCCCGGTCTGCCACAGTATACCGGATGCCGCCGGTCTTATTATCCAGACACCCATCGGAACGCTGGTGCATACCGGCGACTTTAAGCTTGACCATACACCGGTGACCGGCCCCAAGACAGACCTTTCGAGGCTGGCGCAGGTCGGTTCACAGGGCGTCCTGCTGCTCTTTTCCGATTCAACCTATGCCGAAGTTCCCGGTTATACCCCTTCCGAACAGGTAGTCGGGGAAGCGCTGGAGAATATCATCGCCCATGCTAAAGGAAGGGTGATTGTCACCACCTTTGCTTCGCTGGTCACGCGCGTGCAGCAGGTTATCGATGCCGCCGTCAAACACCAGCGCAAGGTCTTCATAATCGGGCGCAGCATGACGGAAACGGTCAAAATTTCGCTGGAGCTGGAATATCTGAAAGCCTCTAACGGGGTGCTGGCTAAAATAGAGGATTTGCATAAAGTGCCCAACGAAAAGGTAGTGATTATTACCACCGGCAGCCAGGGAGAACCGACCTCCGGATTGGTAAGAATTGCCAACCACGACCACCGCCAGATCAGCATCATGAAGGGCGACACGATTATTTATTCGGCTTCACCTATCCCTGGGAACGAGTCGCTGGTTTACAAAACCGTCGATAACCTTTTCAAACAGGGAGCCGAGGTTTATTACGGGCGCATGGCGCAGACCCATGTTCACGGACATGCCAGCCAGGAAGAGCTGAAACTGATGTTGAACCTGGTAAAACCGCGCTTCTTCATACCGGTTCACGGCGAATTCCGCCACCTGGCTTTTCATGCCAGGCTTGCCGAGAGCGTCGGCATACCCACGGAAAGAATATTCACACTGGAAGACGGTGACATACTGGAATTAACTACGCTTGCCGGGAAAAAAGCCGGCAAGGTCGAATCCGGCAATGTCTATGTAGACGGACTCAGCGTCGGAGATGTCGGCGGTATAGTATTACGCAACCGGCGTATGCTCTCACGCGACGGTATCGTGGTTATTGTAATCGCAGTCAGAAAACAGGATGATAAACTGGTAGGGCGTCCCGATATCGTCACCAGGGGATTTATCGATATAAACGAATACAAGGATATGCTTGAAACAAGCAAGGATATCGTAACGAAAATTATGAACCACGAAGGTGAATTTTCGGCGGAAATCGGTTTCCCCGACAGCAGAATCAGGACAGAACTGAACAAGTATTATTTCGACCAGACAAAAAGGCGCCCGATGATACTTCCGGTGATGGTTAAGGTATAATATATTATATAGGATATTATATACCGGGACGGTGAAGCATTATGGCAAAGACTACAGCAAAAACGACACCTAAAAAACAGCCTAATCCCAAATCGGTCAAACCACAAAGGAAGCCTGTGAAAGCTGCCCCTCCCAAACCGCAAAAAAAGAGCAACGCGGGTTCCGGGGGCAAATCCTTTTTCAGTTTCCTGTTTTCGAAGTGGGTGCGGCGCACCATCCTGCTAATTGCCGTCCTTGCCCTGCTGTTCTGGCAGTGGGATAACATCTACGCATGGATTACCGGCACCGTTACCGATACCATCGGTGTTTTGGGGTGGGGTTTAATCCTGATTGCGCTGGCAATTATAATTATTATTTGTATAATCTACCGCAAACCCATCGGCGCTTTTATACAACGCTATAAACTCTACCTGTGGAATAGATGGCTGGGCGGAGCCGCCATCTTTTTTGCTGTCTGGGGAGTACTGGGGCTTTTGGATGTCGGCGGCAGCTTCGGACGCAGTATCGTCGGCTATGATACGGTTATCGGCATTCTCAAGGTAGCCGGCTTATTTGTGCTGGGTATAATCCTGGTTGCACCGCGTGCCTGTCTGCGCGGCTGGGTCAAGTTCTCCATGTGGATTACAAAACCGTTCACTTCCCCGGCCACCAAAGCCAACCCGGAGAAAACCGGCTATCAACCAACGCTGCAATCCCCCGATTACTACCATCAGAAGTTCGGAGACAAGAGGACTGTACCGCAACCGGAGGTTTTACTGGTTAAAGAAAAGCAAGCTAAAGCTGCGCCGGTCAGCCAGCCGGTACAGCATGAGCCGCTGACTGATAAGATTGTACCGCCCAGGGTTTTGATACCGCCGGAAGTCGACCGTAAAAAACCGGTGGCCGATTCTCTGGTGGCCGAAGCGATGAAGAACAAGCAGGAAGCCGAAGCGGCAGCCGTACAAGTAAAAGCGGAAAAGAGCGAAAAAGGGGAGAGACCCGATATCACACAGGTGGCGCAGGATGTCTGGCGCAAGTACGGACAATCGACTTCGCTGGTAATGTTAGACGGCTGGAAACTGCCGCCCATCGAAATACTCGATAAATCCATCGAACTGGAATACGGGCAGGCGGATAACGCCCTGCGCGCCCGCAAAATTGATGAAGCGTTGGCCAGCTACGGCGTCGACGCCAGGGTTATCCAGATAAATGTCGGCCCCACTGTTACGCAATTTGAAATCGAACCCGGCTGGGACGTTAAAACCAAATTGGTTAAGGAACGTGACGAAAACGGCAACATCCGCGAGAGAATCGAAGAGGTTTCACGCACCCGGGTCAAGGTTGATAAAATTACCTCC
The DNA here is from genome assembly GCA_964547375.1 of uncultured Dehalococcoidales bacterium. GTDB lineage: Bacteria > Chloroflexota > Dehalococcoidia > Dehalococcoidales > UBA5627 > UBA5627. Next base: position 17,432 of record CAZJMW010000010.1, on the reverse strand, counting down.
CTTTCCAATGACCTGGCGCTGGCACTGGCATCGCCGACTATCAGAATAGAGGCCCCCATTCCGGGTAAATCCGTCGTGGGCATCGAAGTACCCAATTCATCTTTCGGTACCGTCAGCCTCAGGAGCGTGATTGAAAGCAATAACTTCCAGAAACTGCTGGCAAAATCCAAGCTGGCAATGGCCCTTGGCAAGGGTGCCGGCGGCGAAGCCATATCGGGTGACCTGGCCAAGATGCCGCATCTTTTAATTGCCGGCGCTACCGGAAGCGGCAAGACGGTCTGCTTGAATGCCGTTATTTCCTGTATTTTAATGTGCAATACACCATTCGATACCAGGATGATTATGATAGACCCCAAGAGGGTGGAACTGGTACAGTTCAACAGCCTGCCGCACCTTTCCACACCGGTTATTGTAGATACCAATAAGGCTGTCAACGCCCTGCGCTGGCTGAACCAGGAAATGGATATGAGATACCAGAAACTGGCGGCTGCCGGAGCGCGCAATATTGAGGGTTATAACAAGACCCGAACCGGCAAGGATAAGATGCCGAATATCGTTTTGATTATAGATGAGCTGGCCGACCTTATGATGGCCGGTTTCGACGAAGTGGAGCATATACTCTGCCGACTGGCACAGCTTGCCCGCGCTATCGGCATCCACCTGGTGGTGGCAACACAGCGCCCGTCTGTGGATGTGGTGACCGGTTTAATTAAAGCCAACTTCCCGACACGTATCAGTTTTGCCGTTACCTCGCAGGTAGACTCGCGCACCATTTTAGACATGGTAGGAGCGGAGAAACTTTTAGGCAAGGGCGATATGTTATATATGCCGACAGAGGAATCGAAGCCCAAGCGTCTGCAGGGCTGCTTTATTTCCGATGCCGAAATCGAGAGGCTGGTTTACTTCTGGAACAGCCAGAAACCGGAGGAAACCGGAACAGAAACCGCCAGCCCTTTGAAGCTGGACGAGGTAGTTATTCCCGACAATATCAATATAGGTAGGAAAGAGGAATACCCCAAAGACCCGCTGCTTGGCGAAGCGCTGGAACTGGCGAAAGAGCACGAGCAGATTTCGACCTCGTTCCTGCAACGCAAACTGCACATCGGCTATCCCAGGGCTGCCCGCCTGATGGAACAGCTTGAAGAAGAACTGGGGAAGGTCATCGACGACGGAGGGGCGGAGGCGTAATTACCTGTCATTGCAAGTCCATTCCCACGGGGAAGGCGAAGCAATCTTTCCCGAAAGTGCTATTGATATATCGGCAAATTATATAACGGGAAAGGTTACCTGACATGTTTCGCTATGTACATACAAACATTATAGCTAAAGACGCTAAAAAGCTGATTGATTTCTATAAGACTGTACTTCACTGCGAAAGCATTAATGAGATACGCGACCTTCGCGGCGAATGGGTAGACAAACTTACCGGCTTAAACAAAGCCCATATTTCAGGAGAACACCTTCTTTTACCCGGCTACGGTGAACACCACCCGACGCTCGAGATATTTTCGTACGATACGATGAAAGAATCCACAGTTTCGGAGATTAACCAGCCAGGCATTGCCCATATAGCTTTCGAGGTGGACGACGTGGAAGCCACTTTAGCAGAAATCCTTAACACAGGAGGAAGCTGCGTCGGAGAGCTGGTTACTACAAGGTATGCGGACGGGAGGGAAGCGGTTTTTGTTTATGCCAGAGACCCGGAAGGCAACATTATCGAGTTGCAAAGCTGGAGACCCATAAAGTCTCAGCAAGGTGATTGACGATGAGGGGTGGGGCTGCGTTATAACCTGTCATCCTGAAGTCACAAGGGGTGACTGAAGGATCTTGAAGGGTGGGGAGAAATAGCGCACTCGTTGCCCCGGCAACAGGCGAAAACACATTAATAACCTCCCATCCCCGGATGCTTCATTCGACCACCATTTATACTTAGCGAAGCTAATGTGCGAATTCAGCATGACAGTATCGAAGGATGTTGAGTTCCGGCAAGCCGGAATGAAATCCCGATTTATCGGGACTTCATTCGTCCTCAGTCCCTCATCAGTTTCATTTCATTGTGCAACTGGCACATAGGGTGCACAAAGCATCTGGTGGGGGGCGGAAAATGCAGCAATTACCTCCCCACTCCGGACAAATATTCCAGGTAATGACGTTAATTGCACATCCGTAGGGGCGACCAATGGTCGCCCGCCCTTCATACGTACATGGCGGACGGGCAATGCCCGTCCCTACGCATGACAGCCGGTCTATTCGATAAAGATTGCTTCGTCCTCAGTCCCTCATCAGTTTCATTTCATTCAACAGCTTCCCCCAGGGGAAGCCTTTTTTAATTCAATATTAAACGCAATTCAGCCTTCCCTCGGGGGAAGGTGTCGAGTCCCGATTATATCGGGACGAGACGGATGAGGGCCGTCAAGGATTTATATAAACAATCTTAAATTGTGACGTTAAAAGAGAACCTACTTCTTCTTTCTGGCTAACCTCTTGAACAGGGAATCGATATATACCCTTGCCGTGCTCTTGCCGTGCTTCTGCATAGCTTCTTTCTTATTTGCCAGTTTTCTTTCGCGGCGTTCCTGCTTTGTTTCGATTACAACATCTTCATCGTTCATTGCGGCAACTCCTTTGTTATAAGTTCTCTGCGTAGTTCAACAATGCGGTCGCGCAGTAATGCGGCTTTCTCGAATTCCATATTTTTGGCTAAGGTCTTCATCTGCTTTTCCAGTTCTTTTATCAGGCGCGTAATGTCCTCTCTGGTCTGGGGAATAGCAGTATACTCCACTTTTTCCTCGGCGGCAACCCCCACCCGGACGCGCTCGGTGATATCCTTGATGGCTTTTTTAATGCCCTGAGGGGTGATATTGTGCTCGGCATTATAGGCTTCCTGTATGCGGCGGCGGCGCAGTATCTCATCCATCGCCCGCTGCATGGAGCCGGTGATGGTATCGGCATACATAATGACGTGTCCGTCGATATGGCGCGCCGCCCTGCCCATGGTCTGGATAAGCGCATGATCAGACCGTAAAAAGCCTTCTTTATCGGCATCCAGTATGGCAACCAGGCTGACCTCGGGCAGGTCCAGCCCCTCGCGTAAAAGATTGATGCCCACCACCACATCATAGATGCCCAGGCGCAGGTCGCGCAGGATTTCCACCCGTTCGAAGGTCTCGATTTCCGAGTGCAGATACTGGGTTTTTATATCCATTTCAATCAGGTAATCCGCCAGCTTTTCCGCCAGTTTCTTGGTCAGTGTGGTAACCAGGCAACGCTCTTTCTTAGCCACCCTGAGCTTAATCTGCGCCAGTAAATCATCTATTTGACCATTCGTAGGCTTGATTTCGATGGTCGGCTCCAAAAGCCCGGTAGGACGTACCAGTTGTTCGACCACCTGAGCGCTGTTCTTTAATTCGTAATCGGCAGGTGTTGCCGATGTGAAAATTACCTGGTTGATACGCGTCTGGAACTCCTCGAAGTTCAAAGGGCGGTTGTCCAGAGCCGAAGGCAGCCTGAATCCGTATTCCACCAGCGTTTCCTTGCGCGAGCGGTCGCCGTTATACATACCGCGTACCTGGGGTACCGTCATGTGAGATTCATCTATGATTAACAGGTAATCTTCCGGGAAGTAATCTAAAAGGGTATAAGGAGAACTGCCGGGGGCGCGCTGCGAAAGGTGGCGCGAGTAGTTTTCAACCCCGTTGCAGTAGCCGGCTTCCGACAACATCTCGAGGTCGAAATTGGTGCGCTGCTCCAGCCGTGCCGCCTCAAGCACCTTGCCCTGCTTTTTAAACTCCTCCAGCCTTTCTTCCAGTTCCTGCTTGATGGTTTCGATTGCCAGTACCAGCTTTTCCTTTGAGGTGACGAAGTGCTTGGCCGGGTAGATATCGATTTTATCCAGAACGGCAACAAATTCACCGCTTAAAGGGTCGATTCTGACGATGCGCTCGACCTCGTCACCGAAAAACTCGATACGCAGGGCGATGTCCTCATAGGCAGGATGGATTTCTAGAGTGTCTCCGCGGATGCGGAACTTGCCGCGCGAAAAATCGATGTCGTTGCGTTCGTACTGCATATCCACCAGTTTGCGAAGGACGGCGTTACGTTCATATAATTGCTCCTTTTCGAGGCTTAAAACAAAACTGCGGTATTCGTCCGGTTCGCCCAGGCCGTAGATGCAGGAAACAGAGGCAACAATCACCACATCTTGCCGCTCGAAAAGCGAACGGGTGGCGGCGTTGCGCAGCTTGTCGATTTCCTCGTTGATATCGATTTCCTTTTCGATATAGGTATCGCTGCGAGGAATATACGCTTCCGGCTGGTAGTAATCGTAATAGCTGACGAAATATTCTACGGAATTTTCCGGGAAGAACTCCTTGAATTCGGAGTAGAGCTGCGCCGCCAGTGTCTTGTTGTGGCTGATGACCAGCGTCGGCCGCTGTACGCGCTCGATAATGTTGGCCATGGCAAAGGTCTTACCGCTGCCGGTAACACCCAGCAGGGTTTGCCCTTTATACCCTTTATTGAGTCCGTCGACCAGTTTTTCCACTGCCTGCGGCTGGTCGCCGGTTAAACCGAAATCGGAGACGACTTTAAAATCCGGCATAATTATAGTATAGAGGTTAAGGACGGGAGTGGCAATGCGGATATTTAATTAAAACTGTCATCCTGATCCCGATTTATCGGGAGAAGGATCCGGGGGGAGGAAGTGCAAAACGGCTTCCCTTGGGGGAAGCTGTCGAGCGACGCGAGACTGATGAGGGATGACAATCAAGTTAATGCACATTGACGCCGCTTAGTTCGACAGGCTCACTACGAACGGCTTTTGAGTGTTTATTCCCCCGCCCCAGATGCTTCGTTCGACCAGCATTTATACTTAGCGCCGCTAATGTGCGAACTCAGCATGGCAAAATAATCGTCGTTGCGAGTCCCGACCTGTCGGGACGAAGCAATCTCTACTATACACCTTAATGACACCGTCACGCATGTTTTATCAATATAAACCGGCATTAGAAATAATACGCATACCCCCTTTACGTAGCCTGCCGCAGTTATTATAATGTCGGGTATAGGGAGGACGGGCGATGATTATAAACAGATTTCTATCGCCGAAAGGCTGGCGCGTGGTGTCGCATTCAATGCTGGCTGCTGCCGCAATCGGTATAATTTACCTGTTATCCATGATGATTGTTGCTGATATACGCCAGGGCGAAGCCGTCAACTGGTGGGTTTCGGGAGCCGTATTCGCCGTACTTTTATTCACCACCGTACTGGGAAGCATGCTGGCAAAAGCGGAACTCACCGACTGGCGATAATTATTTCTTCAGGTACTGCAGATTTCTTTGCTACCGTCTTTAAGGGTAGATAGAAAATTAAATAATCGACAAAAAGCATAGACTTATACCGCTTATCCAGTTGATTCTGATATGAATACCGATTGGAAGAGGAGGCGATAATCAATGCAAAAAGTAGCTGTAGTGACCGACAGTGTCGCCGATATCCCCCTGCAACTGGCCGAAGAACTGGGAATCACTGTAGTACCGCTTCTTCTGCGCTTCGATTCCGCTGTTTACCGTGATAACCTCGATATCAGCCCGGACGATTACTATAAACAATTGTCAACTGCAAAGGTGCTCCCCAAGACATCCACCCCTCCGCCGCTGGCTTTCTCGGAGGTTTTTGATAAGCTGGCAGAAAAAACAGACAGTATTTTATATATCGGCCTCAGTTCGAAATTGAGCGGCACTTTTCAGGTAGCCGTCGAATCGGTTGGATTAATGAAGAAACAATGCCGGGTCGAACTTCTGGATTCGCAGTGGGCTGCCATGGCCCAGGGATTTATCGTAATTACGGCCGCCAGGGCAGCTATGGAGGGAAAAAACCTGGATGAAGTTATTGCTATTGCCAAACAGACTACATCCAGGGTAGGACTATGCGCCGCTTTCAATACGCTCGAATACCTGGAGCGCGGGGGACGTATCGGCAAGGCGCAGGCTTTACTGGGGTCGCTCCTCAAGATAAATCCCATTATCGGGGTAAGGGACGGGGTGGTGGTTCCTCTGGGTAAGAGACGCTCCAGGAGGAAGGCTATAGATTACCTTTTTAATTATGCCGCAGGTAAACCCGATATCGAAGCACTTGCAGTGGAATATGCCACCGACCGTGACGAAGCTTACAAACTGGAAGCAAAATTACGGACGAGGTTTCCGGATGTTCCGGTTTACATTTCGCGTGCGACACCGGCTATGGGTACGCATACGGGACCCGGGCTGATGGTGGTCTGTACAATGACAAAAGACATTAACTGATTAAGGACGCAAGAACTAACTTTTTACCTGTAAATGGCATCAAAAGAGATATTGATATATACTATATACCTGTAAAAGTTTGATAGACCGGATATAGCAAGGAGTATGATAATGGCAAAAATGCCCCCTAAAGTAATGGAAATGATAAACGCCAGTCCCGTTCTGCCCAAGGTGCTTTGCACCTGCGATGGGGAAGGTAATTTAAATGCCGTCCCCAAGGGGACTTTATATGCGATGGATGAAGAAACGATTGTTTTCGCCGATATCTGGGGATATAAAACCAACCAGAACCTGGAAGTCAATAAAAAAGTGGCGGTGACCGTTTTTTCTATTCAGATGCTGCCGGTCGGCTACCAGGTCAAGGGTACTTTTCAAGGCTTTGAAAAAGAGGGCGAGATTTTCGATATTTACGCCAAACATGTCAAAGAGCAGATAAACATGGAAATACCTTCTGTCGGCGTTATCAAGGTGGACTCGGTTTATACGCACTGCCTGCCGGAACCCGGGGTGCAGCTGGCATAATTAAATACTTTTAGATTGATTGAAAATCATACAATCTTGAACTATTCGACCGGATAATATACCGATAATTACTTTTCGACCGCTTGGCGTACCGGAATGCAGGAAACCGATAAAAGCCCCGAAAGCCACTTTAAAAGCAGCTTAGCCTGCTCCAATGTCAATTTCGCATCCATTATAGTCTCATATACGTATTGCGGATTTTCATAATACCTGTCTGTAGAGATATCCGCTACAGTGAACTTGCCGATTCCCTTGTAGATATCGGCCGGAGACAGGCCGCTTTCGGCGATGGCTTTTTCGAAGAAGCGGAACGCCTTTACCATCGGGTGCAGGGAGGGGAGGGGCACATTGTCGTTTCCATCGATCAGCTTCCGGTAAATCTTATTGTCGATAGAGGAAAGCACCAGTTTGTAATACAGGGCATCGCTGTCTTCCTCTTCCTTATTTAGATTGTTGTTCGTAAAATAGTTATCGTAGACATATTTGCGCGTAAATTCGGCACTGCCGTTTGCTAAGTCGCCGCTTACTTTTGCCAGCGCCGCCAGCAGTAAATGGATGGTTACCAGCCGCTGACGCCCGTCGATTAATATCAGCTTGGGTATTTGATAGGTACAGAAAAGCCCTTTTTCCAGTATCATGAAGAGGCCGAGATAGTGTTCGGTTACGGATTCATCAGTTGAAAGGCGGATAATGTTTTTCCAAAACTCAACCTGCATTTCATCGCTAATGTCGTAAGGCGACTGGCTGTCGGGCAGAATTAATTGTTTCGGTTCACGCAGAAAATTTACTAAATTTGTTCTTGAAGCTTCCATTAACAGCTATCTCCGGATTGAAAATATCGTTATACTATATGTGCTAGCTAGTCTAACATTATTACTTTTTTGAGTCAAAAAAGCGCAACTATCTACTTTGCATTATTGCAGTTTTTTTATGGATAGCTTTGTGATAGAATAAACAGAATCCTGAGACGTGTCTGTGAATCGATTAAAGAATGAATAAAAAAATTTCGCTGGTCATTCCAACCTACAAGGAAAAGGACAATATCGAACCCCTGGTAACCAGGCTCTCTGCCGCACTTTCCGATTATGAATATGAGATAGTCATCATGGACGACAACAGCGGAGACGGCACCGAAGAACTGGTTAAATCCCTTTCAGGACAATTCCCCGTAAAAATAATTGTCAGGCGCGATAAAAAAGGCCTGGCATCGGCAGTGGTGGACGGCTTCGGGTATGCCGAAAGCGACATTATCGTTGTCATGGATGCCGACCTGCAACACCCGCCGGAAGTTGTACCCTCGCTTGTTGAAGCGATATACAAGGGCGCCGATATTGCCATCGGTTCCAGATACATCAAGGGGGGCGGCTGCGAGGGGTGGAGCCTTCTGCGCCGCATAATGTCGAAGGGCGCCGCTTTGATTTCCCACCTCTTCCTCCCTTCAACCCGAAAAATCAAAGACCCGATGTCGGGCTTCTTTGTAATTAAAAGAGACGTGGTAAAAAACGCTGAACTGAATCCCTCCGGTTTCAAGATTTTATTGGAAATACTGATGCTGGGAAAATGGGAATCGGCCGTCGAAGTACCCTTTATGTTCGTAACGCGCAGCCGCGGCGAAAGCAAGTTGAATGCCAAACAGCAGCTGGACTATTTGAAGCACATCTACAGCCTGATGCAGCGCACCAGTGAACTGGTACGCTTTATCAAGTTCTGCATCGTCGGCGGCAGCGGAGTTATCGTTAATCTCGGTTTATATGCCCTGCTGACGCGTTATGGCGGCTTTACTCCGATTGCCGATACTTCGGCCGGCATTCTTTCGGGAAATATCGCCCTTACCATAAGCATAGAAACATCGATAATTACCAACTTTATCCTTAATAACTTCTTCACATTCTCCGACCGCAACACGGGTGGAATCGCCTCCTTCTTTAAGAGGCTGTTAAAATTCAACCTGATATGCGTTATCGGTGCCCTGATACAGATAGGCATCACCAACTTATTTGCTGTTGTAATCGGGTGGAATGACATTGTATCGGTGCTTATCGGTATCGTGGTCGCCTTTCTGTGGAATTATCTTTTAAACAATTTCTTGACATGGAAAAAATAAAAAGCGCATTCTTCAAGTTCATCAACTGGCAGTATTGCGGGTTATTTCTGATAATCCTGTTCTCGCTTGTAATGCACTTAAGTGTTATTACCCAGCCTTCGGACGGTTTTATCTTCGATGAAACCTATTACATCAAAGATGCCCAGAATATCATCGACCTGCATACTACCGACCGCCCGGAACACCCGCCGCTTTCAAAGCTGATTATTGTCGGCGGTATTCAGATTTTCGGCGATAATCCCATCGGCTGGCGCTTGCCGCCCATCCTCTTCGGCATCGCCAACCTGTTTTTACTCTTTTTGATTTGCCGGCAATTAAAACTTTCGGTGATGATTTCAACACTGGCAACTTTTTTGCTGGCGCTGGAGAACCTCAACTTTTTAATCTCCAGCATTGATATGCTTGATGTATACAGCCTGTTCTTCATGCTGCTGGCTTTCTGGCTATACCTGAAGGACAAGTTTTTCCTGGCCTGCGGCTGCCTGGGGCTATCGATGCTCTGCAAGATGACCGGCGCCCTCGGATGCGTGGTTATCGGCCTGCACTGGCTGTTTGCCGGGCACCGCAAACCGGTGCGTTTCCTGAGTTCGGTCTACATGGTACCGCTCGTTTTCTTTGCCGGGTTGTTTGTATGCGATTCCATAATTTACATGAAACTGGTCAATCCGTTTACCGATTTCATGGCTATGATGGGTTCGGCTGGCAACCTGACATTCGAGGAATATTCCGGAGGATGGGAAGCCTATCCGTGGCTATGGATTTTTGTTCCGCAAGACCCTATCTTCTTCGGGACGGACGTTATCAGGTGGCAGGGGCTTATCAATCCGACTCTGATGTTTACAATTATCCCCGTTTACGGATACCTGATTTATCGCTTTATTAAAGGCGAACGCCAGAGTTTCTTCAGCATGATGTGGTTTTGCGGTACGTATCTGATGTGGATACCGATAGTTTTAATAACCGACCGCCTGACATATTATTTCTATTTTTATTCCACCATCGGCGCAGTAGCTATTGCTATGGCGATGGTAATGGCAAAACTGAATAATCACCGTTTCGGAAAGATAATACTTTTATTATGGCTTTCAGGACATGTCGCATCATTTATAGTGCTCTCACCCCTGCAGTTATGGCTATCCATCCCGATATGCCTGATATTACTGGCTTACGTCATCTGGAGTATGGGAATACTGCAAAAACCGCTCCCCGCAGCCATAGATGACGGTGATATTCCGGCAGAAATTTCCCCGCAGAATTCTGACAGCACCGGAGTGCTTCAGGTTGATAAGCAGTCGGAACAATAGTACAATTAATTATATTCATTTCATTCCCCAGGAAGGAGATTTATGAGCTCTTTAAACCAAAACGACCCGGAAATCAGTCAGGCTATCGAACTGGAGAAAAAACGCCAGCGTGAGACGATAAACCTGATAGCTTCCGAAAACTATGCCAGCAAAGCGGTGCTGGAAGCACAGGGTACTTTCTTAACAAACAAATATGCCGAGGGATATCCCGGCAAACGCTACTACGGCGGCTGCGAGGATGTAGATATCATCGAAACTATCGCCATAGAGCGCGCCAAAGAACTGTTCCACGCCGAACATGCCAACGTTCAGCCTCACAGCGGGGCACAGGCCAATATGGCGGTTTATTTTGCTCTCGTCAACCCGGGAGATACCGTCATGGGAATGAACCTTGCTCACGGAGGTCATTTAACGCACGGCGCAGCAGTCAATTACTCGGGCAAATATTACAATATCGTTTCCTACGGATTGAACAAAGAAACGGAGCGCATCGACTACGAAGAAGTCGAAAAACTGGCTCTTGAGCATAAACCGAAGATGTTAATCACCGGCTCCAGCGCCTATCCGAGGATTATCGATTTCGAGCGTTTCAGGTATATAGCCGATAAAGCCGGCGCCATCCTGATGGCGGATATGGCTCACATTGCCGGGCTGGTGGCTGCCGGGTTGCATCCCTCCCCTGTTCCCTATGCCCAGGTGGTAACATCTACCACGCATAAAACGCTGAGGGGGCCGCGCGGCGGTTTCATACTTTGCACACAGGAACTTGCCAAGGCTATCGATTCGGCGGTATTCCCCAGGATGCAGGGCGGTCCTTTGATGCATGTAATAGCCGCCAAGGCGGTGGCTTACAGGGAAGCCATGCAGCCGGAGTTTTATCATTACCAGAAAGCCATAATCGAGAATAGCGTCACACTGGCAACAGAGCTGAAGAGCATGGGACTGAGGCTGGTTTCGGGCGGAACCGACAACCACCTGATGCTGGTAGACTTATGCGGCAGCGGTGTTAACGGCAAGGAAGCCGAGGAAGCGCTGGGACGTGCCGCTATCGTGGTCAACCGCAATACCGTTCCCTTCGATACCACTTCTACAGCCCGTATTCCGGGCGGTATGAGGTTGGGAACCGCCGCCGTAACAGCGCGCGGATTCGGTACGGCAGAAATGAAGCGCATTGCCGATATGATTATGAAAATAATAAAAAATATCAACGATACGGAATTACAGTCTCAAATCAAGAATGAGGTAGTCGAAATGTGCAAAGGATTCCCTGTTCCGGGAATCGATAAATAGATAGAAGGGTGAAATGATGATGTACAGGGGGAATTCCATGGATGAACTTAAGGTATTTACAGGCAACGCTAACCCGGATTTAGCTAAGGCCGTTGTTGAATATCTTGATATCCCGCTGGGAAAATGTGAGGTCATGCAGTTCAGCAACGAGAATACTTTCGTGCGCATACTGGAAAATGTCCGTTCGCGTGACACCTTTGTGGTACAACCCATATCTTCCCCCGTTAACCAGAGCCTGGTGGAATTATTGATTATGATAGATGCCTTGAAGAGGGCTTCCGCCGGCCGCATTACCGCTGTCGTATCCTATTACGGCTACAGCCGTACCGACAAAAAGGACCAGCCGAGAGTTCCTATTACCGCCCGGTTGGTGGCAGACCTTTTGACTGTTGCCGGCGCCAACCGCATACTGACGGTAGACCTGCACGCCGCTCAAATACAGGGATTTTTCAATATCCCGGTGGATGAACTGACGGCTATCGGCATTATCAGCAATTACTTTAAGCAGAAGAACTTGAAAGACCTGGTAGTTGTAGCTACCGATATCGGCAGCACCAAGCGCGCCCGTGATTATGCCGCCAAGCTGAATGCCACCCTGGCAATCATGGAGAAAAGGCGCATCGGAAATGCCGACCAGACCGAAACACTGAACATCATCGGTGAAGTAGCCGGAAAAATCGCTCTTACCGTTGATGACGAAATCGATACCGGCGGTTCGCTGATTAATACCGTAAGCGCCCTGTTAAATAACGGCGCCAGAGAGGTTTACTCATGTTGCACCCACCCAGTGTTTTCAGGCCCCGCCATTGAACGCATTGCCGCTTCTGCCGTTAAGGAAGTAGTGGTAACCGATACCATTCCGGTAGCCGGCAGGAAGAAGCTGGATAAAATTACCGTTTTACCAATCGCTCCGCTGCTGGGAGAGGCTATCAAACGCATCCATACCGGGCAATCGGTCGGGGAGCTGTTCGGGCCCAAATAACCGTAGTATGATTGAAGTATATAAAGCTAAAGGGGAACTGGAAGCCCAGCTTATCAAGGGAATGCTGGACAGTTACGGCATACCCTGTATACTTCGCTCGAATGCCGCCAGCTCGGTTCACAGTTTTGTTTTCGACGGAATGGGAGAAGTCAGGATTATGGTTCCCGAGTCACACGCCCAAGAAGCCCAAAACATCATCAATTCGGAATATCAAAACGATGTCGAAAACCTGAAGGAAGAAGACTGACCCCTATTCACGGTAATCAAAACTGCTAAATCAAAAAAACAAAGGTGATAAGATGTTTAAATTATTCGGAGGTTCAGGAGATTCCAACGAAAAAGTAATTAAACGACTCAATCCGATAGTCGACAAAATAAATGCGCTCGAACCCGATTTCAAGAAACTGAGTGATACGGAACTGCGCGCCAAGACAGACGAATTTAAAGCCAGGCTGAAAGACGGCGCTACACTTGACGAATTGATGCCGGAGGCATTTGCCGCGGTACGCGAAGCGGCCTGGCGCACCATCGGCAAAAGACATTTCGATGTGCAGTTGATGGGCGGCATGATTTTACACTACGGTAAAATCGCCGAAATGAAAACCGGTGAAGGCAAAACCCTGGTTGCCACCCTCCCGTTATACCTTAATTCGCTCACGGGCGAGGGCTGCCACCTGGTAACCGTAAACGACTACCTGGCACGGCGCGACCCGTACTGGATGGGTCCGGTATTTCATGCCCTGGGTGTCAGCGTTGCCAGCATCTACCCGATGCAGAAAGCGGATGAGCATACCCCGTCCCTGTTATTCGACCCGGATTACGATTCCGGAACAGAGAATGATGTTTGGAGACACTTCAAACCAATCACCAGGCAGGAAGCCTATAAAGCCGATATCACCTACGGAACGTCCGCGGAGTTCGGATTCGATTACCTGCGGGACAACATGGCAATCGATACGGCAAGGTGCGTTCAGCGCCCTTTAAATTATGCCATTGTCGATGAGGTGGATAACCTTTTAATCGATGAAGCGCGCACGCCGCTCATTATCAGCGCCCCGGATATGGAAGCCGGTCAGAAATACCAGATATTTGCCAGGCTGATTAAGCGGCTTACACCCGAAGAGGATTATGAAATCAAGTTGAAGGAACGTATCGCCGAACTGACCGATGAGGGTTTTTCCAAAATGGAAAACCTGATTGCCCGCGAGGGATTGTTTAAAGAGGGCAGCGGCTTATACGACCCGGAAAATGCCGACCTGATGCGTCACCTGCGAAATGCCTTAAACGCCCGCGAGTTTTACAAGAGGGACCACCAGTACGTGGTAAAAGACGGTGAGGTCATCATCGTAGATGAGTTCACGGGCAGAATGATGCAAGGCAGACGCTATTCAGAAGGCTTACACCAGGCCATCGAAGCCAAGGAAGGCGTTAAAATCCAGCAGGAAAGCCGCACCTACGCCACCATCACCATCCAAAATTTCTTCCGCATGTACAAGAAGCTGTCGGGTATGACGGGCACCGCCGTTACCGAAGCCGAGGAATTCCATAAAATCTACGACCTTGAAGTGGTGATTATCCCCACCAACAAACCGCTGGCAAGGGAGGACTTCCCCGACCAGATTTACAAGGATATAGAAGCCAAGTTCAAAGCGGTAGCGCGTGAGGTCGATGAGGTTAAGAACACCGGCAGACCGGTGCTTATCGGTACCGTATCAATAGAAAAATCCGAGTACCTCGGCGAAATGTTGAAAAGAAAAGGCATCAAGCACGAAGTACTTAACGCCAAGCAGCACGAACGGGAAGCCAATATCATCGCCGAAGCCGGTAAACCGGGAGCGGTTACCGTTGCCACCAACATGGCAGGGCGCGGCGTCGATATCATTCTGGGAGGAAAAGAACCGGAAAAACCTGATGAAACGGATAGCGAGGCTTTAAAGAAGTGGGAGAAAGAGCACCGGGAATGGGAAGAAAGACATAATAGGGTACTCGAGCTTGGCGGGTTGCATGTAGTCGGCACCGAGCGCCACGAGGCACGCCGAATCGATAATCAGCTGCGCGGCAGGTCCGGACGACAGGGAGACCCGGGAAGTTCGCGTTTCTTCGTATCGCTGGAAGATGACGTCATGAAGCGTTTCGGCGGAGACCGTATTAAAGGGCTGATGGATACTATGGGGCTGGACGAAAACACCCCCATCGAGAACAAGCTCATCAGCCGTTCTATCGAAAATGCCCAGATTCGCGTCGAGGGCTACCATTTCGATATCCGAAAACACCTGGTCGATTACGATGACGTAATCAATAAACAACGCGAAATAATCTACGGCGAACGGCTAAAAATAATCAGCGGAGCAGACCTGAAAGCCAATATCCTGTCGCTGGTGGAGAAAGAGCTCAAAAACATCGTTGCTGCCAACTGTGGCGGTTATGATATGGAAGAGGCTGCCTCTTCGGTCGTTAACGAAGCCGGAGCTATCATGCCGTTATCTCCCGAAATAAACGTTGAATCGCTGGCAAAAATGAGCGCCGAAGAAATAAGAGACCGGCTGATAGATTATTCAAAAGAGCTTTATGAAAGCAAGGAAGCCGAAATCGGCCACGAAAATATGCGCATGCTGGAAAGGCTTTTAATGCTGCGCATTATAGATACCGCATGGGTGGAACACCTGACAGCCATGGATAACATGAGACAGGGCATCGGGTTGCAGGCGATGGCGCAGCGCGACCCGCTGGTAGCCTATAAACGCCAGAGCCACGAAATGTTCGACGACCTGATGGCATCCATCCAGAATAATGTGGTACGTTCCATTTTCAGGATGAGCATTAAAAAGGGTGCGCCGCCTCCCAAACCGGTCAATGTAATGGCAAAGGCCACCGGCGAGGATAAAGAGAGCAAAACCCAGAAAGCACCAAAGGTAGAGGGGAAAACCATCGGCAGGAACGACCCCTGCCCGTGCGGTAGCGGCAAGAAATACAAGAAGTGCTGCGGGAAGTAAGAGGACGGCACGAGTAGTTCAGCTTGGACTGTCGGGGCGCAGCATCCTGGATAGTAAACGATAAACTATCGTTGCGTATTTTGCCTTCCATATAGTGAATGGGCTTGCTATTGCGATGCCTTATGTCATGCTGAATTCGTACATTAGCTGCGCTAAGTATAAATGAGGGACGAATGAAGCATCTGGGGCGGGGTGGTCACTCTGAGTTAAACGAAAAGTTTAAATATTATTCGGCAATCCTTAGACAGCTAAAATGACAGGCTATTAGCGATAAGAGTTTAATAACCATAACAAATAAACAGAAAATACCGATTATTGGGATAGAGATGAAAACAGATTCAAATCACCCGGCGCCGCCGGAAGAAGAAGCGATACGGCATTTAAGGGAATCCATCACTGCCGGCAAGCACTGGTTCCTTGCCCTGCTGGAAGCTGTTAATATGTGGCAGATTCCGGAAGAAAAAGTCGGCAAGCGTAAATACAACTATGTCATCGGCGGGGATGCCTTCGACTGGCTGCTTTTGGCAGAAAGGCTGTGCCGCACGGTAGATGAAATGATACCGGAGGAAGAAAAATTCGCTCTGCTTTTCAACGGAGAACCGCCGCTTGAAATAGAGCAGGAGGAATTTAAAAAGTTAATCGGAGAACAGAAATACCGGCAGCAGCTAAACTATTTCTATGGCATAACAATCGAGGAAGTCCTTTTGCAGGTGGTTGAAGACGAAGTACGCAAGGAGCAATCTCTCGATTTTATAACCGAGGAAAGCATAACCAATGAGGCCTACAGGCGCATTTATGACCTGTCGCAAGCGGAAATGCTGAAACTCTTCAAACGGGAAAAGGGACACCACTACCTGCATGACATGGATATGACCATGTTAAAAGAGTTTACTTACTGGTCATTTAAATACCGTGTAAAAACCTGTGATAAAGCCCGCATCGCCAGCGACACCAAAAAAGCGCTGACATGGCTTAAAGAGAAAAAGGGTAAAAATATAAACATACCCTACTAGTTTTATGTTAAGTTTTATTGACATGGCAACCTGTAATATGACAGAATTGCCGCAGGTCATATCAATCACAGGCAACTAAATAGAATATAGGTCAGGAGGTAATATGCGCAATATCAAGGCTACTTTGATAATCTGCGGTGCTATTTATATCGCAGAAGGTCTAATTTTCCTGGTTGCCCCGGACAGAATAATGGATTTATACGGCTTTGCAGGATTAAACGATAGCATGGCTTTTCTGATGACTATCATCGGCAGCGCATTTATTGCCGCCGGAGTCTGGTTTATAATGACCATGCTCGACCCCATCCGCAACATAAATGCCATCAAATTTGCCATATTATGGTGCAGCCTGTTCGTAATCAGCCCGCTCTACGGACTGTGGCAGGGTTATGTCGATTTCAACCAAATCTGGCTGGGAATGGTAATAAACGCCGTTTTCGTGGCAGCGTTTTTAATCTTCTATCCCAGGAAAAAAATCGAAGCTTAATTACCGGAATTCGCACTGAAACGACAAAGCCGCTCCTTAAACAGGGCGGCTTTTTTTATTTAATTATTTCGAAGCCTTGATACGTTGAGGAGGAGAATAAGTATTGAGGTAAAACGGCTTCCCTTGGGGGAAGTCCCGACCTGTCGGGAATGAGGTACAATTAATGAAATTTCATCTCCGTTCCCGCCAGTCATAAAAACATAGCCTGAAGCTGCATTCACCGGTAGAGATTGCTTCGCCCCGACAAGTCGGGGACTCGCAACGACTTTCTTGTTTGTCATGCTGAATTCGTCGTGGTCGAATGAAGCATCTGGTGTGGGGTGGTTATTAATGCGTTTTAGCCTGATGCTGTGGCAGCCTTCTTGCTATTTCTCCCCATACCCCGGATCCTTCAGGCACCCCTTGTGACTTCAGGATGACAGTTTTATCGTAAAC
>CAZJMW010000009.1:0-28749 GCA_964547375.1 uncultured Dehalococcoidales bacterium | reverse complement strand
CTCTTTCAGTGGGGTGATTTTCCAGCCGAAGCTACAGCTTTAACTGGCGGAGGGGTCTCCTACGCTCTTTCGAGCTTCGGCGACTAAAGGAATCTTTTATTTAATATTGCCCTCCCTGACCCGGTTTTTAAATATTGTTCCAATTCAATAGCCTTGGCTTTATCCTTAACAGCTACATAGGCTTCTAAATTTAACGGTCTGCGACTTCTTGTGGAATCTACTTTTCCAGAATTGTGCTCATCCAGTCTTCGTTCTATATCATTAGTAGACCCTATGTATAAAGCGTTATCAGTCATGCTTCTAAGAATATATACATACCACATAATGTATTAAAAACGTTCAACTTCTTAATAAATTGACTAGCTACCTAAGTATACTAAATAACTTTAGGCTGGAGAAACACCAGCTGAAGGAATAATGGGGGCTGGTTTACCAGTCGAAGCTTTAGCGTAGACTGGCGGAGGGGGAGGGATTTGAACCCTCGACCCCAGTTTCCCGGGGTAAGCGCTTAGCAGGCGCCCGCACTAGACCACTATGCGACCCCTCCATGTTGAGTAGCATATTTTAACATAGATAATATATCATAATCAGCAGGATAGCTCAAAAAAGCGAAGGGAGTGGAAATGGAAATGCCATTGCGAATCCCGATTTATCGGGATGACGCAATCTTTCACGAATAGTCTGACTGTTATTGGTCGGGACGGGCATTGCCAGTACGCTTTAATCGAAATGCAAGGGCGGACGACCATTGGTCGGCCTGAGGTTGAAAAAGCAGTTGGTAAATGTCGATGCGGATGTCAATACAAAAAGAACGCTAAGCCAAGATGGCCCAAATGCTGTTCTGACGATTATAAGGGCGATGAATGGCCTGAAGTATATTACGATTAATGTTATAAATCTGCAGCAGATAATAGTAAAATAACTCGAGTACCTGATCTAAAACATTATTCCACAATCCCAAGGCACGAGATTTTCTATTTTGGTATCGGTAATGATATGAGGAAATGTACGTGTGATAGTGTAGGTTCCTTCATTGAAACCACCCCATTTGGTAAAGGTTACCAATCTGACGACAGCTGTATCTTCGGTAAATTCAACCCTTGGCGCTAGTTCTAATTGGCGAGCTTCTTCTTGAATTTTAAAGGGCAGATTTCCGTCCCGTAAGAAACCTGTATCACAGAAAAGAGCTGCTAATCCTATGTGATCGCAAATTATAGTACATTCTCTATAGTTATCATGCCAATACAGATAGAAGTTCCCACCCAATATACGAAGCACAGCGTATTGAAAGAACGATTCTTTTGTGTTATCGGTCTGTATATATGATAGATAATCGTAATCTCTTGGGCGACTGTAGGGATTTTTTAGCATGTCAGTATTACTACTTTGAGTTAATTCTTTCAAGGAACTAAACGGTTTACTATCAACACGCCTGGCATACATATAAGGATGGCCTTCGTACTGGCGGCCATGATATACATAATCCAGAGTATAGCCGGGTTGCATTGACAAATGACTAAGCACTGAAAAATACGCATTAACGTCAAACCAACCCTCCAATCTTGCTGAATCAACAGTACGATATTCCCTAGGCAAAGAATACCCTTTTATTAACGAACGCATGGCGTCTACTGTATTTTGTCTGGATCTGGCTAATGAAAGGTCATTATCTGTCAATACGTTTCCCTCCGTTATAGCTTATCAAAGGATTGAACGTAGTAATTTTGTGTCATTAGCAACTAAATGTCAAATAATCCGAGTAGCCTGATGCCCGCATTGTAATTTTCGGTCAGGACGTTTAAAAATGCGGGCATGAATTCATCATTTTCGTTACCCCAGATAGCATTGATTACATTTAATTTGAATCCGGTCGAAGACTGGCTTACCTGATTTCTGCTATTGAGTTCGATAGCCAATTTATTGAAAGCGGAGTGCAATTCTTCATCTTCCAGCAGAAAATTCAATACTTCCTTCATCTGCTCTTCGGTTTGTCCGTTAGCCCCGGCATACGTCATAGCCAGTGCTAAAGATATGCTGTAGGGAGAATAGAACAGGTTGCCGTCTTCGGTTGAGATAAGCTGTTTGTACAAGTCGAAAGCAAATGCGTTATTGCCGTCAACCAGTGTTTGGAGTGTTGTATCGTCGACATCGGGGGAGGAGTCATATTTGATATTGGCTTTAACATATTGCCCATATTCTCCGCTTTGTGTTTTAACTTTGGTGTTGGTTTGTGTTGTCGTCGGGTTACCGGCCGGTCCGCATGATACCAGACTCAGTGTCAGAATAATGGCAAGTGTAGTAAAAATCGCCTTTTTCATTGTTTATCCTCCCCTTGAGGTGATTGATATTCTATTGTTTATATATTAAGCTGCCGGATTCATCACACGTCCGACGAACAGGATGGTATTGGTTTCGATATCCCTGATAAAATACATAAAAGGCCTGTCCATGGTAAACACGTTAGACGACATTCCTCCAACAGCCACCCATGTAGCTGCTGCTGCCTCTATGCCAAGCTCATCTAAAGAAATAAATGCTTTATGGGCGGCATCTATAATATAAAGTCCCGGAACGGGGGACATCCGTGAGAAATCAGCCGGCCCGAAGGCATTCGGCATTCCCATATCAGATAGAATCTTTTCCAGCCTGATATCCGATTCATAACTAAATTTTGGCATTGACAAGGTAACAATATCGCTATCCATATTAGTGATGATTTCGTTTAACTTTCGGGCATCAAGTGAAGCCTCGAATTCTTCAAATTCACCGGAATCGGGAAGCAGTATCACCATGGAAAAATCGTGTCCTTTATACTTGAGTTCGATAGCCTGATAATTACTGCCTTCGGTGCAGTTGAATGCCATTTCCTGTTCCATCATGGCTACAGTAACAGTACTCCCGTCCAGCAGGTTAAATTGAGCATCATGTGTTTTCTCTACCATAAAAGGCGCGAACCATTTGGCTTTCAAATAAATTGCGTTTGTAAGCAGAAGGACAGTTGCGGTTTCGAGGTCGCCCTCTGCAATCAGTTCATCGATTCTTCCGGCTGTTTGGTCATTAACCCAGCTGTTTATCATCTGCCGGGCTTCTTCTACCTGTTTAGCGAAGTCTACCAGTCTTAAACCGGCATCATAGTTTTCAGAAAGGATATCCAGAAAGTCGGGTATAATATCGAAATCTTTCTGTGCCCAGACGGCATTGGCGATATTTAAAATGAAATTGGCGGAGTCGTCGTCCCCGCCGCGGCTGGCAATATCAAGCGCTATTTTGTTAAATGCGTTATGCAGTTCCTCGTCATCAAGGTCGAAGTGAAAGACGTCTGCCATTTGCTGCTTGGTTTCTCCACCGGCTCCCGCATATAACATGGCGAATGCCAGCGATACGCTGTAGGGTGAATAAAAGAGGTTCCCGTCTTCAGTAGCAATAAGCTGTTTATACAAGTCGAAAGCGAATTCGTTGTTGCCGTTAACAAGGGTTTCAAGGATATCATCGCTGACATTGGGAGAGGCGTTATAGGCTTTATCCGATTTCAACAACTGCCCGTATCTTTCAAAAATTGTCTCTGTTTGCGTCTGCGTAACTTCCTCAGTTATTGTATCTGTTACGGTCTGTGTTTCGGTTTGTGTTGTCGTCGGGTTACCGGCCGGTCCGCACGACACCAGGCTCAACGTCAGAATAAAGGCAAGTATCGAAAATAATGCTTTTTTCATTATTGCCCCTCCCTTGAGGTAATCTCTATTTCCATTTTAATTTAGAGCATAGATTTATTAAGTTGAAACAAAGAGATTGCTTCTTCGTCACTCTCTTTTTATATTAGATCCTTCTCCCGATAAATCGGGATTTCACTCCGGCAAGCCGGAACTAAATATGCAGAGCTGGGTGATTCTCGTCTGTTGCCGTAGATACCTTTGTTCTGCTTCTCCCCACTACTCCAGATCCTTCAGTCACCCCTTGTGACTTCAGGATGACATTTTGATCGTTAGCCCTTGCGGGAATTTTTATTCCGCCGGAGTCATCACCCTCCCGATAAAGAGAATGGAATCGGTTACATTATCCATTATCAAAAAGATAAACGGCCGGTCGATGGTAAAATCGATTGGTTCATCTACCGGCGGCGCAGAGCCTGCCATCATCACAGCGGTGGCGGCTGCCGCTTCGGTGCCTTTTTCATCGACGGAAACGTAAGCCTTGTGCAAAACATCGGCGATAAAGAGGGATTCTACTCCGGTCATCCCTGAAAAATCGGCAGCTTCGCTAAAGGCATCGGTCATGCCCATGGCCTGTAATATCTCTTTCAATCCGGCTTCATACTCAAACTTGAATTTGGGCATTGCCAGGTTCAGTTTTTGGTCAACCAGAGAGGATACGATGTTTAAAACCGATTCGGCTGTAAGCGAGTTCTCAAAATCCTCGAAGGAGCCTTTATCGGGTACTATCAATACCATCGACATTGTACCGGTATCATAGCTCAGTTCAACGGCGCGGTAGTTTCTGCCGTCTTTGTAGTTCAGGCTTTTGGTCTGGTGCATCATCGGGACGCTGACGCTACTGCCGTCTAGCGGGTAAAAAGTATTGTCGTAAGTATCTTCTTCCTCGAAGGGGTATAGCCAGGTTGCTTTAAAGTAGATGGCATTAGTCAGCACCAGGCGAGTCAGATAATTAATCCCTCCCTCCGGAATGAGGTCTTTGATTTTTCCGTTGGTTTGCTCACTTACCCAGTCATTGATGATTTGCCGGCAGGCTTCGGGGTCGTTCTGGTAATCCAGCGTTCTCATTCCGGCATCGTAGTTCTCGGCCAGCACGTTTAAAAAGGCCTGCATGAACTCGTAATCCTGCTGTCCCCAGATTGCATTGGCGATGTTCAATTGAACGCCTTGTATTCCGTATTCCTGGCGTGCGGTGTTGCGCTTATTCAGCTCGATAGCCAGTTTATTGAAAGCGGAATGGAGCTCATTATCCTCCAGCAGAAAGTGCAGCACATCTGCCATCTGCTCTTTTGTTTGTCCGCTCGCTCCTGCATAGGTCATTGCCAGCGCCAGCGAAATGCTGTAGGGGGAATAGAAGAGGTTTCCATCGCTTGCGGAGGCAAGCTGTTTGTACAGGTCGAAAGCGAATGCGTTATTATCGTCAACCAGTGCCTGGAGGGTTGCATCATCGACATCGGGGGAGGAGTTGTAGTTCGTATCTGCCTTGAGATACTGCCCGTATTGTTCGACCAGTGTCTTGATTACGGTATTGGTATTGGTGTGCGTCGTTGTCGTGTCCTGTGTTTGTGTCGTTGTCGGGTCTTGCACAGGGCTGCATGATATGGTACTCAATACCAGTATTATCGCCAGCAAACTAAAAACCAGCTTTTTCATGGCTACTCCTCTCCCGAGGTAAATTATATTCAATTGTAAATTATCTTATAGGATGATTTTACTATAGCACTATACTGCCGGGTTTACAACACTTCCCACAAATAAAATAGTATTGGTCTGGATATCGCGAATCAGGTAAGTAAACGAATGGTCTAGGGTAACTTCGGCCTGTTCCATAATCGCTTTCAGGTTCATGATAACCGCTGAAGCAGCGGCGGCTTCGGTTCCGGCTTCATCTACCGATACGAAAGCCTTGTGAACGACATCCTCGATGTACAGGTCAAAAGTGCCGTCGATACCGGAAAAGTCGGCAGCCATCCCAAAGGCATCTGTCATTCCCATAGCCTGCAACGTGTCCTTGACGCTGAACTGGGATTCATATTCGAATTTTGGCATGGTAAGTGTAACATCGGCGGTACGCATTTCGTCTATAATTGCATCCAGTTTTTCTGCATTAAATGATGCCTGGAACTGCTCGAAATTGCCGTCATCCGGCAGGATAATCAGCATCGAAAGCTCGTTGCCGTCATATTTCAGTTCGACTGCCTGGTAGCCGTCGCCTGCTGCATAGTTGAAGTCTTCGGTTTGGTGCATCATTGCAACGGTAACGGTGCTGCCGTCTTCAAGGTAGAATGTCCCGTCAGTCGTATTATCCTCGTCGAAAGGAAATTCCCAGGCGGCATTAAAATAGATAGCATTGGTCAGAACCAATCGCGTCATTTCAGAAATGATGCCTTCTTTAATCAGGTCTTCGATTTTTCCCTCGGTCTGCCGGCTGACCCAGTAATTTATAGTCTGGCGACAGGCTTCCGGGTCGCTTGCGAAATCCAGCAGCCTCAATCCGGCGTCATAATTTACTGCCAGCGTATCCAGGTATTCATCAAGGAAGGCGTATTCGACCTGACCCCAGATAGCGTTGATGACATTCAGCTTGAATCCCTCTTCATCCTCGCTCTTGTTGCCTTCTCCGCGCCCGGCAAGCTCAATTGCCAGCTTATTGAAAGCGGCGTGCAAATCCTCTTCCTCGAGTATGAAGTTGAGGGTCTCCGCCATCTGTTCTTTGGTAGCTCCCTCCGCACCGGCATAGGTCATCGCCAGCGCAACAGACAGGCTGTAGGGGGAGAAGAACAGGTTGCCGTTGTCACCTGCGCTAAGCTGGCGGTAGAGTTCAAGGGCGAACTCGTTATTGCCTCCGGCTAAAGTTTCCATGTCGGAATAACTGACATCAGGCGAAGTATCGTGGTGTTTATCCGATTTAAGCTCCTGCCCGTACCCCTGCGTTTGAGAGCATGAGACTGTACTCAAGACCAGTATTGCGGCAAGCACACTGAAAATTATTTTTTTCATATCTGTATCTCCTTTGGACTTACCTGCAATCTACATAGCCGGATTGATGACTCTTCCTATAAACAGGATGGACCCGGTTGTAATATCCCTGATAAGGAAGATGAATGAATGATTGATATTGACCTCATTGATTTCGATGGGCATGGCAGTTTCTTGGAAGATAACGGCGGTAGCGGCTGCCGCTTCGGTACCTTCTTCGTCCACCGAGACGAATGCCTTGTGAACGACATCGCTGATGATAAGGTCGGTCTTATCGGTAATCCCGGAGAAGTCTGCAATATCGGAGAAGGCGTCGGTCATGCCCATCGCCTTTAATGCATTATTCAAGCTGAAATCGGATTCGAACTCGAATTTGGGCATGGTAAGGTTGACTTTTCCTGATGTCATGCTGCCAATAATATTTTCTACTACTGCGGCTGTCAGGGCATTTTCGAATTCGTCAAACGTGCCTTCGTCCGGCATAATGATAACCATCGACATTTCATAGATATCGTAGAGCATTTCGATGGCCGTATAATCATCGCCGTCTAAATAGCTGAATCTGTCGCTCTGGTGCATCATCGGTACCGTAACCGTGCTGCCGTCCGGCAGATAGAAAACATCATCATATGTATAATCCTCATCGAACTGGTGCAGCCAGGCGGCGTTGAAGTAGATGGCGTTGGTAAGAACGAGGCGTGTCATCTCATCTATAGCGCCTTCGGGAATGAGGTCTTCGATTTTACCGTTGGTCTGTTCGTAAACCCAGTCGTTGATTACCTGTCTGCAAGCCTCGGGGTCTGATTCATAGTCGAGCAGCCTGATTCCGGCATCGTAATTTTCAGCCAGAACATCCAGAAAAGCCTGCATGAATTCGAAGCCGCGCTGACCCCAGGTGGCATTGACGATATTAAGCTCGAAACCCTGAGCTTCGCTGCCGGCTGGTATTTCGTTACGGCTGTTGAGTTCGATAGCCAGCTTGTTGAAGGCGGAATGCAGTTCTTCATCCTCCAGCAGGAACTTCAAGGTCTCTGCCATCTGCTCTTCGGTTTGCCCGTTGGCTCCGGCATAGGCCATTGCCAGCGCTAAGGATATGCTGTAGGGGGAATAGAAGAAGTTGCCTTCCTTGGCGGCTGCAAGCTGCCTGTAGAGGTCGAAAGCGAACTCGTTATTGCCGTTTATGAGTTCTGCCAGCGCCGAATCGCTTACCGCGGGAGACGTGTCGTAGGGTTTATCGGATTTGGCTTCGGCGCCGTAGTTTTGCGTCTGTGCGCAGGAAACAGTGCTCAAAACCAGCACGATACTCAAAAGTAAAAAGATAAATTTTTTCATGGTTTAACCTCCGGTTGTTATTTACATTCTACTAGTATAACGTCGGAAATGCTGCGGGGTTAGGGGAGAGAAACATATATTTCATACGATTTTATTATTCGGTAATACTTTAGCCTGCTGTCCCCCGTCTCCGAAATCAGAGAAGGGGGATTTATAAATACCCCGACCCGGATACTTCATTCAGCCTTCATTTATACTTAGCGCAGCTAATGTGCGAATTCAGCATGACAAAACTAAAAATGTCATCCTGAAGACACAGGGGGTGCCTGAAGGATCTGGTGGGTGGGGAGAAACAGAACAACGGTATCTACGGCAACAGGCGGAATAACATAATAGCCACTCCTCCCAAGTTCCTTCGGTCGTTTCACTCCCGCCAGGATGACATTTGTGTACCTGCCCTCTTTGGAAAAGAGGGAATGAGGGAGATTTGCTGCGGATTGCTCCATCGATTCCGATAACCTGCCAAAATCCCTCTTAATCTCCCTTTGCTAAAGTGAGAGAATCGCGGAGTGGTAATTCTTGCCTTTATTTACAACCGGCGTTGCGAAGGTGCCGCAGGCGGATGAAGTCCCGACACGTCGGGACGATACCATCTAATTACCCCGCCCCGCATATAAACAATAGAAGATGTTCGTTTTGAGTCGCGATTTGTCGGAAAAACGGCGACGAAAATCGAATTGCATTCAGATCCTTCACTACGTTCAGGATGACAATCCTGGATGTGTTCCCTATAGGTAAAAAATCAGCATTGGCATTTTATTACCCTTTATTCTTAAAAATGATTGTCGATAACTTATTCCTGTGCTATGATGTGCACTATGGAAATAGATATCCTTTTCGACGAGGGTTTCGAGGATTGCCTCGACGAAAAATGGCTGCATGGAATAATAGAGGCTGTGCTCAAGGCCGAGAGTGCCGGCGATAATATCGAAATGAGCCTGCTTGTTACCGGGCAGGAGAGAATCCACCAGCTCAACAGGGATTACCGAAAAATCGATAAACCAACCGATGTACTCTCCTTTGCCATGCAGGATGAACTCCCCTCCGAAGACGGGGATGATTTTGCTTTTATTATACCGTCATACGGCACGAAGCAGCTCGGCGAAGTAATTATCAGCTTCCCGCAGGCGGTTATTCAGGCAGAGGAACATAACCACTCCGTCAAAAAAGAGGTTGCCATTCTCACCATCCATGGAGTTCTGCATCTCCTTGGGTATGACCATATCGAAGACGATGAAGCCGATATAATGGAAGCGCGTGAGAAAATCATCCTCGAATCCATTACGGGGAATTTAGAGTGAGGGTGCTGGGGCTGGCCGGCAGTCCGCGCCGCAACGGCAACACCGATAAGTTGCTGGCAGAGGTTTTGCGCGGCGCTTCAAATAGCGGGGCGGAGGTGAAAACGATTGTACTCAGTCAATTGAATATTGCCCCCTGTGAAAGCTGTGATGATTGTTTTGAGGCCGGAATCTGCAAAATAAATGACGATATGCAGGATATATATAAAGAACTGATGCTTGCCGATAGAATTGTGCTGGCCTCGCCGCTGCATTTTATGGGTCTGACCGCTCAAACCAAGGCCATGGTAGACCGCTGCCAGTCGTTATGGGCAAAGAAGTATAAACTGCATGTTCCTCCGCTGGGAAATGAAAAAGTGCGCAAGGGGCTGTTTGTTTCGGTAGGGGGGCAGAGATTCCCCAATCTCTTCCAGCCGGCCATCGCTACGGTAAAAGCGCTTTTTATCAGCCTGGATATCGAATACGCCGGCGAACTGGTCTTTTCCGGTATAGATAAAGCCGGAAATATCAGCCTGGAACCGGGCGCTCTGGGCAAGGCCTATCTTGCCGGACAAAAGCTTGTAGAGTGCTAGCAGGCTTTCCTGGTCTGCCGGACAAACAAACCCACCAAAACAAGCAGAAAAACCCATATTGTCAGAATTATAATCGATAATATTGCCGAAAGATAAAGGCCGGGCGGCGCACCCATGCCAAAGAGCGCCAGCGCTTCGAAGATGTTATAGCCGTAGAGGGTATTCAGTAGCACGTTGCCGGCGGCAAGTATCATGGAAAAGATGACCAGCGGCAGCGAATAAAGCACTATTTGCCACGCCGGAGGGAAAGGCCCGGCAATATGTGACCGGAATAAACAGCGTTTGCCGGCACGGAATTGATTGGATAGCCACCACAGGTACATTCCCAATATGATGAACAATCCGATTACCGAAAAAAGGATGCCGGTTGCCAGGGTATCCAGCGCTTTCCAGTGCGCCCACCACGGTACGTTGATGGATGTCAGGTTTAACCCCAGCAGTATATTGGCGATTTGGGTGGCGATATTATGGCTGACATTGCTAACCTGACCGTTTACCATTACGGCAATGCCGGTATCATGTTCAGGAAGCAGCAGCATATCGCCGGTAAAGTTGGGGGTATCTCCGCAATGGAAGTGGTAGAGGATGTCTGTCGTATAGCTGATACTCCACCCCATACCGTAAGCCATCTGCTCGTTGTTATCCTCGTAGAGAACGGCCATCGAGTGTAGCTGCTCAATGTCATCGACAGGGATCAGCTGTTTGCCGTTCAAAACCCCCCTGTTCATGTTAAGCAGCAGCCATTTTCCCATATCTTCGGCGCAGGACATCACCCAGCCGGCTGCCCGGGCGCTCTTCATAGCGGGGATGTTGCGCACAACTACCTTGCCGTACATTGGCTGATGACCGTCCGCTTTCCCCAGTGTCTCCGCTTTATCCGGGTCGACAGTAGTATGGTTCATGCCGAGGGGAGTAAATATATTAGCTTCCATGTATTCTTCATAGGTCATGCCCGATACGTTTTCAATCAATGCTCCCAGCAGGCAGTAGTTTAAGTCGGCATATTCGAAAGCGCTGCCGGGTTCACCGTTCAGTCTCAAATTACCCAGCGAAGCCAGCATTTCTGCGTAGCTGTCGTTAAAAATCAGGATTTCGGAGAATACACCGGGGATGCCGCTGGTCTGGTTGAGAAGGTGTCGTACCGTGATATGGGCGCCCCTCGCATCGGCAATTTGGAAGCCGGGCAGGTATTTTTGCAGCGGCTGGTCTATATCGATTATTCCGGCATCTTCCAGCAGCAATACGCCGAGCGCGGTAAACGATTTGGTAAGCGATGCCAGGTCGAAAAGGGTAGCAGTGGTCAGCGGTTGGTTATTTTCGACACTTGAGACTCCGTAGGCCTTGCAGAAAATGATTTCCCCGCCCTGTACCGCCACGATTGCAATGCCGGGGATGTTCTCATGTTTCTGAATCTGTTCGACATAGCTATCGATATCCGGATATTCGCTTGTTGCTCTGTCGGTTAGCGACTCCGCAGCCCCGGCGCATCCGGCCGATAGCAAAGGAACAAGGCATATCAGGGCTAACGAACTGATTAATTTACTTTTCAGCCCTTTAGATATTCGATTGAAATAATTATTTAAAGACATATAAGCCATCCGGGCGCATTTTCAGGTTTAACGGGCAATGCCGATAAGCCTGCTTATGTCGTCGATTCCCTTTTTGCTCATAAAGTCTTTTATTCCTTCGAGTATATCGATCGGGGCGTGCGGATTGACGAATGTAGCGGTACCCACCTGCACGGCAGCGGCTCCCGCCATTAGAAATTCGATGGCGTCTGTAGCGGTGGCAATCCCTCCGCAGCCGATAACGGGGAGCTTAACCGCGCCGGCCGTTTCGTATACCATCCAAAGCGCTACCGATTTTACAGCCGGTCCTGAAAGCCCGCCGCTAACATTACCCAGCAGGGGTTTCTTTTTATTGATATCTATTGCCATCCCCCTTAGTGTATTGATAAGTGATACGGCATCGGCTCCGGCGGCCTCAACCGCCATGGCAATGCTTTTAATGTCGCCTACATTGGGGGTCAGTTTTACTATAACGGGCAGGGTAGTGGCTTTACGCACTGCCGAAGTTACGGCAGCTGCGGAATCGGGGTTGGTACCGAACTCGACACCTCCCGCTTTAACGTTGGGGCAGCTGATATTCACTTCCAGCCCGCTGATACCGGCAACTCCATCCAGCATGGAAGCCAGTTTAGCATATTCGTCGATGGTTTTTCCGGCGATATTTACGATTACCGGGACCTGCCATTTCACCCATTCGGGGGCTTTTTCTTTTATCAGGGCCTCAACGCCGATGTTTTGTAATCCGATGGCATTAAGCATACCCCACCCGGTTTCACAAACACGGGGTTGAAGGTTGCCGTCTCTGGGTTCGAGGGTGGTTCCCTTGCAGATAATAGCGCCCAGTTTTTGAATATCAATCAAACCGCTGTATTCATTTCCGTACCCGAACGTGCCGGAAGCCGTCATGACCGGGTTGGAAAGAAGCAGTCCGCGCTTGTTTTTGGGCGCCAGCTGAACGGAAAGGTTCACTATATATACTCCCGCTAGTTTTTAACTGATTATAGGCTACATCTTTTTAGATGGCAACCCTCTGGAGGATACCAGTTTGCGTATCACAATGACAAGAGAGAAGATAACGACGCCAGTGACGATTATTGTAGCACCCGATGCCAGGTCGAGCCAGTAGGAAAGCATCAGCCCGGTAAAGGTAAAAATAACACTGAACAGCACCGAAAGCGCCATCATCTTCTTCATATCATGGGTAAACTGGCGCGCCAGCGAAGCCGGAATGGTAAGCAGGGCAATGACCAGTATGATGCCTACCACGCGAATCATTACCACGATTGTCAGTGCAATCAGGCAGAGCATAGTCAGATATAATTTTTCTGTTGGCATACCGATAACGGTGCTGTATTCTTCATCGAAGGAGATGGCAAGGAATTCCTTGTACAGCAGAGTGACTACCCCGAGAATAACAACGTCCAGTATCAGTATCAAAAGCAGTTCGGAATCCGGAACGGTTAAAATATTGCCGAAAAGGTAACTGAACAGGTCGGTGGTATATCCGGGTGTCAGCCCGATGAAGATGGCTCCCAGCGCCATGCCGGTTGCCCACAGGATACCGATAACAGTATCTTCGGGGAGTTTTGTTCTGCGGGTGGTCAGCCCCATCGCGATAGCTGCTATCAGCCCGAAACCGGTAGCGCCTATAACGGGGCTTATGCCGAGAAAATACCCCAGACCGATACCGCCGAAAGAGGCATGAGCGATACCCCCGCTGATAAAGACGATTTTCTTGGAAACCACATAGGCGCCGATGATGCCGCAGGCTATCGAAGCCAGCAGGCCCGCCAGCAGGGCGTTTTGCATGAAGTGGTATCCGAATATATCAAACACTACTGGTGCTCCTTTAAAACAACGTGCGGGATGGTTCCGTGTGCAATCAGGTGAATCGGGCACTGGTAGGTGCCTTCCAGTACTTCATCCGATATTTCTTTCGGGCCGTGATATACCAGTGTCTGGTTTAAACAGGCGATTTCGTCGACATAAATGGAAATAGCGGTTACATCATGTGAAACGAGAACAATTGCCATTTCCTGCTGGAGTTCCTTCAATAGTCCGTAAAGCTCTCCCTGTACCTTGGGGTCGACGCTCTCCATCGGTTCATCTAAAAGCAGCAGCTTCGGGTCGGATGCCAGCGCACGGGCTATAAAGACCCTTTTCTGCTGGCCGCCGGAGAGCTCTCCGATTTGGCGATTTTTATGCTGGAGCATACTGACTCTTTCGAGCGCTTCTTCAGCTTTCTTTTTATCTTCGCGGGAGTAACGGCGAAAGAGTCCGGTTCGGTTATAGAGCCCCATCAGGGTTACCTGCCAGACGTCGATGGGAAAATGCTTGTCGAAATAGGATTTTTGCGGAACATAACCAATCTGTGAACGGCTTTCACAGGGGTCTTTCCCCAGCACGGTAACAGTACCGCGCCGTGGTTTTAAAAGACACAGCATGATTTTAAGCAGGGTAGTTTTTCCGCCGCCGTTAGGTCCGATGATGCCCAGAAAATCCCTTTCATGTATGGAGAGGTTGATATCCTGCAATGCCGGGTGATGATTATAGTATGCCCAGACACCCTTAAATTTAACAATTTCTTTTTCTTTTGCCATATCCTATTCGAGTTCCAGTGCAATTGATGCCGCTACGCTCCTCATATTCGATATGTAAGATGAAGGTAACGGGTCAATGTATAATACACTACCAGCTATCTCCGCTGCAATTGTTTCGGCATAAGAGGTGGCAAACTGGGGCGCTACATAGACATAATTCAAATTATACTGGCGTGCCTGGTCGATACATTCCTGAATTACCTGCGGTGTAGGCTCTTTGCCCTGGTGTTCTACCGGTAATTGTATCAAATCATATTCTTTGGCGAAATAACCGAATGAAGGATGATATATTAGAAAGCGGCGGTTTTCGAAGCCGGCAAAAGTATTCGTGATGTCAGTGTGCAATACTTCCAGTTTTTGCAGATAACTTTCATAATTCGATTGATAATAATCCGCATTATCGGGGTCACGGAGGATTAAACCGTTGTAGATGTTTTCTGTCATTTGCTGCGCATTTAACGGGGAGCTCCAGATATGTGGGTCACCATTGACTACCTCTACACCGGTAGAACAATCCACAACCAGCATATCCCTGTTCATATCTATGATATCGTTCATCCAGATTTCTTCGTAGTCTACACCGGAGCCGACTTTAACAAAGACATCTGCTTCGCTGACAGAAACCATCTGGCTGGTAGTGGGTTCGTATGTGTGCGGGCTGGCTCCGGCAGGAACCATTAAGGTTACTTCCACCTTGTCACCGCCTATTTGTTGAATAAAATCAGCCACCGGAGTAATAGAAGCGATTATTTTTAATCTATCGCTGCCTGTTTTTGTGACGGTGCCGGGATTACATCCCCCCATTATTAATGCCATCAGCAAGACTGCCACTACTGCTAAAAAGTATCTTCCGGATATCATATTATTTATTTTCAACTATTATTTTCCTCCTCGACTTTTTCTAAAAACAGAAAGCGGAGTCGACAACCGTTGCTAATTTTATACCTTTTAGTCTGCCTTCTTGTTAACCGTTGCTGTTATTTATATTGCTTTCGTTGTTGCACCTGGGGCAGAACCCAACGAATTCAAGGATGTGTGTTTTTATAGTAAAGCCGGTTTCCGCGGTTATTTTATTCTTCAGTTCCTCCAGGTTGGGTTCGTCGCAGGGGAAATTGATGACCATTCCGCAATTAGAGCAGAGCAGGTGATGGTGATGCTCATCTGTGTTTATCTTGTATTTGTGGCAGTCCCCGCCGGCATGAACCTTGCATACCAGCCCCAGCCTGTCCAGCATATCCAGTACCCGGTATACGGTTACCATACCGATATCGGGATGATTGTTTTTCAGCATGTCATAGAGGTCTGCCGGGGTTAAAAACTGATTGCTTTTGGCGAATTCCTTGATAATGGTAAGCCTTTGAGGGGTAGCCTTGTACCCGTTCTGCCTTAATATGGATTTAATTCTATCCTCACTGAGCTTCATTTTAAATATCCCTTTAGTCTCCAAGTACATAAATGAAAATATTTTCAGTTACATATCTTAACAGAAGAATTTAATACTGTCAATAGCTGTTTCTTCAAATGTTAAAATAAATTGGCCGGGGTATTGATTAACTGGTATAAATAGGTTACACTTAGGGGGTATGAAAGGCAGGATATTATATCATATAAGTGATAAATTGAGTTTTGGGGCGGCCTTTGCCTGTTCGGGGACATTTTCGTGTTCTTGTAAGGCGATTGCTGGTACCGGTCATACGCTTTTATTCAGATAGTTTTTTACTGCTTTTACGATATTCCCATAAAAGATAAGTATAGAAGCATATATACAGTTCTTCAGAATAAGTTCTGAAGCAGCTTAATAGCACTTATACGGGGGACAGACAAGTGAAAACTACGAATCATAAATTAACAAAGCTTCGCCTGGAGAATGACCGCAAACGGTTGGAAGACCAGCTTGAACAGTTGAAAGCCAGCCGTCCGACTGAGAACAGGCGTGAAGGCAGTCCTTTCGGCAAGAGGGAAGAGGAAGCCACTGAAACTGCCGATCTGGAAAACCGCATGGCGCTCGAACAGCGGACGAAAGAACAACTGGCAGAGGTGGAACGGGCGCTGGAAAAATTTGAAAAGGGCAATTACGGAATCTGCGAACTCTGCGGAAAGCCGATAAATCCTGAAAGATTGGAAGCTTTACCGCAGGCATTGTATTGCATGGAGTGTAACGCAAGTAAAGCAAGGAATGGATAAAGTAAAACATTTTTTTACACAGTTTTACAGGCGGGGTTCGCTCTTTTTTGGGGTGGCCTTGCCTGTAATAGCAATAGACCAGTTAACAAAATATATTGTTAAGACGAACATGACGCTTGGCCAGTCCATTCCCGAATCCGGCTTATTCCATTTTACCTATGTACAAAACACCGGCGCCGCCTTCAGTATATTCCGCGACCATACCTATTTACTGTCTATATTTTCGATAATCGGAATCATACTGCTGCTGTTTATCGTCTTTTACATGTCCACCCGTTTCGATTTTTTAAGAACTATACCGGCGAGATTATCGCTTGGTTTAATTATGGGCGGTACTGTCGGGAATCTCATCGACCGCTTGAGCTACGGCTACGTGATTGATTTTATCGATGTGGATTTCTTTGCCACATTCAATGTAGCCGATGCCGGAATTTCGGTGGGGGCGGTGCTTCTGGCTATTACCTACATCAGGTTGGCCAGGGACTGATAGTTACTATTTATGGTTAAAGAAATCCACGAATTGCTGGTCGAGGTGGCAGGGGAGCGGCTGGACAAGTATTTAGCCTTAAAACTTCCCGCCGTTTCGCGCAGTTATATTCAGAAACTTATCGATAATAACCAGGTCACGGTTAATAATCGTGCGGAAAAAGCCAGTTTCAAGCTTAGCTGTGGTGACCGCATTATTATAAGCATCCCTGAAATTGACACCACCGCACTGAAAGCAGAGGCGATTCCCCTTACTATCATCTATGAAGACGATGACCTTCTGGTAATCGATAAACCAGCCGGGCTGACGGTACATCCTGCTCCCGGGCACCCTGAGCATACGCTGGTCAATGCCGTCTTGTCGCATTTTCCGCAGTTAGCCGACAGTGGAGGCGAGCGTTTGCGCCCGGGTATCGTTCACAGGCTGGATAAAGACACCTCGGGGCTGGTACTGGTAGCCAAGAACAGGGAGTCGCTGGCAAATCTGTCCGAACAGTTCAAATCGCGCTCGGTAACTAAAATATACCTGACGCTGGTGAAAGGGCATATCAAACCGGAAACAGGTCTTATCGAAGCCAACCTGGGGCGGGATAAGGGGAACCGCAAGCGCATGGCGATAACCGAAAACGGCAAGGAAGCTCGTACCCGTTACCGTGTCGTCAAATACTATACCGATGGCTACTCATTGCTCGAAATAACACTGGAAACCGGGCGCACCCACCAGATCAGGGTACACCTGGCGGCGATTGGTTTCCCCGTGGTAGGTGACATAACATACGGCATTAAAGTGCCGTTTCTCAGCCGGCAATTCCTGCACGCCCATCGCATCGGTTTTTACCTGCCGTCAACCGGAAAATATACTGAATTTCAATCCGAGCTGCCCGATGATTTAAAGCTGGCGCTGGAACATATCTCATAAACCGTCTGTCTTTTTCCTAGATTGTTGACTCCCGTGGTGTTAGAATATAGGAAGTATTTTACTGGGCATTCTCGGCGGGGGATTAAATGCAGGAAGAGTCTGGCGGTCTTATCCTTGAATTTGCCGGTTTCTGGCGCAGATTTGCCGCTTTTGTTATAGATGCGGTGGTTTTAGCGGTTTTGTCTTCCTTCTGTATGCCATTCCGGCAATTGGGATATATCAGCATATGGAATCCCGATGTTATCGGGGATATCTATAATTGGCTGATTCTGCCCCAGTTTATCCTCTGCAACCTGCTGACCCTGATAATAGTAGTGGGTTATTTTGTAATATTCTGGGTCTGGCGCGGTCAAACCCTGGGGAAAATGGTGATGAATATCAAGGTTATTCGTCCCGATGGCACAAATATAACCTTTGGGATTGCATTTCTGAGGTATCTCGGGTACATTATATCGGCGGCGTTGCTTTTCTTCGGCTTTATCTGGATTGCCTTCGATAAGCAAAAGCAGGGGCTTCATGATAAAATTGCCGGAACGTTTGTGGTAATTCTGCCTCAGCAAAAAATTAAAGTAACAAATCCCAACCCGACCGGTGCCGGGGCGTAAAAAGATTTGTTAATCTGTTATAATAATTGCTTGATAGGGATATGGTTATGAGTGATAAAATCAGAGTACGTTATGCCCCCAGCCCCACCGGCTACCCCCATGTGGGTAATATCAGGACAGCTTTATTCAACTGGCTTTTTGCCCGTCACCACGGCGGCAGCTTCATTGTACGTATCGAAGATACCGATGTTGCCCGCACGGTAGAGGGCGCGGTAGAAGCCATTCTCGATGGGTTGCGCTGGCTGGGAATAGACTGGGATGAAGGCCCCGAGGTCGGCGGTAATTTCGGACCGTATGTGCAATCACAGCGGCTGGATAAATACAAGTCAGCCGCTAAAAGATTAATAGAACAGGGCGATGCTTACTATTGCTACTGCACGCCGGAACGCCTTGAGGAAATGCGCAACGAGCAGATGAAAAACAAGCAGCCGCCCGGCTACGACAGGCGTTGCCGCGATATGTCTGTTCCGGAGAGCACTTTAAAGTGGATGTCGGGTATGAAAAGGGTAGTGCGTTTCCGCACACCGCTTTCAGGGAAAACCTCTTTTCATGATATCATTCGCGGCGATGTAACCTTTGAAAACTCGACTATCGATGACTTCGTTATCATAAAATCTGACGGGTATCCCACCTATCATCTTGCCAGCATCGTCGATGACCACGAGATGGGAATAACCCATGTACTGCGGGCAGAGGAGTGGCTTTCGAGCACACCCCGTCACCTGTTGATGTATAAAGCCATGGGATATACTCCACCCGAATTTGCCCATATGCCGATGCTTCTGGGGACCGACAGGTCCAAGCTCAGCAAGCGTCACGGGTCGGTTTCTATAATGGATTACAAAGACCAGGGCTATCTGCCGGAAGCAATGATGAACTTCCTGTCGCTTCTGGGTTGGTCGCTGGACGGAAAAACCGAACTGATGACTGTTAAAGAAATTATCAAGAACTTTACGCTGGGTCGCGTAAACTCCACCGGAGCCATCTTCAATGTCGAAAAGCTGGACTGGATGAACGGGGTTTATATACGTGATTTGAGTATCGACGACTTTTCACAAAGGGTAATCCCCTTTCTTGAAAGAGACCTGCCGGCGGAAGTAAAAAGGCCCCTTTCTTTGGACTACGTTAAAAAGATTGCTCCGCTGGTACAGGAAAGGGTTAAAAAGCTGAACGAAATGGCAGAACTGACCGAGTTCTTTTTTACCGATAAGCTCGAATATGACCCTAATATTCTTATTGCCAAAAAGACGACTCGTGAAACTACCGGGATAATCCTTGAGACTGCGTTAAATGGGCTGGACGAACTGCCTGAATTTACGGAAGACAATCTGGAAACAGTCCTGAGGCCGATGGCAGAAACGCTGGCGGTCAAGACCGGGCAGTTATTCGGTACGCTGAGGTCGGCAACATCCGGCAGGGAAGTGGCGCCTCCGCTTTTCCAGACAATGGCGGTACTCGGTAAAGAGCGCTGCATGAAGCGCATAAGCGAAGCGCTGGCAGTCCTGAATAAGGCACAGGATAAAACCGGCGGGGAATAGCGGCGAGGCAAGCGAAATTACGGCTTTATTAATTGCCATATCACAGAAGACAGGTACTGTGCATGATTGAAACATTTGCGGTACTTTCCCTCTTTGGAAAAGAGGGAGTGAGGGAGATTTGTTGCAATATGTGCTATCAATTCGGATAATCTGCCAAAATCCCTCTTAATCTCCCTTTGTGGAATGGAGAGAACTGCAGAGTGGTAATTCGGATGGTAGAACCGTTAAATCTGTGACTTTCAAGCTTAAAGTAACTCATGGTGTCTTCTTGGAGTTACGATTCATCGGGACAGTCCCGGAGGCGAAATAACAACGATGATTGAGAGAAACCGGTTTTAAATTTATTGATAATTATGAGGTAATTTTCATGATACCCGGATATATTTCACTTTATGAATCGGGCGAACTGGCAAAGCGCGCCGAGCGACTCGAAAAGAGGCTGGCTGCCTGCGATATCTGCCCGAGGAATTGCGGAGCTAACCGCCTTGGCGGGGAAATGGGATATTGTAATTCCGAGGCCTTGCCCGTTGTCGCCTCTTATTGCGACCATCATGGCGAGGAGCCGGTTCTCTCCGGCGAAAAGGGTTCGGGAACCATCTTTTTTGCAAACTGCAATCTGCGCTGCGTCTATTGCCAGAATCACCAGATCAGCCAGAACTGGATTAAACAAAAATCGAATGAAATAACGTGTCATCAACTGGCAGAGCATATGCTCCGCCTGCAGGATGAACTGGGTTGCCATAACATCAACCTGGTTTCCCCTTCCCATTTCGTTCCGCAGATTATCAGGGCTCTTGTAGAAGCCGTTCCGCTGGGGCTGAATATTCCGCTGGTCTATAATACCAACGGCTACGATAGCATGGAAACTCTTAAGGAACTGGACGGCGTTATCGATATCTACCTGCCCGATTTCAAGTATTTCGATAATAAACACGCACTGGAATTATCCGGTGCTGCCGATTATGTCGAGGCAGCTCAGGCTGCTATCAAGGAAATGTACCGGCAGGTTGGTAATCTTGTCATCGATGATAACGGCATTGCAGAGCGCGGGCTGATTGTACGCCACCTGATACTGCCGGAAAGGTTATCCGGCAGCCGGGAAGTATTGAATTGGCTGGCAGCAGAACTGTCGCCTGAGGTGACCATCAGCGTAATGTCGCAGTATCACCCGATGCACCGTGCTTTAGAGATGCTGCCGCTTGCCAGAAGCATCTCTCAGCAGGAATTCGATGAGGTATTCAACCTGGTGGTTGAACTCGGCATGGAAAACGGCTGGGTGCAGCAACTTGAAGCCGCAGAATACTATGTACCTGATTTCGAGCGCGAAGGGCATCCTTTTGCTTTTGAA
Source organism: uncultured Dehalococcoidales bacterium (assembly GCA_964547375.1). Classification (GTDB taxonomy): domain Bacteria; phylum Chloroflexota; class Dehalococcoidia; order Dehalococcoidales; family UBA5627; genus UBA5627. The sequence goes on along the minus strand of CAZJMW010000009.1, from coordinate 7,613 downwards.
ATTTAGCTATCTAAATTATTTTATTGGAGGAAATTTTGGTGGAATCGAAAATTGAATTGAAAAACTTGGAAGCGAAACCGGTGCTGTCGGTAAGGCTGGAAACTCCTGTCGAGAAATTGCCGGGTCTTATTAATGATAGTTATCGCAGAATCTCCGATTACCTGACCGAACTGGGAGAAACGCCGGCCGATGCCCCCTTTGCCGCCTATCACAGGCTGGATGTACAAAGCCTCGATATCGAACTGGGTGTTCCCGTATCAAAAAGTCTGCCCGGAAGGGATGATATAAAAGCCGGAGAAACATATTCCGGTGATGCCGTTGTGTATTTGCATGAAGGACCGTATACCGATTTAAAACCGGTCTATCAGAAACTTTTCGACTGGATAGGGGAAAACGGCTGCAAACCGAAGGGTTTATACTACGAATATTATTTCAATTCCCCCGGCGATGTCGCTGAAAAAAATCTTTCGACCCGTATCGTAATACCGGTCGAAAAATAAAGCTTGAAAAGAACAGGGAATAAAAAAGCGGTTCTTGTTAGTCACACTTACTGTGATTGATAAGAGCCGCTTCCTTTTTGATTACAGAGGTAAAAAAACATTCCGCCCGGTCCCGGTATAAAACCAAGCGGACCGATAGCGGAAATATTCGTAGCTTGCTTAGTTAGAAAGGTTTATCTCTTGCGGTTGGTAAAAGAAAACTCTATTTTCTTTCCGTTGCGCTTGGTGTCTTTCTTATTTACGTTCTCAATGAATTTCTTGAGTTCTTCTTTTTCTGCTGCTGTCGCTTTTTTTGTCGCCATTTAAGTAATTCACCCTCTTCCTGTTAGTTAAAGCATAATTATAGCAGTTTTTACGGATAGAGCCAAATGGTTAGCAGAGAAACTGTCATGCTGAATTCGCACATTAGCTGCGCTAAGTATAAATGGTGGTCGAACGAAGTCCCGATGAATCGGGATTTCGTTCCGGTTTGCCGGAACTCAACATCTGGTGTGGGCGGAAAATTGTCATGCTGAATTCGTGGTGGTCGAATGAAGCATCTGGTGTGGGGTTAATATGTCGTTAAATCCTGATGCTGAGGCAACCTGTCTGCTATTTCTCCCCACTCCCCAGATCCTTCAGTCACCCCCTGTGTCTTCAGGATGACAGTTGGCGGAATGCCATGCTTGAATCCCGACCAGTCGGGATGCCGGATGAGGGTTAAACTAATTCTTTTGTTATTCTTCCCTCTGGCAATTCGGGCAAAAATAAGTACCCCTCTGATGTACTCTGATGCGTTGTAATGGAGTCCGGCAGACAGGGCAGGGTTTATCCTTGCAGTGGGCAACCTTGAATTGCTTATGGGCGCTGCCCGTTTCTCCGTCCGGTCTGAAATAATTGGTGACGCTGGCGCCCTTGTTCTTGATTCCCAGCTCTAAAACGTCCTGTATGGCTTTATGCAGCGCTTTAATTTCATCTTCGGATAGCGAATCTGCGGGTCTGGTCGGGTGAATCTTGGAAGCAAAAAGGGCTTCGTCGGCGTACATATTGCCTATGCCGGCAATCAGGCACTGGTCTAACAAAACACCCTTAATCGGAGTCTTTCGATTTCCAAGCAGTCCTGCCAGTACTTCAGGCTTAAACTCCACGCCGAGCGGCTCTATTCCCAGTTTTCCCAGCACACATTGGCAGTCCTTTACCAGTTGCATCTTGCCGAACTTGCGCGGGTCATTGAAGTAGATTTCGCTGCCGTCATCGAGGTGAATAACGGCGCGGGTGTGGGGTGGGGGATTGTCTTTCCCCAGCATCAGTGAGCCGCTCATACGCATATGCATAATCAGCTTGTATCCGCTTTCGAGGTTGAAGATAAGGTACTTGCCGCGCCGGTCCATGCCGGTAATCTTCTGCCCTGTGATAATACGGCTAAATTCTTCTTTGGAAGGCTGCTGCAAGGTACGTTCCCAGAGCAGCGTGACGCTCTTAATCTTTCTTCCGGTAACATGCGGTTCGAGGTCGTTTTTTATGGTTTCGACTTCAGGAAGCTCAGGCATTTCAAATCTCTTTTCAAAAGGTATTTATATGAAATTATAGCAGGAACGATGACCAGTATGCCTATTACCAGGCTGGATAAGACATCACTTAACCAGTGTAGCTGCAGGTAGAGGCGTGAAAATCCCATCAGCACTATTACAAGTCCGGCAATAATCCGCAGTACCAGGCACCAGGTCTTATTCTTTACCACCTGCGGCAGAAAATAGATTATCAGTCCTATTAAAATCGATGTATATATCGTGTGCCCGCTTGGGAAGCTGTTTTCCAAACCATCGTCTAATGGCCTTGGTCTGTCAATCAGGAACTTTAAAATATAACTGATAATGACACCGATATAGGGTACGCCAATGATGACCAGAGATTCAATCCTCTTTCTCAACAACCAGAATACCAATCCGATAATCAAACTGGCTATTATGCAGTAGGGGAATGCCCCCAGGTACGAAACGACCGGCATCAACGCATCGAGGAAAGGCGATTGTATATCAGTCATCCATACGCTGACAGCCGTATCTCCGGGGAAGTTCATACCGGAAACAACGGCAATAATGATAAATACCAGCAGGACAAGCAGCATGAAATAAGCGGTGCGAAATATGCTCAAGGGCTACTCCATCTGCCCCCAGTTTTTGCCGGTCTTGGTTTCCACCTTTACCGGTATGCTGAGCGCGATGGCTTCCGACATCACCTTTACCGCCAGTTTCTGCATGCTGTCCATTTCATCATCGGGGACTTCGAAAATCAGCTCGTCATGTACCTGCAAGAGCATCGAGCTTTTAAGTTTTAGCCTGGTCATCTCTTTATCCAGGTTGACCATAGCTACTTTTATGATATCGGCGGACGTCCCCTGAACCGGCATATTGATGGCCATGCGCTCGGCGGCCTCGCGCAGGTTGCGGTTGGATGAATTAACCTCCGGAATGGCGCGTCTCCTGCCCAGAATGGTTTGAACATATCCAAGTTCGCGTGCCTGTTTTTTGGTTTCTTCCATGTATTCTTTAACACGCGGATACTTTTCGAAGTAGGCCGTGATGAATTTTTCCGCTTCAGCCCGGCTGAACTCGGTGGCCTGTTCCAACCCGTAGCCGCTCATACCGTAAATGACGCCGAAGTTGACGGTCTTTGCCAGCCTGCGCATATCGGCGGTAACCTTATCTTTTTCCACCCCGAACAGCCGGATAGCGGTATCGGTATGAATATCTCCATCTTTGGAAAAGGTTTTGAGTAACTCCGGGTCGCTCGAAAGGTGTGCCAGCGCCCTCAAATCAATCTGTGAATAGTCTGCGGATAGTAACCGATAACCGGGCGGGGCGATAAAGGCCTGCCGGATTTCCCTGCCCAGTTCCCCTTTCACGGGTATATTTTGCAGGTTGGGGTCGCTGGAGGAAAGCCTGCCGGTGGTGGTCTTGGTCTGGTTGAAGCTGGTGTGCACGCGTCCGGTCTTGGTGTTTACCAGCTGCGGCAGGGCATCTACATAGGTCGATTTTAGCTTGGTCAGCTGTCGGTATTCCAGTATCAGTTCTATAATCGGGTGCTGCCCGCGCAATTCTTCTAAAACCGAGGCATCTGTAGAGAATCCGCTCTTGGTCTTGCGCGCCGACGGCAATTTAAGTTCCTGAAAAAGAACCGGGCTTAGCTGCTGGGTCGAATTGATGTTAAAACGCCGCCCGGCTTTAGCGTAAATATCCTCTTCCAGTTCCAGAAGCCTCCTGCCCAGCCTGCCGGACATATCTCCCAGCAGGTTGGTATCCAGCGCAATTCCTTTGCGCTCCATCTTCATTATTATAGGAACGAGTGGCATCTCCACGTCTGCATAGAGCTTCCATAAATCCTGCTCTTTCAATTCCGTGGTAAATAACTTATCCAGCCTGACGGTATTATCGGCATCGGCGCAGGCGTATTTACCGGCAACGGATACCTCCACCTGCGACATATTGATTTGATTCTTGCCGGAGCCGATAAGCTCCGTGATTTCGGTCATTTCGATATCCAGCCGGTTGAAAGAGAGCGCTTTCAAACCCAGGGATTTCTCCCCCAGCAGGTAGGCGGCTATCATGGTGTCGGATACCAGGTTATTGACTGTTATGCCGTATTCCGCCAGAATCTCCATATCGAACTTGGCGTTGTGGGCGATTTTTGCTATCTTACCGTCCTCGAATACCGGTTTCAGTTTCTCAATGACCTGTTCTACCGCAAGCTGCTGCACCTGTTCCCAGCCGATATGCCCCACCGGGATATAATAGGCTTCGCCGGCGGCGGGTGAGAGGGATATGCCTACCAGTTTATCGGTTAGCGTATTTAAACCGGTGGTCTCGGTATCGAAAGCAAAAGAGCCTTTTTCTTTAAGCCTTTTTACCAGTTTTTCCAGAGCGTCAGTCGAGCAGACTATACTGTATTGAATCTCCACCTTTTCGGTCATATCGAAGCTTAATTGCGGGCAGGCTGCCTTTTCCGGTTTTGCATTATCCGCTCCCGGAAGCCTTGAAAGCAGCTTGGTAAACTCCAGTTCGTGGAAGAATGAAACCGCTTTATTGCGGTCAAAATTATTAATATCGGAAACAGCAAGGTCAAGCTCGATGGGCATATCGCGTGCAATTGTTGCCAGCGTCTTGCATTTACGCGCTATTTCCTCGCTTTGCTGCAATTTTTCGCGCAGTTTAAGCGGTGTTACTTCATCGATGCGATTATAGATATCCTCCACTCCGCCGAAGGTCTGAATCAGCTTGACGGCGGTCTTGTCGCCGATGCCGTTTACGCCGGGGATATTGTCGGATTTATCTCCCACCAGCGCTTTCAAGTCGGCGATATGTTCGGGGGGCACGCCGTACCTCTCGTTAACAGTCTCCGCCTCGTACAGAATGGTATCGCCGAAAGAACTTTGCGGTTTGGGATAGAGCACTTTTACACTCGCTGATACCAGTTGCATGGCGTCGGCATCGCCGGTGACGATAACGCTTTCGATTCCCTGTTTCGTAGCCTTTTTAGCAAGCGTGCCGATGACGTCATCCGCCTCGTATCCGTCCATTTCGAAGATGGGGATGCTGAACGAGGATGCCAGTTCACGTGCTCTTGCCAGCTGGCTGACCAAATCATCCGGGGTTGGCGGTCTGTTAGCTTTATAGTCTGCAAACATTTTCTTGCGGAAGGTGGGAGCCTTGCGGTCGAAGGCGATGGCAAAGTAATCCGGCTTCAGTTCGTTCAGAATTCTAATAAGCATATTGGTAAAGCCGTAAATAGCCTGGATTGGTTCGCCGGTTTTTTTAACAGTCAGGGGCGGCATGGCATGATATGCGCGGTGAACTAAAGCATTGCCGTCAATCAGCAGTATCTTTTTCATGCCTCTATTATAACAGACCGGGGGAGGGGATGTGGTATAGAAGTTAAGATTAACTTATTCTATTCATCCTGCCTGCTGTCTGAATCACCTTCAAGTAGCTGGTATGCCTCTATCTGTTTATCTTTTCGTAAATCCTCAATTCTTTCCAGCGGCCGCTCAAGCGCACGGCAACGGGTAGTGGAGAGTCTCTCGAATTCCGAATGGGCCTCTTCTATTTTTTTGCCCATTCTATTCATACTATCCTTAAACTTTACCCATTGTTCGTTAAAAGTACCGAAGAGTGATAACATGCTGGCTGCGGTTCTCTCCAGATTAAAATTATCGATGGCCTGGCGAATAACTGCCAGAATGGCATAAAGAGTCATGGGTGAACATAATATAACCTTATTTTTCAGCGAGTAATCCAGCAGTTCTCTGTCATTTTCATTTATAAAACAGTAAACCTGCTCGTTCGGTATAAAAACCAGGGCATAATCAACTGTATTTTTGTTTACGTTTATATAGTCTTCCTTTTTAGCCACTTCGTTTATTCTTTGCTTAACATCGCTTAAAAACTGGTTTTTATATCTTTGCTTGTCTGTTTCTCCTTCTGCATCCAGGTAATGCAAATAATTATCCAGGGGAAACTTAACGTCCATATTAAGTATCAGGTCCTGAGGCAGAATAAAAGTATAATCCGGCCTCGTTCCTGCGTCTTTACTGGTAAGTTGTTTGCTGTAGTTTATTCCTTCGATAAAACCGGCCAGTTGTAAAACGTCCTCGGCCATCCTTTCGCCCCACTGTCCTCTGACTTTGGTATTAGCTAATGCATTTTGCAGTTTGTTTGTTGATTCTTGTAATTTGTAGGTTTGTTCTGCAGAATTCTTCAGATTTGTGTTTAATGAAAGAAAGCGGTCACTGTTGGCTTTATCAAAATCAGTGATTACCTTTTCTACCTTATCAAGCTCTTTTTTCATGCTTTCCAGCGTCTGGTCGATCAGTTGCTTCTTGCCCTCAAGTTCTTTTTCGCCGACCTGAGTTTGTTTAGTCAGCGTTTCATTAGCCAGTTTAATGAAATCCGTTGAATTCTGGCTGAGCGCCTGTCGAGACAACGAATCGAATTGATGGATGATTTCTTTGTTTTTATTCCTGTTAATGATTAAAGTGATTATCACTCCTAAAATAATTCCGGCTACCAGCCCGATTACAAATTGGATTTCCATTTTCTCACCTCTGAATAAAAGGAATAAGATTATTTATTCTTTATATAGTATCGTACGTGAGTATAACTCTTGGTGTCGGACGTTATCAAATCTTTCTTATTAAAAAGAGTACAAAAAATACAAAATCTCTTCCCAAACCCATTTACATCCCATTAAAAAGTGCTATTATTATCAAGTAAATATCTCATATGGGAGGCAAATATGGAAAGGGGTTCTGCAGGACCGGCTCTGGGTGGTGCAATCTGGTTTATCGGTTGGCTGTTTACCATCGGGTATGCTCACCTGGTGTGGTGGAAAATTATTTTAGGCATCTTTGTGTGGCCGTTGTTCTTGGGTCAGTCAATATAGCAAATAGCTTCTATCCGGCATTGTAATAAATCAACAGCTCGATAGTTGTAATTGTATAACTACGATACTACCGGATATCCGGCGCTTTTCCATGCGTTGATGCCGCCCTGCATGTTATAAACCTCCGTAAACTCCAGCCTTTGCATAATTTTCATCACAGATGCGGTGCGGTTGGCGGTACGGCAGTATATCAGGTAGGTTTTGTTCCTATCATAGGTAGCCAGTGTTTCCTCGAAATCGTCTTCATAGTAGTCTAAGTTGATAGCGTTTTCTATATAGCCGGAGGTGTATTCGGCAGGTGTGCGTACATCCAGTATGATAAAATCGGGGTTGTTTTGGTTTTCCGAAATCAGGGTATAACATTCTGCGACTGTTTTATTCACAAATACCCCGTCCGATGCCGCCCCATTACATGACATAACCGTCAGCGAAAGAACTGCCGTTAAAAGCAGAAAAATCAAGCTGCTCTTAGATATTTTCGTCTTTATGAATTGTATAATCATCGGTCTGTATGGTATCCTCATTCATTTTTTCCACTTCGATGGTGCACTCGGTTACCAGTGCGGCAAAGGCGCCGATGGCTGCCAGAATCGGGGCCGCCAGAATGCCGATAGCTGCTACCGGGGCGCCGATAGATAGGGGGATTTCAAGAATTGTCTTGTTATCGTGAATGATGCGAACTTTCCTGATATTGCC